>JAIXUI010000018.1 GCA_027484125.1 Bacteroidota bacterium | reverse complement strand
TCCCGCGCACAAATCGCACAAATCAAGAGCTGTTGTGAATTGCTGACGGATTGGATTAATTTCGTAGAAGCAACATTATTGCTGGCAGCTACATGAGCGGGAATCGTGTTGTGAATTGCTGACGGATTGGATTAATTTCGTAGAAGCAACATTGGGAAATCCAGTAGAGGCAAAGCGCTACCGGTTGTGAATTGCTGACGGATTGGATTAATTTCGTAGAAGCAACATTTTTCAGGAAAGCGTAGTAGTCGGCCAGCTTGTTGTGAATTGCTGACGGATTGGATTAATTTCGTAGAAGCAACATTAATCGCTTTTCTTCCCATTACACGAACGAAGTTGTGAATTGCTGACGGATTGGATTAATTTCGTAGAAGCAACATTGTTTACCACGGAGATACGCGCCGCGTATCTGTTGTGAATTGCTGACGGATTGGATTAATTTCGTAGAAGCAACATTAGGTGGTTCGTCAGGTGGATAGAACGGATTGTTGTGAATTGCTGACGGATTGGATTAATTTCGTAGAAGCAACATTATTATTGTAACTGTGTCCGGCATCACCATTGTTGTGAATTGCTGACGGATTGGATTAATTTCGTAGAAGCAACATTTGGAACAGAAAACAGCCAACGCCAACAACTGTTGTGAATTGCTGACGGATTGGATTAATTTCGTAGAAGCAACATTATAGTCATGGCTAACCAAAAGCGATCGTCTGTTGTGAATTGCTGACGGATTGGATTAATTTCGTAGAAGCAACAAGCCTGCTAGGCTTCCCGTGATGGTGACACTAGTTGTGAATTGCTGACGGATTGGATTAATTTCGTAGAAGCAACAAGCTTCAGCAGGTGGGGAGAGCGCTCCGCCCTGTTGTGAATTGCTGACGGATTGGATTAATTTCGTAGAAGCAACAAGTGAACCCTTGCTAAGTAACTGTAATTCAGTAATTTGGCAGGGGTTTCTTGGTTTTAATTCCAGCTCTTTCGGCTAAAAAGCAAATCGGAAAGCTCGGATTTTCAATTCTAATCGTCTTCTTAGAATAATTCCAGTTGCTGGCTTGGCGGATTCAGGGTTTCCTTCTTTGTTCCGTAGAATACCTCCATCAGCCCGAATTGGCGGTCGGTGATGGTCATAATCCCCACCATGCCTTTCTTGGGTAGGACGGCCTTTACCCTACGTGCATGCACTTCTGCATTGTCTTGACTGTGACAATGTCGGAGGTACATGCTGAATTGAAACATGCCAAAGCCATCCTTCAACAGGTCTTTCCTGAATTTGGTGGCTATTTTCCGGTCTTCTTTGGTTTCAACCGGTAAGTCGAAGAAGACCATGACCCACATATTACGGTATGCACTAAAGTTCGACATCTAATCCCCAATCCGGATAGCGGATTCGGCGGAGCTCTCCTTCGAAACACCGTGCCAAACTGGCGGTGGTGCGGTAAACGCCTATCATTAAGGGACTTGTTTGGTCGTCGAAGGTTACGGTAATGGCCGATAGTTTCAACAACCAGGCTTTTACTTCTTTAGGCAAATCATCAGAAGGGCCGAATTTTTCTACCGCCTTTCTTACCAACCGATCTGCATAGGGGCGATAGGGCTCCATGATGTCATCGGCTAAGCAATACGCGTTGTATTGGTTGCGGTGGTGGATGCCCCAGGTAGGCAACATGCCACTTCCTACTAAGGAACGTGCAACAATCGCCCGTAAAATGGCGTAAGCATAATTTAGCCAAGCGTTGGGCGGTGCTCCTTCGCGTCCTCTTCTAAATTCTTCGTTCCAGTCGAATCCTTGAAACACCGTTTGCCAATAATGGTAGGACGCTCGTCCTTCGGTATTCTCCGGATCGCCCGATTTTACTTGTTTGATCATGTGCCGAATGGGCTTCGCATCTAATCCCAACTCTTCCAAATAAGCCGCCTGGTTATTCATCTTGGCTTTGATGGTTTGTTGCCAAAGGCTTTTGCGGAGGGGCTCGCTTGATTCTAACTGCGCTCTGAATAGGCGGCTTTGAAGGGAGTGCCCATCTAAATTGAGCAAAAGTCCCTGGGGAAGGTGCTTGCCGTTGCAGGTAACCAAAGCCACATTGTTCTCCAGCAAGGCTTCCATTAAACCAATGCTTAACGAAATTTGGGGGTGGTCTAAAATGACCACCCCTATGTCTTCAATGGATAACGTATTGCCTTCAATTCGGTTGTTGAGGTTGTTTTCTTCTTCAGAGAATAGCACCATTCGCCCTTGGTTGAGGCGTAATCGGTAAGGATTTCCGAAATACAAAACCCGCTTCATCATGGCTAAACCTCCTCAAATCCGATGCTTTCCCCAATCTCCACGATTTGTCCCAATCGGTTGATGCGTACTTTGGTGCATTTAAGGCTGGCACTACTTCTGAATCTTTTTCCATTACCAAGATAACTGTCCTTAGGAAAGTCTAGGTCAGATCTTGTTTCGTAAATATGATTGAAACTATAATCCTTAAAGGATAAATTTCTACAACGGAATAAGAAAGGAATCAAGTTTTCTATTTCATTTAGTTCAAGTTTCTCACGAATGTTTTCTGGGCTATGATCGAAAACAACAATTTCATTCTGTTGAAGAGAAAATAGATACTTCCAATCTGTTTCTGGCAAGCTTGACGAAACTTCTTGCTGAATCTCGGTTTTGTTTAACTGATTCGGATTTTTAATAATGACTGGAATTCCATATTTCTTTCGAAGAACAGCAGTGTAGAACGTACAGACACTTTCTTGAATTTTTCCCTTAGTATCTCTATAAAATGCGATATGGTGGTTATTGGCGGGTTCTGCAAAGCCAATCACCTCTCCAATTTCGTTCTTTCTTACCCCTAGATTTGATTTATCTCCCGTTTTTATCCGAACAGACTTTACTTTAATTCCTGCCTGCTCATTAAGCCAAATGGGTTTATTTTCAATATCAATGAATGCTTTTGAAGGGTCAGGTGATTTTTCAATTCGTTCTTTTAGAATTTCTGCAATTTCTTTATCAACGACTTGACTGATTTTTTTCATATTAAAATCTTTAGTAATAGGCACTTTTCGTACGGCGGCACTGACCCATGACCATACTTCCACTTTTTTTACTAATTCACCATTTTCATTCAAAGGTGGATTATCTTTTAATAATTTAAGGGTTTTTTCAATATCAAATTCTGTTTGCGTCAATAAGGTTTTAAAGTGTAACCTAAGCTCCGGAGACTTTATTCGTTTCCAGTTTTCTAAAGCAAATTGCCAAGAGGACTCATTGTAGGATTTAATTGAAATAAGTCCATAGATAGAAGCACCATGTAATTCGCCTTTTGGTACTAATATCCTATTTTGAATAATCTTTTTCTTACCATTTTCCCAAACTACTTGCTTTCCCCATACACTTACCTTCTTACCATATTTATAAGAAATAATAATTTTTCTTAAGGAAGATTCTACAGAAATATTAGTTAGAGGTTTAAAAGCATTCAGTTTATCATTTAACCATTCATTCTCATTATTCATCACATCCATACCTTGGCCATTTAATGTAGATAAGAACTTTATAATATTGGAGTTAGTAAACGCAATTACAATGGCATCTAAAGCATGATGTCGATGGTCACTTCGTTTGTTCCAATTGGGAATTACTTTAGTAATAGTTCCATTTTTATCTAATGTTCCAAGTTCGAGATACTGTTCGCAATCATTTATTTTATACTTTTCATAAGCAAGGTCATATAAAATGTGGCTCCATCCCCAACTGTATCTCAACTTCGAAGTGATTTTACCACTTGTTACAGTTACTTTACAATTCAATGATTGCAACTTCTCAAGTGCAGTTCTGGTTATGTATTGAGTTAAGTTTAAATGCCGATTAATAAAATTGTTGTAAGTCGCGTCTGTAATTAGATCTTCGTTACTTGTCATTAAATTCTTGTATTTTTTTGCACTAATCTTTTTTTCTGCTTTTAGCTTTGAAATACATGCTTCGTATTGAGCAAGAGATTTTTCTGATTTGCCTTGCATGTAAGAGTAGCCAGTATTATTCCCCTTTTCATTATTAATCTCACTTCTCGCAAGAACTTTGTTGTGAATAGAATCATCAAATAACTTTGATTGTGGAATAATATGATCTACCTCATACTTTTTACTAAATAGGTCGCTTATCTTTATACAAACCCCAGGCTCATAAGGAGATTGGCAATTGAATTCCTCATAAAGAATATACTTAGTAATATTCTTATTTGTTGGTATTTCCTCACGTTCTAAGATTCTATTTCGAGCATTTTTTCTGATATTTTCCAATTCATAGTTTTTTAATGTCATTTTTTCTCTGTCCTCTTTACTTAGCTGAAGTTCTCTTGCTAATTCTATTATTATTTCAGTTGGTTTTCCTAATCCTGATTTAGTTTCATCAATAATTTCATTCACTAATTGAATCATTTGATTTAGTACTTTTTCAACTATTGGCTGCCTTAAACTTCCAGGTTTTATAACTTCCAAGAAATCTCTTTCTTTAATAATTCGATTATTCGAATACCCTTCTTTCTTGCAAGCTTCACTATAATATTGCCCTTTTGCAAGTAAAGGCATCAGTTTTCGCATAGCTTTGAAGCTAATTCTTGCGAATCCATTAGCCCCGAAATCAGAATGGACTAATTTTTCGATGCTAGCTGAATCTAATCCAATTGAGGAACATTGTTGGAATAAGGTAGTTCGTTTATGATTGAGGTCTTCAATGGAATACAATATATGCCATAAATTATAGGCACTCCATTGGGGGTGCGCCCAATTGCTATCTTCTGGAATTTTCAGTTGATAATCTTCTGGATTTGAAGAACTGTATGGGGCAATTCCATAATCAAATTGTAGCAGCTTTTCAGATGCCTCACAGTCTTTCAAAGCTTTTTTAAGTACATGCAGGGTTTTATTTCCAAATAATCCATTTATATCGGTTTGTTTCCCTAAAGAATACTGATCAAAATCTTCTTTTATTCCGAGGTGGATTTTTAGTATGTCCTTCTTACTAATTTTCTCCTTCTGTTGTAATTCAAGGTAAATGCTTCGTTTTTCTTCTAAAGTAAGAGGCCTTTTCTTTTTCTTATAAACCAACGTGAGGTTGTTTATACGCTGGAGAAGGTGAATTTCTTGAGTAAATGGGTGACTCAATGGGGCGCAATTTGGGCCGCCTTGCTTTTCAATCCCATTTACAATAATCGTTTTGCGCTCTAACTCACATTTACCTACTAAATGCCGACTTGATTTTAATGGACGTTGAAAGAAGATAATTTCATCGCGAATGCGCCGTTTTAATTGGTCGGTAAGTTGTGCTGAAAAATTTGATAACAGTTTCTGGCATTCCCAGATTTTGTCAAATTCTTCTACATAAACTTCTCGGTAATGAACATTGGAGCGCACTCTGTAATGAGGGTCAAGTGTCAGTTCGTTGAAAACCATTTGTCCAAAGGTTAGTTTAGCTTCTTTAAGCTTGTTCAGTCGTAAGGTTAATCCTTCTTTGTATTCGGTTTTCTTTGATTCTTCATCATTAGAAGGGCGACTTGAATTGTACCCTCTTTTTTGATTGAGATGATAGAGTACTCTACCAAATTCTTGTGGACTTAAAGCGGATGTTACTCCTTTGGCACGCAGTTTCCAAATTTCCATTTTGGATAGGGAAAAAAGTTTGGCATCCGGCTGAAACCCTTCACGCTCTAAAACTTTCTTAAGGGAAGTTTTACGTAACTTCCTTCTTGCATACCCTTTTCGTTGAGAACGTTTTTGTCTTCTTTCACTATTCAGGGTAACTGAATTTCCTTTTGAGAAATTGTCTGCCGATTTGGCGTCCAATGGAATTAATCTAACTCCTGTTGCAACAATTCTGTTTAGTAAAGGATTTTCTTCGGAATGCCATACGTAGGCCCAACCGATGGAACTGACGCCTAAATCAAGGCCCAAAATTTTTTTGTAGGTGTTCATAGGTATTTAGAAATGAGTTTTAACTTTGGTTCATAATCCAATCTCAGCAATTCACAATAAGGACTTCGGTCCGCTGTGAAAACAGAAGACACGGCCCGGTAGCTTTCAGTTATCGGGTCTTGTTGTTTTAATGCGTTTCATGAGATAGGATAATGGTTACAAGTTAAGCAAGGGTTCAAAAAGTTATGTGCAGTATTGCGATAAATGTTGCCAATTTTTTCACGTAGAAGGTCGGGGGTGTTTCACGCAGAGAGCGGGGAGGTTTCGCAGAGGGCGGGGAGGCTTGAGGTTGTTTTCTTGTATGTATTCAAGTTTGACGATCATTCATTGAACTGGGACGATCGAACATTGAACTGGGACGGTCAATCATTGAGGTGGGGCGGTCAAACATTGAGGTGGGACAGTCGAGCATCGAGGTGGGAGGGTCGAACATTGAGATAGGACGGTCATGCATCGAGGTGGGACTGTCAAGCATTAAGGTAGGACTGTCGAACATTGAGCTGGGACTGTCAAACATTGAACTGGGACGGTCAAGCATTGAGGTGGGACGGTCGAACATTGAGCTGGGACGGTCAAACATTAAGGTGGGACGATCAATCATCGAGGTGGGACAGTCAATCATTGAGGTGGGACAGTCGAAGATTGAAGTGGGACGGTCAAGCATTGAGCTGGGACGGTCGAGCATTGAGGTGGGACAGTCGAGCATTGAGCTGGGACGGTCGAGCATTGAGGTGGGACGGTCCAATTATCAAATTTTGTTTTATGTGTTTATCGAATACCAAGGCCATTGTTAGGAATGCGGAAGGTTCTGCTAGGGGTTTACTGGGAACAACCCTTTCTTTCTTCCCACAAAAAAAGCCTTCCGGTTGGGGAAGGCTTTTGGTTGGTAAGCTGTGATGCTTTTATATCAGCATTCTCATGGGGTCTTCGAGGAGGCCTTTTACGGTTTGTAGGAAGGCGGCTCCTGTGGCGCCATCTACTACGCGGTGGTCGCAGGAGAGGGTTACTTTCATGCGATGCCCCACTACAATTTGGCCGTCTTTCACTACTGGCTCTTGGCGAATTGCACCTACTGCGAGGATGCAAGCGTCAGGTGGGTTGATGATGGCGGTGAAGGCTTCAATGCCAAACATGCCCAGGTTGGAAATGGTGAAGGTGTTGCCTTCCCAATCGGCTGGTTGGAGTTTTTTGTCTTTGGCTTTGGCGCTGTATGCTTTCACTTCTGAAGCGATGGTGCTGAGTCCTTTGCTGTCGGCGTTGCGTACTACCGGAACCAACAATCCTTCGTCCACGGCCATGGCTACTCCCACATTCACCTGATGGTTGATGCGGATTTTATCGCCTAACCAAGAGGAGTTGATTTTTGGATGTTGTTTGAGGGCCACTGCACAAGCTTTGATGACGAGGTCGTTGAAGGAGATCTTCACATTGGCCATTTCGTTCATTCTGCTTCGCGCAGCGGTAGCCTGTTCCATGTCGATGTCGAGGCTGAGGTAGAAATGAGGCGCGGTGAATTTGCTTTCGGCCAATCGCTTAGCGATGGTTTTACGCATTTGCGATACGGGCACTTCTTCGAAGCTGGCACCTGAAACGCTTGCGGTAACGGTAGGAGCGGAGTAGGCAGTAGCAGTAACGACTGGAGCTGATTCGACATCCCGTTTTACGATGCGTCCGCCATCGCCGGAGCCTTGAATGGCGTTCAGGTCAATGCCTTTTTCTTCGGCTAATTTTTTGGCTAAAGGGGAAGCTTTGAGGCGGTCGTCGCCAGAGGATGCTGGTGCGGGAGCTGCCGCCGGAGCGGGTGCAGCAACAGGAGCTGGTGCAGGAGCTGCTTCAACAGCCGCTGGCGCTGCTGGAGCAGGTGCCGGAGCGGAACCGCCGGATAGCAAACCGGAGATGTCTTCTCCAGCTTGACCCACGATGGCGATGATGGCATCAACCGGTACCGACTGTCCTTTTTCTACGCCAATATGCAAGAGCACACCGTCCTCGAAGTTTTCGAGTTCCATGGTGGCTTTATCTGTTTCGACTTCCGCCAGAATGTCGCCGGATTTTACCTTATCGCCCACGTTTTTGAGCCAGGATGCGATGACCCCTTCGGTCATGGTATCGCTCATCTTGGGCATGCGGATTACTTCTGCCATCTGATTATTGAAATTTGCGCTAAAATAGAGTAGAATAATCTTGCGTCCAATCTTCTTTAAAAACAGTGCCTATATCCTGCACTTTTTTCAAGAAGTTGTGTCAATTGTCAGGACTTTCGCAGTGGATGCCAGTGAGCCACCTTGTTGAAGTTGCGGTATTCAAAGGGTCTCCAACCGGTCCATTTTTCGAGGAAGTAGAGGAGCCGTTTTTTCCATTTCATGTTCAAAATGCCTTCTTTCAGACCAGGATCCCAGTTAAGTCTGGCAATTCTGGCTTTCATCACTGCCGGATGGCTTCCATGGAATTTCCTTAAACTGTCGGTTTGTTGGTAGTTAAAAGAATTGGACTGGCTTACATTTTTCTTCATCCATTGGTCGTCGTGCCAGAGCTTATGAAAGGATTGTTGTTTGGCTTGTTGCTTTTCCGGAGGTTTAACCCAGCCGTAATGGTAAACATGGGCCGGAATCTCAGCAACGTTGATTTTGCGGTCACCAATTCTGAAGCCTTGGGCATCCCGGTAGGCATGTAGCTCAGGATGAGGTTTCATGGCTCTGATTTCATGGCGGTACCAAGTGCGGTTGTCGCCGATGTAATCGTAAGTGCCAAAGAAATGGTGGTAATGGAGTAATAGCCCTTCTACCGAAGGGTTCTTGAGGTAGAATTCCATCGCTTCACGAATGATAGGCAAATCCGCCTCGTGTAATACTTCATCGGCTTGAAGGTAGAAGACCCAGTTAGCGTCTTTGCTCACATGCGCAAGCGCTTTATCGGTTTCTACTGCCAGAACACGGCCACCTTCTCTCAGGCTATCGTCCCAAACGGTGTCGAAGATTTTGATTTTTGGGTCCCCTATGGCTTCTATCAGTTGGCGGGTATGGTCTTCAGAGTTGCCGAGTGCTACCACCAGTTCCTCCACCAAGGGTAGGAGCGACTGAATAGATTCGACAACCGGATAGTCGTATTTTACAGCGTTTCGGACGAAGGTGAATCCGGCGACTTTCATGCGTTGAATAAGTCGGGTTGAAAGCCGGGCGGGATTTTTCCTTGATGGCGATAGCCTTTCTCGGTGAGTTCTCTTCCGCGAGGGGTTCGATGGAGAAAACCTTCTTGAATGAGGAAAGGCTCGTAAACTTCTTCGATGGTGCCAGGGTCTTCGCCTACAGCTGTTGCGATGGTATTGAGTCCAACAGGGCCGCCTTTGAATTTATCGAGGATGGTGAATAGAATGCGGTTGTCCATTTCATCTAAGCCGTGTTTGTCCACTTGCAACGCATCTAATGCAAACATGGCTATGTCGTGGTTGATGGTGCCATCGCCTTTAACTTGAGCGAAGTCACGGGTTCTTCGAAGAAGTGCGTTGGCAATACGTGGGGTTCCTCGACTTCTTCGAGCAATTTCCATCGCACCTTGATGTTGTATTGGGGCTTGAAGAATGCTGGCGGAGCGTTCGATGATGGAGCAGAGGGTTTTCGCATCGTAATATTCTAAGCGGGCGTTGATGCCGAACCGAGCACGAAGTGGCGCGGTTAGCAAACCGCTTCGGGTAGTAGCACCTATTAGCGTGAATGGGTTAAGGGCAATTTGTACCGAACGGGCTGCCGGACCGGAATCTATCATGATATCGATCCGGAAATCTTCCATGGCAGAGTAGAGGTATTCTTCAATGACCGGGCTAAGTCGATGAATCTCGTCGATAAAGAGTACATCGCCAGTTTCGAGGCCGGTAAGTAAACCTGCCAAGTCACCAGGTTTTTCAAGCACCGGACCAGAGGTGAGTTTGAAGCCTGCGCTCATTTCGTTGGCAATGATGTTCGCGAGGGTTGTTTTGCCGAGGCCAGGAGGGCCATGGAGCAAAACATGGTCGAGCGGCTCTTGACGCATGCGAGCAGCGCCTACGAAAATCTGTAGATTATCAAGAATTCGGTTTTGTCCGGTAAAGTCAGCAAAGGTTCTCGGACGTAGAAAACGGTCGAGATCCTGGTCATCGAACTGCTGAAATCGGGGGTCTTTGGACTCTTTCCCTGCCATGATGCAAAGTAGCGCGTTTTAGAGAAGAGGTAGAAATTTGACCGTTGATTCGGGCAGTAAATTGTGACGAACGGGTTGTTGGAAGGAGAAAAAAAGAGCTTTTTTGGGCAAAAAGGGTGATAAAACAAGGTTAACTAGCGTATAAATTCGGGCATTAGCACATTATTTAAAACAATTCTAAATTACTGTTTAGAGTAGAAATAAAATGTGAAGACCCTCAAAAGGGCATTTGATTGTCACCTATTTTTGCGCACGGAATGAAAAATGACATTCCATTGACTGAAACCCCAATTTGCATGAATCGGAAGCCCTTGGCAAAAATCTTCGCATCCATCACGGGCCTGGTCTTAATGGCTGGAGCAGTGATGTTCGGAAGTTCGGCGCAAGCCCAACCCGACGGTAAGGCCATCTATGAGGCCAACTGTGTTGCGTGTCACAAAATTGACGCAGATCTGGTAGGTCCTGCACTGAAAGGTGTTACAGAGCGCCTTGATGAGGCGTATCTGATCAAATGGATCAGGAACTCCCAGAGCGTCATTAACTCAGGCGATAAATACGCCAATGATCTGTATAAGAAGTGGAACAACGTGCAAATGCCGGCGTTCGACTTGTCAGATGATGAGATTAAAGCTGTATTGGCCCATATTAAGGCAGAAAGTGCAGCAGCTGCCGCACCAGCAGCCTCTGCTGCTGCCGGAGCTAGTACTGGTACTACAGCAGTTGCAGCCGAGGAAAAAGGGGTACTTGATAACAAAGTATTCCTTTATACAGTAATTACGCTTGGTGCGGTTATACTTCTCCTTCTTGTTTTCATTCAAACACGCCTCAAAGGAGTGTTGGATTCTAAAGTGAGTGCCGGTGAAGTTGACTTAGACAAGCTGGAAGATCGTTCTGTAAAGTTCAAGTTGAGCCCACTTCAGCGTCTCGGACTTATCATGGGAAGCTTGGCTTTCGGATTTGTTGCTTTCTATGCTTATGCCTACAACAACATTGGAATGCAGCAAGGTTATGCACCTAAGCAGCCAATAGCCTTCTCTCACGAATTGCATGCAGGCCAACATCAGATTGCTTGTACATATTGCCATACCGGCGCAGAGCGCGGTAAATCAGCCACCATTCCTTCAGTCAATGTGTGTATGAACTGCCACAATCAGATTAAGAAGGATGCTCCTGAAATTAAGAAAATCTGGTCTGCCTGGGAGAACAAGAAACCTATTGAGTGGATTCGTATTCACAACCTCCCGGACTTTGCCTACTTCAACCACGCTCAGCACTACAAAGTAGCTGGAATTGAGTGTCAGAAATGTCACGGTCCTATTCAGGAAATGAAGGTTGTAGCGCAGCACGCACCACTTACTATGGGATGGTGTATCGACTGCCACCGTGAGACAAAGATTGATGCCAACAATGGCTATTACAAGGCTGTTCACGCCAAGAATCCTAAGTTCAAGGATGGCGTTACCATCGGTCAGATGGGCGGCTTAGAGTGTTCAAAATGTCACTACTGATCCTGTAAAAGAAAATCATCCGATGGATATCAAAAAATACTGGAAAAGCTATGGAGAGCTCGAGCAAACGCCTGAGTACCTCCAGGAAACAGCCGGCGAGTTTTCCGAAGAGCTTCCGCTTGAGGAAGTGCTTACTGAAAATACGCTAGGACTTTCCGCCAACCGTCGTGACTTCCTGAAGGTCTTCGGTTTTAGTTTGTCAGCAGCAACGTTGGCAGCATGTACCGATGCTCCTGTGCGCAAGGCCATTCCTTTTGTAGAAATGCCTGAGCAATTGTCACCTTCCATTGCCAACTACTTCGCTTCGTCTTACTTCGATGGACACGAATACGCCAGCGTATTGGTGAAAACCAGAGAAGGACGACCTATTAAAGTAGATGGTAACAACCTTTCACCAATAAGCAAAGGTGCTGCCTCTGCTCGTGTTCAGGCTTCTGTTTTGAGCCTATACGACACTCAGCGTGCTAAAGATCCTATGAAAAAGGGTCAGGTTATCAGCTGGGATGAGCTCGACAAAGAGGTGATGGCATTGTTAGCCTCGGCGAAGTCTATTCGCTTGGTTTCTCACTCCATCATTAGCCCAACTGCCCAAGCGGCTATCACCAATTTTATTGGCAAGTATCCTACCGCTCGCCATATCAGCTATGACACGGTTTCCGCTTCAGGAATTCTTGAAGCCAACCAAGCTAGCTTTGGCAAGCCATTGGTTCCTTCTTATAAATTTGATGCGGCTGATGTAATTGTTGGTATTAACTGTGACTTCCTAGGCAACTGGATTTCACCAGTTGAATTCACCAAGGATTACAGCAAGAACAGACGTATTAGTGCTGAGAACCCTAAATTATCTCGCCACATTCAGTTCGAGTCTATGTTGAGCCTCACTGGTTCAAATGCTGATAGTCGTTCTGTATTCAAGCCTACTCAAGAAGGTTTGGTTGTAGCTAATTTGTATAATAAAATTGCTTCTCTCACTGGCGCTGCAACAGTAAATGCTGAGGCATTCGAAGTTGCTGGTAAAGGTATCGAAGCTGCTGCTCGTGAACTGGTTGCCGCTAAAGGTAAAGCCTTGGTAGTGTCAGGTTCTAACGACGCTAATGTTCAGATTCTCGTTAATGGCATCAACCAAATGCTTGGTTCTTATGGAACTACCATTGACTGGTCTCGTCCTTATCTGACTCGTCAGGGCATGGATGCTTCTCTACAGGGATTGATCGACGAGATGAAAGCAGGACAAGTTGATGTGGTGATCCTCGCTGACGTTAACCCAATTTATGAACTTCCACAAGGAGCCGCCATCAAAGAAGCGATGGCTAAGGTGGCTACCGTGGTTTGTTTCAACGGAAAAGTGGATGAGTCTGCTGCACTTGCTACTTACCATGCACCCAATCATCATTACCTCGAGTCATGGGGTGATGCTCAGCCAAAAGTTGGCATCTATTCTTTAAGTCAACCTGCTATCAGTCCAATTTTCAACACTCGTAACTGGGTGGAAAGTTTGGTGAAATTCACCACGGGTAATGCAGTTGATGCTTATGATTTGTTGCGCGGTACTTGGAGTGCACTTCATAGAGCTTCCGGTAGTGTAATGGGCTTTGAAGCATTCTGGAGAAGTACACTTCACAACGGTGTGCTTGAGGTTTCTGCCAGTGGAACTGCTTCTTTCGCTGGAAACGTTGCTGCTGCTGCATCTGGTTTGATGAAAGCTTCAGCGGGAGAAGAACTCTTCCTTTACGAAAAACTTTCTCTCGGTACCGGAAACCAAGCCAACAACCCTTGGTTGCAGGAAATGCCGGATCCATTGACTCGTTGTACTTGGGACAACTATCTCACTATCTCTAAGAAATTTGCTGATCAGCAGAATCTTAAAGATGGCGATCATGTTAAAGTGGAAGCCAATGGCTATTCCGTTGAGGTGCCAGTTCTTATCCTTCCAGGTCAAATGGCCAATGTTTTTGGCCTTGCTGTTGGATACGGAAGAACTGCTGCTGGAAAAGCAGCTGATGGTGTAGGGGTAAATGCCTATCCATTCGCAACGGTTGTAGGCGGAAAGCGCCACATGATGGCTGCTGGAGTGAAAGTGACTAAAACGGGTGGATTTACTCAGTTAGCACTTACTCAAACTCACCACACCATCGAAGGTCGTGACTTGGTAAAAGAAACTACTTTCGAAGAATACCTGAAGAACAAAACTGCCGGCAATATCCGCCCGCATATCGCGGTTCGTCAGGAAGACGGAAGCTTCAAGAAACAAGCTCCGGCTACTATCAAAATCTGGGAAGGTCATGAGTACAATGGTCACAAATGGGCCATGGCTATCGACCTGAATGCTTGTACAGGTTGCGGCGCTTGCGTTGTGGCATGTCAGGCAGAAAATAACGTTCCGGTTGTTGGTAAAGACGAAGTTATTCGACGTCGTGAGATGCACTGGATTCGTATCGACCGTTACTTCAGCTATGATAATGGCTATGCGGTAGAAACGAAACTGGAGCACAACGAAGAAACCCACAAAGCTGAGAAACATCAGCATGTGGTTAAAACCGGTATCACCAAGGAGAAAGATTATGCAAGCATCAAAGATTATGAGAACATCGATGTGGTGTTCCAGCCTGTGATGTGTATGCAGTGTAACAACGCACCTTGTGAAACCGTATGTCCGGTATTGGCTACTACTCACAGTGAAGAGGGCCTGAACCAAATGACTTATAACCGTTGTGTTGGTACTCGTTACTGTGCGAACAACTGTCCTTATAAAGTACGTCGTTTCAACTGGTTCAACTACTTCCACAATGAGAAGTTCTACTTGAACCCCTCACAAACTGACCTTGGTAAAATGGTCCTTAACCCTGACGTTACTGTTCGTTCGCGTGGGGTTATGGAGAAATGTACTTTCTGCGTGCAGCGCATTCAAGGCGGAAAACTTGAGGCTAAGCGCGCAGGCAAGCGTCCTGAGGACGGTGCTATTAAGACAGCTTGTCAGCAAACCTGTCCGGCTGATGCAATCGTTTTTGGAGATGTGAATGACGTGAATAGCGAAGTACATAAACTCTTCAAGAACGAGCGTTCATACGCCATGTTGGAAGAAATCAACGTTCAACCATCCGTGAACTACTTAGTTAAAGTTCGTAACCGTAAATCTGTTCAAGCCTAACCCCACCCTAAAAAGATGACATACGAGTCGCCGTTACGGAGGCCCCTGATTACCGGGAAGACCTCGTACAAGCAAATCACCGACGATATCGCCGGTCCGGTGGAAGCCAAGCCTACCAAGTGGTGGACCTATGGTTTCGCCGTTTCATTCGCCGCTCTCTGCCTTTATCTTTTCTCGGTTGGATATTTGTTATTCACGGGAGTAGGGGTCTGGGGTCTAAATAAGACTGTGGACTGGGGCTGGGACATTACCAACTTCGTATTCTGGGTAGGTATCGGTCACGCTGGAACTTTGATTTCAGCGGTACTTTTACTTTTCCGTCAGAAATGGAGGACCGCAGTTAACCGTTCCGCTGAAGCGATGACCATTTTCGCCGTAGTGTGTGCGGGTATGTATCCGCTTCTTCACGCTGGACGTCCTTGGGTAATTTACTGGGGTCTTCCACTTCCCAACACTTTCGGTTCGTTGTGGGTAAACTTCAACTCACCACTACTTTGGGACATCTTCGCGATTTCAACCTATTTCTCAGTTTCATTGGTATTCTGGTACGTAGGTTTAATTCCTGATATCGCTACTATTCGTGACCGTGCTACCGGCTTGAGCAAAACCATCTACGGAGTTCTTTCTTTCGGATGGAACGGTTCAGCAAAAGCTTGGTCCCGTTTTGAAGTAGTTTCTTTGATTCTCGCGGGTCTTTCAACTCCTCTGGTACTTTCGGTACATACCATTGTATCCTTCGACTTTGCAACTTCAGTAATCCCTGGTTGGCACACCACCATCTTCCCGCCATACTTCGTTGCGGGTGCTATTTTCTCTGGATTTGCCATGGTATTGACGCTCTTAATCATTGCTAGAAAAGCGATGCGTTTAGAGCATCTGATAACCTTGAACCACATCGATGTTATGTGTAAAATCATCATGGTGACGGGTTCTATTGTAGGTTCTGCCTATATCACAGAGTTCTTTATCGCATGGTACTCAGCAGTAGAATATGAGCGTTACGCGTTCATCAACCGTGCATTCGGTCCTTACTGGTGGGCTTACTGGTCGATGATGACCTGTAACGTAATTACGCCACAGCTTTTCTGGTCAAGAAAACTGCGTCGTAATCTCCTTGCAGTATTTATCATTTCCATCTTCGTCAATATTGGGATGTGGTTCGAGCGATTTGTGATCATCGTAACCTCCCTTCACAGAGACTACTTACCATCCAGCTGGGCGATGTATTCCCCAACTTGGGTTGAGATTTCTATGTTCGTTGGTTCTTTCGGGTTGTTCTTTACTTTGTTCTTCCTTTTTGCGAAGTTCCTCCCTGTAATTGCCATCGCGGAAGTAAAAACTGTAGTGAAAACCTCTAGCGAGGAGTTTATTGCAGAAACTGCCAAGAAAGACGGTATTCAAGTTCCTATAGAAGTAGATTAATCAGCATTACTCCATGAAAAACAAATATCTTCTCGGATTCTTCAATGATGAGGAAGTGCTGATGCACGCCCTTGAAGAGGTGAAGAAAGAGACACAAGCGCCCATTCACGAAGTGTACTCTCCATTCCCTATCCACGGTATCGATGACATCCTTGGTTACAAGCGCACCCGCCTACCTATCGCAGCCTTTCTTTTTGGATGTGTTGGATTAAGCTGTGGTTTGGGTATGCAAACGTGGATGTTAGGTTACGATTGGCCTATGAACATCGGTGGTAAGCCTTACCTCGCATGGCCTGACTTCGTTCCTGTATCATTCGAATTTACTGTATTGGTAACCGCCTTTGGAATGGTTGGTACCTTTCTATTGGCTAGCGGATTTTTTCCAGGTGCTCCTGCGAAAATTCCAGATCCACGAGTTACTGACGATTTGTTCTGCGTAGCATTCAATTCTTCAGCAATCGGGGATAAAGCACAAGCCATCACTCAGGCTTTAAAACATCACGGTGCTATTGAAGTACGTGAACAGGAGGTAGAATTATGAAAAAAGTACTTCTCTTCGCATTGATGGCAAGCTCAACCACTTTCATGAGTGCTTGTGTTGAGCGTGATGCTGAAGATCCGGGTAAAGAGTACGCTCCGGATATGTATGAGTCTGTTGCTTATGAGCCTTATAAGCAAGTTGACGAAAATAAAGTGAATCCTAATGGCCAAAACATGCGTATGCCTGTTACCAGAACCATACCTCGTGTTAAGGGTGCCGAAAATGGATTAAGCTTGGAGCTTATGCCAGATTATCCTATTTCAAAGGACAGTTTGGCTTATGCTGCTGCGGTGCTTCGTAATCCTGTTGCTAAAACTGAGCAGGTTATGAAAGATGGTAAATACCTCTACACCACCTACTGTTCACCATGTCATGGTGCAGAAGGTGATGGAAAAGGTTTGGTTGGTGAGAAATACGCTGGGGTGCCCAACTATAAAGCCAGCAATATCGCCAATCAGCCTAGCGGTCATATATACCATGTAATCACCAAAGGGAAAGGTCGTATGTGGCCACATGGCTCACAAATCAGACCTGAAGACCGTTGGAAAATTGTTCATTACGTTAACGAGCTTCGCGGCTATACTGATCCCAACCAAAACTAATTACCGATCATGGGTCACGCACATATTCCTGAAATTAAGGCAGAGAAATACGTAGTTCCTGCCCGTTTAAAAACGATCTCCTACGCTCTGATCGGGCTTGGTTTGATAGCACTTGTTGCAGGTTACTTCATGAATCACGAACGTGGTTTAGCAAGTATGCTCTTCAACAATTTCTATTTCCTAGGTCTTTCAGTTGCCGGAATTATTTTCCTTGCACTTCAAGCAGTTACCAATGCAGCTTGGTCAGTAGGTTTCCGGAGAATTCCTGAAGCAATGACCACCTTCTTGCCTATTGCTGGGGTGTTCATGATTCTGTTTGCAGTAGTTGCCTATTTTGGTCATTTCTATCATTGGATGCACCATGGTATCACCGATATTAATTCTCCCGAATACGACGAGATTATTGCTAAGAAGGCAGGCTATTTGAACTTCCCATTCTGGATTGTTCGCATTATAGCGGCTATCGGTATCTGGATTATTTTCGCTACCATTATTCGTAAAAACTCTTTATTGGAGGATGAAGTAGGTGGAATCGCTATCCTTAAGAAGAATAAGACCATGTCTGCGATGTTCATTGTGTTTTACGCGGTTACTTGGGCGATGTTCTCTTGGGACACTTTGATGTCTATTGATCCACACTGGTTTTCTACTATTTTCTGGGTTTATCAGTTTGCGAACATTTGGGTAAGTGGAGTTAGCTTCATTGCGATTGTGGTAGTGCTTCTTCGTAGAGCCGGATATTTCCACATCATTAATGAGAACCACTTACACGACCTTGGAAAGTTGATTTTCGCTTTCTCAATCTTCTGGACTTACATCTGGTTGTCTCAGTTCCTCTTGATTTACTATGCGCATATTCCGGAAGAAACCATCTACTACGTAGAGCGTTTTGAGTCTTACAAGCCTTTCTTCTTCCTGAATCTAGCATTGAACTTCATTTCGCCGTTCTTACTCCTTATGACCCGCGATGCTAAGCGTAAAGAGAACTCCCTTATTCTCGTTGCTGCTATCGTGATGTTTGGCCACTGGCACGACCTCTGGTTGACAGTCATGCCAGGAGCAGTAGGACATGAAGCACATAGTGGTCCTTTCGGATTAGCTGAACTCGGTGGTGCGGCATTCTTTGGAGGTCTGTTTTTGCTGGTTGTGTTTAACAATCTTGCTAAAGTAAACCTGGTGCCTGTTAAGCATCCTTATCTCAAAGAGTCACTATATCACGCTATCTAACTTTAAATTCGAACAAAAGCCTCTTCTTAAAGAAGGGGCTTTTGTCGTTTATAAGAGGATTGTTTTTACTCTTAACACCTCTTACTAAAACTCAAACCGTATTTTAGCGTTACCCCATGCGTATGCGTTTACAGATATTGATTTTGATGCTCACGGCCGCTATGTGCGCGAATGCTCAGAATCAAAGTGTCCAGACCTATTTTGGAAAGAATCGCATGCAGTTTCAGGAGTTTGACTGGTCCTATCTGCGTGGGGAAAATTATGACATTTACTTCTCGAAGGGCGGTAGGGAGATTGCCACATTCGCCGCTAGACAAGCAGAGCAGATTATAAAATCCACCGAGGAGTTCATGAATTATCGGGTGGAGGGTCGTTATCAGTTTATCATTTATAATAATGCTACTGATGCTAACCAAACTAATCTTGGGTTAGATATTGAGCAGTACAATACCGGTGGATTAACCAGGTTGACTGGAAATAAAGTGGTGGTACATTTTACTGGTAGCCGTTCTGACTTTTTAAAGGAGTTGAAGGTAGGCCTCGCTAAGGTCTTGGTAAATGACATGCTTTACGGAGGGAATCTTCAGGAACGTGTCCAGAATTCTACTTTGATATTTGTTCCGGAGTGGTATCTCAATGGATTCTTTACTTATATCAGAGAAGGCTGGACGCCGGAACTAGATAACTCTCTTCGTGAGTTGGTGATGTCTGGTCGTTATAAGCGATTTACCGGCATGCTGGAAGATCATCCGGTTTTAGCACCTGCTGCGTTTTGGTATTTCATCTCAGAGACTAGTGGAAGTACGGCTCTTTCTAATATCATTTATCTGACTAGGGTAAATCGAGATTTTGAAACAGCCATTCAGTATGTACTTGGGAAATCTGTCAAGATGCTTTCCAAGGAGATTCTTCCTTATTTCAAAAAACGATACGAGGAAACGGATCTAGAGAAACTGCTTCCGAAAAGTGGCCAATTGGCACTTAAGGGATTTTCAAAGGATGAAAAAATAGATCGAATTCAAGTAAGTCCTGATGGGCAGTCTATGATTTATGTCAGGCATCATGATGGATTAAGTACAGTTTACCTGTTAGATTTCAAATCGAATAAAAGGCGAAAACTTTATCGTACCGGACTTAAGTATTTTTTTCAGGCAGATTATGGCCGGTATCCGGTTATAGCTTGGCATCCTTCGGGAAGAAGTGTTCATTATTTTACTGAGAAGAAGGGCGAAATTAATTTCGGTAACATTCGCTTGAATCGGGATGAGAAGAACCCAAAAACCTTGAATATCGAACAAGAGGAGTTTGTTGTTTCGAGGCTTGAAGCAGTTTTCGACATGAAGTTTAGTCGCGATGGTGCCAATTTGGTACTTTCTGGAAGCAGGGCTGGCTCTCGTGATATTTATCTTTATAATTTGAATGCTAGAAGGGTGACCAATATTACCCAAGATCCGTATGATGATTATGAACCAGCATTTCTTGAAGAAGGAAAGTCGAGACGCATTGTTTTCGCCTCCAACCGTCCGGTTGATACGCTGATTAATTACTTGTCCGGGCAAGGGGATACCCTTCAAATGCAATCATCCACTGATTTATTTGTTTATAATTTAGGTAAGAAGGATAAGCGTGTATGGCGTTTGACTAAAACTCCATGGGTAAATGAACGCTCACTCTTGGCGCTTAATACAGGCAAATTTACTTATACCTCTGATGTGTCTGGCATAATAAATCGTTGGGAGGGTTCCATCGATAGTGTCTATGTAGGGATGCAGGATAGTACTGCTTTGTTTCAGGATGTGGCCAATGTGAAGCCTGTTACGGATTATGCGAGAAATATCAGCATGTTTTCTTACAGCCAAAGGGAAAATGCTATTTACGAGGTTATTGCTACCGGTAGAAAGCCGGTTGTTTTTAAACAGCAATTACTACCCGATAGCTTAAGCAAGCGTATAATAAATAGTAAGCCAACGGCATTCAGATTGAAATTAGAAGAGGATGCTAGACAGAAAGAATTGGAAGATTTACAAAGACAAAAGTCTTATTTGCAGAGTTTGAATCCGGATTCTGTTTTTACGGATACTGTTCTTTCCCAAAAGAAAACTCCTCGGTATTATTTTCAGGTGCCGGGGCGTGATTACTTGCAAATGGTTAAGCCAGCAGCTCCAACGGAGCTAGTAGAATCGGACAGTCAGCCAGATTCTGCCAATGCTGTGGCTGCAACACTCGGTAAACCTTCCGACATTAAGGATAATTTCCAATTATTTAAAACGAGGATTTATAGCCCTAGTTTTTCATTGGATTATTTCGTTAATCAAGTCGGTAACTCATTATTTCAAAACAATATTCCAACTTTTGTTATCAGTAACGCTAATCAGCTGAATTCTAACATTGGGCTTATTCTCATGGGAGGAACTTCTGATTTGTTTGAGGATATTAAGTTGAGTGCAGGTGGAAGACTTTCCTTCGATTTATCCAATAATCAGTATTACCTGATGGCGGAGTTTTTAAGGAAGCGATGGGATAAAAAGTTGGTTTTTTTTCAAAATCGGTTTTTGCGACAGGATAATCGAAATGTTATCAGAACGGATAATATAGAATTGATGGGTTCTTTATCTTATCCTTTTAATCGTCATGCTTCTGCTCGTTTTCATGGTATATATAGAAGAGACCGGTATGATCTAACCGCTACGGATGTTTTGCGGTTGCCTGCACGTCCTGAATTTAGTCAGTGGCTAGGTATTAGAGCGGAATATGTATTCGATAACACTCGTCAGGTTCAGTTGAACATCTTATATGGAAGTAGGTATAAGTTTTTTATTGAGGCCTACACCAGCCTGGAGCAGGCTAAAAACAACATGGTAGTGGCTGGGTTAGATTATCGCAGTTATACTAAAATTTACAAGCAGTTTATCTGGGCTAATCGCATTGTGGGGAATTTCTCTTTTGGTAGTAACAGTATGTTGTATTATCTCGGTGGAGTTGACAACTGGATTATTCCACAATTCAATAATGACTTAAGTGCTCCTTCGACTCAAGAATTTGCTTTTACTGCCTTGGCTACGAACATGCGAGGGTTTCAGCAAAATGCTCGAAATGGAAGCAATTACTTGCTAATCAACAGCGAGTTAAGGTTGCCTATTTTCTCGGTTCTTTCTCGCACACCAGTTTCGAGCGACTTTTTTCGCAATTTCCAACTTGTGGCTTTTGGTGACATAGGTACTGCATGGAGCGGTTTCGATCCCTTTAGCAATCAGAATCCATTTAATATTCGTCAGTTTGTTAATGGGCCGGTCAAAGTGACCGTTTTTTCAAATCGAAATCCCATCTTGGTTGGATATGGGTTAGGCTTACGTTCTCGACTATTTGGTTATTTCATTCGGTTTGATTACGCTTGGGGAATTGATGATGATCAGATACTCAAGCCAATTCCATACTTCTCGTTAAGTTTGGATTTCTAATGGTTCCAACTTTATATCTCATTCCTACTTTTTTAGGAGAAGACTCTGTTGGGGATGAAATACCGCCCTTGAATCGAGCTATTGTGGCCTCACTAAACGATTTTATAGTTGAGGATGAAAAAACGGCTCGCAGGCATTTGAAAAAGCTTCATTCTACAATCAAACAGCAGGAGTTGGTGATTCAAGTTTTGGATAAGCACCATCCTGAGCTTATGAAGCCTGCTCAGATGTTGAAACCTTTGAAAGAAGGCCGATCGATGGGATTGATATCGGAGGCAGGTTGCCCTGCGGTTGCGGATCCGGGAGCGTTGCTGGTTCGTGAAGCACATAAACAAGGTTTCAAGGTTGTGCCACTTGTTGGTCCTTCTTCCTTGCTTTTGGCACTTATGGCGAGTGGTTTCAATGGTCAGCGTTTCAATTTTGAGGGTTATCTTCCGGTAAAACCTGAGGAGAGAAGAAAAGCGCTGAAGCAATTGGAAAAGCAATCGAGGTCGGAAAACAGAACGATGCTTTTTATTGAAACGCCTTTTCGTAACGACAGTCTTCTTCAAACAATGACAGAAGTTTTGGGGCCGGAAACCAGAATCTTGCTAGCCGTAGATTTAACAATGCCTGATGAACTGATTGTGGTTGGAACTCCTGCTCAGGTCAAATCGAAATCGTTGAAATTGCACAAACGTCCGGTTGTGTTTGGGTTGATGGCTGACTGAGTTTAACCTTCAGGATTCACTATCGGGAATCGGTGTTCAAATGGTATCTTTGAGGGCAATCAATCAGAACGTATGTCAAAGTCGCCCGCACCAGCTGAAGCACCACTTTCTTTTGAAGCTTTCAAAGAACAGGTTGTTCAGGACTACCGAATTGCCTATGAAAGCCGACAGGCGAGCTTGCTAGGGCGCAAGGAGGTGCTCACAGGAAAAGCTAAGTTTGGAATCTTTGGCGATGGTAAAGAAGTCGCACAAATTGCGATGGCCAGAGCTTTTCGTAATGGCGACATTCGCTCCGGATATTACCGTGACCAAACGTTTATGTTTGCCAGTGGTTTGAGCAATGTTCAACAGTTTTTTGCTCAGTTATATGCCCACACGGATGTAGAAGCTGAGCCAGCTTCCGCGGGAAGGCTGATGAATGGACATTTCGCTACTCGCTTTTTGAATGAGGATGGTAGCTGGAAGGATTTAACTTCCGAGAAACACTCTACTTCTGATATTTCACCTACTGCCGGTCAGATGGGACGTGCTTTAGGGATAGCTTATGCTTCTAAACTTTATAGAGAGAATAAAGCACTGCATAATCAAGCGTCGTTTTCCAATATGGGTAACGAAGTTTCTTTTGTAACTATCGGAAATGCTTCGGCCTCTGAAGGTCATTTTTGGGAAACTATTAATGCTGCGGGTGTTCTCCAGGTCCCATTGGCGGTTTCTATTTGGGATGATGGTTATGGAATTTCTGTTCCGGCACGATATCAGACTACAAAGGAAAATTTGGGAGAGATCCTTTCAGGCTTTGGAAGTACTGAAGACAAAAGAGGTTTTAGCTTATACAGTGTTCAAGGTTGGGATTATCCGGCTTTGGTTGCTGCTTACGAAAAGGGTATCGCTCGAGTTCGTGAGCTACATGAACCCTGTATTTTTCATGTCACTGAGCTTACACAACCACAGGGTCATTCTACCTCAGGCTCTCACGAACGCTATAAATCCAAGGAGCGTTTAGCTTGGGAGCAGGAGTTCGATTGTTTGAAGAAAATGCGTGAGTGGATGGAGGCGCAGGGAATTGCTTCTGCTTCAGAGTTGGATGAATTGGAGAAGCAAGCGACTGCTGATGTTAAAGCGGCTCAAAAGGCTGCTTGGCAGGCTTTCCGCGCTCCTATTGAAGCTGAATTTAAGGAGGCGTTGGATTTGTTGACGGCACTTCAGAATAGCAGTGCTCAAGGTGCTTTTATTAGTCAGGCAATTTCCACTTTGAAGGAAACTCGTGACTTTATTCGTAAGGATATTTTTCAGGCGGTTCGCCGCAGTTTGAGATTAACTCGTCAGGAGGCTTCTGCTGAGCGTCAACAGCTTAAGCGCTGGTTGGAACAGCAGATGTCGCTTAATAAGGATCGTTATTCCAGTCATTTGTATTCACTGAGTGCGTCGAGTGTTTTGAAGCAAGAGGCGATTGCTCCTGTTTATGAGGCTGAGCCGGTTCAGTTGAATGGTTTCGAGGTGCTCAATAAGGCGTTCGATCATATTTTAGAGCGTGAACCACGATTCTTTGCTATCGGTGAGGATGTGGGGCACATAGGCGATGTGAATCAAGGTTTCAGTGGCTTACAGCAGAAGCATGGCGAGTTGCGTGTTACGGATACGGGTATTCGTGAGATGACGATTGTTGGTCAGGGGCTGGGTGCTGCTATGCGGGGTTTGCGCCCGTTGGTGGAAATTCAGTATCTGGACTATCTCCTTTATGCGATTCAAATCATGAGTGATGATATCGCTACGTTACAATACAGAACCAAGGGTGGGCAAAAGGCTCCGTTAATTATCCGAACTAGGGGTCATAGGTTAGAGGGGATTTGGCATAGTGGTTCTCCTATTGGGATGATTCTTCATGCGGTACGTGGTATGCATGTATTGGTTCCCCGTGATATGACTAGGGCTGCTGGTTTTTATAATACTTTGCTGAAGAGTGATGAGCCGGCGCTTGTTATTGAGTGTCTGAACGGCTATCGCTTGAAGGAGGCTGTTCCTACTAACCTTGCGGAGTTTAGTATGCCGCTTGGTCAGGTTGAGGTTGTTCAAGAGGGGGAGGATCTTACTTTGGTGACTTATGGAAGTTGTGTTAGAATTGCTCAAGAGGCTGCTAAGCAGTTGGCGGAGTTGGGTGTTTCTATCGAAATTATTGACTGTCAGAGTTTGTTGCCTTTTGATTTGTCTCATGATACTTTGAAGAGTATCCGCAAAACCAATCGCCTTTTGATTTTGGATGAGGATGTAGAGGGTGGTGCTACTGGCTTCTTGATGCAGCAGATTCTGGAGGTTCAGGGTGCTTTCCGTTGGTTGGATAGTGCTCCTGCAACGTTGTCTGCTCGCCCGCATCGTCCTGCGTATGGTACGGATGGGGATTATTTCTCGAAGCCGTCGGTTGATGATGTGGTTGAGAAGGTGTATGGGATTTTGGCGGAGGCGGAGCCTGGGTATTATCCTGCGCTTTAGTTTTTCACGCAGAGGGTTTTTTCACGCAGAGGGTGCTAAGGTTTCGCAAGGTGCGCTGAGTTTTTTATTGAAGGTTAGGAGGTTTCGCACAGTTGCATTTCATGTGGAGGGTTTTTTCAC
>JAIXUI010000006.1 GCA_027484125.1 Bacteroidota bacterium | reverse complement strand
GCCGAATTTCAGGCTGGCGCCGGCTCTGCCGGGGTCGCGTTGTACTTCGGCTAATTTTCCGTAGGCGGTCCACTTCATCCTCAGGCCTTCGGCTTGGTCTCTTACGAGGTTGCCTGTGTTGTCGTATTCGTAGTTGATGGCGGCGGCTTGATGGTCGATGTCGGTGGGGTAATGGGTGGCGGGCACTTGGTCGGCGACGCGTTGCAGTTGGTTGGTGTTGGGCGCGTAGTGGTAGGTGAGCTCGTCCATCCGCAGTTGGTTGCTGCTGCCGTTGCGGTTCAGGCTCATGAGGTTGCCGTTGGCGTCGTAGGCGTAGGTGCTGGTGTAGTCTTGGCGGTTGTCCCAGCCGCCGGCGGTGTTACGGCCTTTGTGTTGGGCTTTGGTGAGGCGATTGAGCTGGTCGTACTGGTAGGCCATGGCGGTGAAACTGCCGGGAATGCGCATGTTGGTGCCGCTGATGTTGCCGTTGTAGAGGTTTTCGCCGGAGGCTACCGCTCCAAACACGGTGGGTGCCAGCGCATCGGCTTGGTAGTCGCCGTTGTAGTACGACAATCCAAACTGCATGGCATCGCGGGCGGTCAAGAGGTTTTGGTGGTCTTCGCCCATATCGGCTTCAGGGTTGACGCCATCGCCGTTCACGCCTTTGAGCCAGCCGGGAAGGGTGTAGGCGAAGTCGATGCCCTGCACCGACCAATCGCCCAACACGGTGCGGGCCAAAGCGCCGTGTAGGTGGTATTCATAGCGTGCATCGCGGTCCCATATAAAGCCGTCGGGAGAGGTTTGCACTTCAAGCAGCTTGTTATCGGCATCGTATAAGTAGCGGTGGAAGAATTGATCCGGGCGGTTCTGTTGGTAGGCCACCTGGGTTACTTTTCCGGAAAGGAGGTCGTAGGTGTAGTCGATGCGCTTGAAAGACTGCGCTAACCCTTCCAACTCCCTAAACTCCTGCACCACCCGGTGCACATTCCCGTGAATGTCGTAAGAATAATGCGTGGCGTATTGGTAGGTACGTGGGAGGGCGTCGATGGTGACGGGGGAAAACCCTATTTAAGTGTAACAACTGGAAAGGAAAGTACATCAACGCATTTCGGAAGGGAGAAAATAAGCAATCAAACCTAGCAACTGAAAAACTCAGAGCAAGAACTTCGCAGTGAGCGATTACTTGTTATGAAGTGATCTTGTAAACAAGTTTTTTAATTACTTTAGCATCAGCGAAGCAAAGACTAAATAAATCTGCACAATGTTAAAAGTAAATCCACAATTCATTACAGACAATGACGGCAAAAAAATAGCGGTTGTCCTTCCCATTAAAGATTTTAAAGCCATGATGGAAGAGTTAGAGGAACTTGAGGACATCAAACTCTATGATGAGGCTAAAAAATCCAATGAGCCTTCTCTTGCTGTTGATGAAGCTTTTAAAATAATTGAAGCTAAGCGTAAGGCTAAGTAATGATTTATAGTGTAAAATTAAGGAAACGAGCCATCAAAGCACTTGAAAAAATCAACGAGCCATATTATTCCAATATCAAGGAAGCCATTTACAACCTTGCGGATAATCCACGACCTATAGGCTCTAAGAAGTTAAGAGGAAGAGAAGGTTATCGTATTCGTGTAGCTGATTACCGCATTATCTACGATATTTTTGATGATGTCCTTTTGGTTGATGTGATTGATTTAGGACACAGAAAAGATATTTATGAGTAAAGCCACACTTTAGCCAGCAACAAATTAGCGCGGGTTTGCCCCAGCCTATTTCCCATAAAGGCAATGAGTTCCGGCAATGCTGTGCTGGTGGTATTGGCGGTGGCCAGTGCCATTGCTTGGGTGAAGAAACTGCTGCCGGTGGCTTGCGTCATCGCGTGGGGGCTTGCGTGCTTTAAAATTAAGGAATTTAAGAAGGTAAAAAAGTTAATTTAGCTAAGTACATCAAATTTGAACATAATTAAACAGTAATATAATTAACAAAAAAAGACAATTATAAGCTTGGTTGATTAACAATGCTTAAAAAAGGATAAAAACAACGTTTGCTTTCGTAAGGAATATCAATTAATTTTAATAAATCTTCAATCTCAACACAAATTAGTGATGTTATAATAATTTTTTTATTATCAATTGTCCTTATTTCACAATAATGATAACATTCAAATGGAAGCAAATAAACGTTACTTTTCACATATTTTGTTGGTGGCAAATAAAGCGTAACTGACTTTATATCAATTATTTTTAAATAAATCAATCTCCCTTTCTTTTTAAATATTAAAACCTCATTCATTACAATTAACTCCATTTTTCTATTATATATATAATATGAAATATGAATAAAAAACACAGACATAGAGTACAAAATCCATATCAATACAAAAACTATATTAATATAAGAGTAAATAATCAATGAAGTCCCAAACATTAAAAATGTTCCAATAATGTGAAATTTCAACATTGAAAAATGATTCATTAAACTAATTTTGAATGTCATTTTAATTTCGTCCTGGCACCCATCCATTTCTTAATGCTTGTTCTGTTTGAAGTAAAAATTTGTCGATTTCTTTAGAATATTTTTTATGACTGTCATAAATTAATTCTCCTGCCATAAAACTTGATGAAATTACCGCTCCGGTTAACACTCCTAAAGCACCGCCAACCATTGATCCAGCTATAACAGAACCTAACTGACCTGTAACTTTATAGGTTAAACGATCGTTTCCTATTCTTCCCTTTTTAAATTGTTCATAGTCATTAGCAATTCCTACGGGTGTACCAACATAAGTATTTAAAAATCCCAAGTATTTTCCAGCATTCTTTAAAAAATTCGAAGTCTTATAAAGAAATACATCATCAGAAAAAAAAGAGTCAAATGCCTTAAACCCTATGGTCGAAACAAGTTCTGTATATCCTGAAACACTCAACATATCAGAAGCATCACTTAAAAAAGTGTTATCATTTTCGATTCTCGATGTTTCTAATTCTTCTCGAATCCCATTAACTACTTTATAAGTTTCAGTTTTTACCCCTTCAGAATTTATAGAACCATCTTCATTTGAAGGCCCTGTTATAACAACGTCAAATCCCTGTTTGTCCCCAAAATCAGAGACTTTCTTTTCTTTTCCAGTATTGGGATCTTTCTTGAATATTCCTGCACTATTGCCCAAAGGATCAACCATCATAATCGGATTTCCTTCGAATGAGTGATAATTGCTCAGGGAAGGCACTACCACCGGATCCACGTTCCACCTTCTCGCTATTCTTGCGTCGTATTCCCAGTACAGCGCTCCGAGGGTGTTGCCGGGGCCGTAGATTTCGTTGTCTTTTTCTTGGGTGTTCATGCCGTAGCGGTAGGCGGTGCTTTGATAGGTTTTCCCCGGCATTTCCATCCCGTAGGCGTAATAATCCGTAGCGCTTTTCACCTCGGGTTCGTAGGCGATGAAATCAACTTGGTTCGCTCCTACTACTCCGAGTTTTTTATCGGAAATAGTTACCTGCACATTCCCTAGATGATTACTCAATTCATACTGCTTCAATCCCCAGGTTCTATTAAATACTCTAGCATTTGGAGCCTTAGGCAATCCATAAACCGCGGCGGTTCCGGTAAAGACGGAATCGGTATTCAGGATGGCATTTCCTATTGGAGTTAAGCTGCCGTTTTGTACGCTGGCTACTCGGGTGCT
>JAIXUI010000093.1 GCA_027484125.1 Bacteroidota bacterium | reverse complement strand
GACACACAGAATTTCTGAAAGGCTCGTGTGACAAAACAGAAATCATAAAAAAGAAAACGACACACTGAAGATTTTTAAGCGTTGCAAACGCTGAAGTCGTTTTCGGGACTTTGTCTTACACGCCCGTTCAAAGACATAAGAAATCCTTAAACCTATTTGAGATTGTTCAGTTCATATTAATGGTGATCACTTCGGTTTGAAACTCAAATACCTCAACCCTAAGTTTTTCTTCACTCTTAACATTCCTTTAATGTTTATAACCAAGGTTTTTCCTTTGTTTTAAACATCAGAACCTTCAAAATGAGAAAAATTACCCTATCGCTCCTGCTATTCGTGCCTGCTTTGGTGTTTGGTCAGGATAAAAAGCCGGGTGCGCCCGGCCCAGCCGGTCCTGGTGGCCCTCCAAAAGAGAAAGTGACCATCGAATCAAAAACCAAGGCTTGCAAGAAGTTCGATGGTTTGTTTACCATTTATCAGGATACCACCAATGGTTCGGCCTATTTACTCCTTAAAAAGGACATGATAGGGAAGGAGTATATTTATTTCTCCTATGCAGAAAATGGTTTAGCCCGTGTAGGCCTCAACCGTGGTTCTTTCCGCTCGAATGAGGTCTTTTCCATCAATCGCTACTACGACCGCATCGAGATGGCGTTTGAAAACACAGCGTTTTATTTTGACCCTAAAATGGCCATTGCCAAAAGCGCTCAGGCTAATATTTCCAAAGCGGTCTTGTTTAGTGAAAAAATTGTAGCCGAAGACTCTGCCAAAGGAACCATCTTGCTCGATGCAGGCAGCTTGCTCCTCGATGAAAACTTCGATCCGGTAAAGCCGAATGTTCCCCCCGCGTTAGCTTCATTTTTCTTCAACCTAGGCAGACTGAATAAGGCAAAGTCAAAATATGTAAGCATTCGCTCTTATCCCAAAAATACCGATGTGGTGGTTGATTTGGTTTACGATAATCCAAGTCCGTCTAATGGTGGTGGTAAGGACGTTACCGATGCGCGCTCTATCACGGTGAGGCTCCAGCATAGCTTCATTGAGATGCCCAAAAACGACTTTAAACCTCGACGCGATGATCCTCGTGTCGGATTTTTCTCCCAACAAGTGGACGATATGACTTCCACTTCTGCAACTCCTTTTAAGGATGCCATCAACCGCTGGCATTTGGTGAAAAAGGAACCCAATACTCCGTTAAGCGATCCGGTTGAACCCATTGTTTGGTGGATTGAAAACACCACTCCCGAAGAATTTCGTCCCATCATCATGGAAGCTGGTCTTAAGTGGAACGAAGCATTCGAGAAAATTGGCTTCCGCAATGCCGTTCAAGTAAAAATTCAGCCCGACACGGCCACTTGGGATGCAGGCGATATCCGGTACAACGTGCTTCGTTGGACTTCTTCTCCTTATCCACCCTTTGGAGGTTATGGCCCTAGCTTCGTCAACCCGCGCACCGGCCAAATCCTCGGCGCCGACATCATGTTGGAGTATGTGTTCTTTACAAACAGAGCTAAGCAAAGCGACTTATTTGACGCGAACAATGCCCTTGAAGAAGCGCTCCTATATCAGAATGAACACCGTTTTTGCACTGCCGGCAACCACCTGCACCATAACAATCAATTAGGATTCACCCATTTGCAGCTCATTGGCGCTGCTGATGCGGAAAAAAAGGAATACCTCAAACAAAGCCTTTATTACTTAGTGCTTCACGAAATGGGACACACCTTCGGGTTGATGCACAACATGAAAGCGTCTCAACTTCACCTTCCTAAAGACATTCATAACCAAAAACTTACTCGGGACATTGGTTTGATTGGTTCTGTGATGGATTATCCCGCCGTAAACCTCGCTTTAGATAAAACTAAACAAGGTGATTATTTCACTACAAAGCCTGGTCCTTATGACCACTGGGCCATTGAATATGGTTATTCACCTGGATTAGAAGATCCAGAGCAGGAAGAGCAACGACTCACTGCTATTTTGGCTCGTTCCACTGAGCCATCGCTTACTTTCGGCAACGATGCCGACGATATGCGCTCACCTGGAAAAGCCATAGACCCTCGCGTTATGGTCAACGATATCAGCGGTGATGCCATTGGATACTCGGAAGAACGCATTCAATTGGTCAAGAAGATGATGAGCGGGTTGAAAACCAAGTATGCCCGTAACGGTCAAAGTTGGCAAGAGATGAGACAAGCTTACGGAATCCTCGGAAGCGAAATGGCCAACGCGCTTACTGCTGTTTCTCGTTATGTGGGCGGAGTGTATGTTGAGCGTGGATTTATTGGTCAAAAGGGGGCCAAACAGCCTTTTACCCCGGTTTCATTAGCCGATCAAAAGCGGGCCATGAATCTGCTGGCCAAACAATGTTTTTCACCTAATGCCTTTACAATTCAGGCCGACCTTGCCGCTTATCTACAGGAACAGCGACGTGGCTTTAACTTCTTTGCCAGTGGCGAAGATCCTAAATTCCATAACCGTGCATTGAGTATTCAACGCAGCATCCTGGAGCACCTCATGAGTGAATCGGTGATGCTTCGCCTTACCGATAGCCGCATGTATGGAAATGGTTATGCAGTGGTGGACATGCTCGGGGATCTTACTTCAGGCATTTTCCTCGAGGATGCCAAAGGCAATGTCAATACCTTCCGTCAGAATTTGCAAATTGAGTATGTGGGAAGGTTAATCGGAATTGCAGGATTTAAAGGCAAGTCCGGATACGATTACCTCAGCCAAAGTGCGGCAGTTGCTCAACTAAAGCGCATCGAAGCATTACTTCGCCAGCCTGCACTTGGATTGAATGCTGAAACCCGAGCGCACCGCGACCATTTGTTGCTGAGAATTAGCAAGGCATTCCGCGATTAAGCCTTTGCATTTCGCCCCAAAAAAGCCGCATTCTACCCCGAATGCGGCTTTTTTCATGCAATTGGCCCCGGAGTTGGGAAGTTTGTCCCTTTGGTTTTTTGGTTGAATTTGTGCCCCCTTCCTTTGCTATACATTCAATCCCAAAATCATGTATCAACTGCTTTTAATTTTTCATGTGTTCACCGGAACCTTCGGACTGATTACCGGTCTTGTTGCGATGTTGGTGCGCAAAGGACCTGGCACTCATGCGATGAGTGGACGCTATTTCACCATGAGCATGGCAGCATGTTCCATGTCTGCCCTCATCATGTGCCTCATGCATTTCAATGCATTTTTGTTGGCAATTGCGTTATTCACGCTTTATATGTTGCAAGCGGGCGTGCGTTCTATTGCGTTATTGAAAAACAAACAGCTTTCAAGCCCTACTGTTAGAGATTATCTGCCATTGATGATTGGTTTTCCCCTAACGGCTTTTATGATTGGTTATCCCATCTATCGCCAAGTGATGCAGCAAGGTTCCTGGAAGAATGTCTTGTTGTTTTTCGGCTTCATCATGTTGGTCATGCTCATTCAGGATGTCAGGTTAATACGAAAAACCGATGCCTGGAAACCCGGCAATAAACTTTGGCTTCGCCGCCACATTTCGATGATGGGTGGAACTTACATCGCCGCATTTACGGCTTTTGCAGTCAACAATATCCAAATTGGCCCGGTTTGGTTGATGTGGATGCTCCCAAGTGTGGTTGGAAGTTTATTGATTCAACAATCCATTTCAAAGTTAACCCCCAAGCTCAAGTCATGAAAAGATTGATTTTTCTGCTTCTTATAGGCTTGCAAGCTTTTGTTAGTCAAGCTCAATTGCATACGGCTATCATCCGTGTAAAATCAGAATCCGGAAAGTTGCTTCCCTTTGTAGCGGTAGGGATACCTGGCACAAGCATAGGAACGATGACAGATGAACAAGGAATGGCTCAATTGTTTTCAGAAACAGCGATTAACCTGGTAAGAGCCAGTTGCATAGGGTATAAATCGTTAGAATTTCAGCCTTTCAAGTTTCCTGATACGGTGGAAATAACGTTGAAAGAAGTGCGATATGAGCTGCCGGTTGCAACCATCAAAGCCGGAAAGCTAAAGAAAATTACTTTTGGTTTGGAAAAGGAACGCACTAAGCTCTACACCAATTTTGCCATTCAAGGAAAACCAAGACAGAACTTGGGCGCAGCAATGGGAAAGATTATCGATTTCGGAAAGGAAAGTCATTGCTTGGATCGTTTTCGAGTCTTTCTGGCAACGTGCACTTTCGATACCATTTGGCTGAGGTTGAATATTTATGAGGCTGAGGAACACGAGCCAGGCGCTCCTTTGATTCAGGAAGGAATCCTTATTCCGGTTGTCGGAGTTCGTTCCGGCTGGGTCAACGTGTCATTGGCCAATCGCCGGTTATTCGTGTCGGGAGCGGTGTTTTTCAGCCTCGAATGGGTGGGTTACAGTGGAAAGACAGGCTTTCTAAGTGTACCTTTGAGCATGCCCAGGCCATTTTCCAATCATTATTACCGGTATGGAAGCCAGAATAATTGGAAACGTCATAGGCTGATGTCAACTTCTATGGTGATTGATGCATGGAAATCTGATGAATAATCTTTTTGCGCTTTGGAGAGAACCATTTCCAATAGGAACCATGGCGAAGCAAACACGCTTCGCCATGGTCCTAGGCCTTGCCATTTGGCTAACTCTTCAAGTGATTCAGCCATTTCGATTGAACGAAGTAGTTAATCCTTTTTTCGATATAAAGCTTTTGGGCTATGGTGTTATTACTACCGTTTCACTTATGCTCCATACCCTGCTTTGGCGAAGTGTTTTTCCCTCCATGTTTCAGGAAAAAAGTTGGACTATAGGAACAGAAATTTCCATGATTGCTTCCAACACGCTTTTAATTGGGTTGGTGAATTGGTTGTATTCTTCAGTAGTTTTCCAAATTCCAATTACGTGGGGCTCGCTTATGTTTTTCCAATTAGCTACCCTTTCAGTTGGATTGGTTCCTACTTTGGTGGTAACCTTATTGAAGTACAGTGTGTTGATGCGCAGGGTTTTGATAGAGTCAAGGTCGTTTAATGCAGAGATGACTCTGGAAAACGCTATTGCTTCTTTGGAACATGCTCAGATTGAAGCGGTTTCTCTTCCATCCGAAAACAAAGGAGAGCAGTTAACCTTATTGCCCTCTGAGATTCTTGCAGTAGAATCTGCGGATAACTACGTAACGGTCTATTTTCTGAAAGAAGGTCGGTTAGAAAAGAAAATGCTGAGGTCAAGTTTGCAAAAAATAGAGGAAGCCTTATCGCCTTTTCCTGGCCTTGAGCGTTCTCATCGATCGTGGATCATCAACCTTTCTCATGCCGGACAGGCAAGCGGTAATGCACAGGGGCTGTTGCTCCATGTTCCGGCTGCTGAGCTTTGGGTGCCAGTAGCAAGAAGCAAAATCAACGAAATTAAATCGAAAAGAATCCAATTTTTATCAACCCAGTCCAAATAACAATAACCTCCAATCCTTCTACCAGGACACTTTCGTATAAAGCGTAGAATCGCTTCATGAGTTGCTATCTTGGTCTTCTTTATTTCGTAGGTAGAACAAAGTAGGCCATTCAGTCGGGTTTTCCCTACCTTATTTTTGTCTTATTCAAATTTTACTTGATGAGTATTTACTGAAGCATAGTTGTGAAGTGGCCTTTAGGACGGTGTTTATTAAGCGACTTTATCTCTATGATGAAATTAATGAACCAGCATTTTTTCACTCATGTCAAATCCATCTCCCACTATTCGAAGTAAATACATGCCTTTGGCTAAGGAGTTCACGGAGAAGTCAACCGTTTGTATCCCAGGTGAATACCATTCTTGGTTTTTAATCACTTGAACTTCTTTTCCATTAAGATCAAAAAGGGCAATCTTGATTTTACCTGCTTTTTCCAAGCTAAATCCCAAGGTGCGATGGTCTCCGGAAGGATTTGGATAAACGGGATAGATTTTATTGCCCGGCATGATCACTCCCGGAATAGGTTCATTCACTGAGATGACGATGTTTTCATCTCCAACCTGATAAGGAACCCAAGTGAGGTAAAGCAAAAACATCTCGTCAGCGGTATTTTCTCCCCATCGAACTATTTGAGGAGGACTATGGGGATTGAGTGGATTACTGGCGGTATTGTCGTAGGTGCCATGAACGAATAGTTGAGTTCCTGCCGGCAAGGGTTGCATGTTTCTGAAACTGTACATGCCTTGCCAGTTGAAGTCCCAATCGTTAATCTTTACCAATTTTATGGTATCTCCATTGGGTTTTACAGCATAAGCTTCCCAGCTTTTGCAAAGTAAATGGCCATGTGGTAATAAATTAAGCAAGCTCACCGCGATTCCAATGGTGTATCGTGCACGAAAGGTTTTAACCGTATTGGGTTGAATAACAAACGGGCCATTTAAAAGATGCTGTGGCGTAATAGGAGTAAGGGTTGCTTGTCGGGTTAAAGGCGCGTTGGCGTAAAAAATATTGATGACCGACGAGTCGGTTTCAGGAATAGGAGTGGGGGCGTAATGCATCTGTAAAAGCAGTTTGGAGTTTTTCCAAAGTACTTTTCCAATACCTTGAGGATAGACTTTAGGACTCATGCCAGGTGCCCAACCTGCCAAAAGGGGTTCATTAGGAGTAAATCCAAATCCACCATATTGGGTATATCCATATCCGGCTTGTGCTTGGTCAAGCATGTTAGCTTGGTTGGTGGTGTCCATCCCAATAATGGCATGATGAGCAATGCGCTTGTTTCCTGCTCTAAACTCAATGGCTTTAATTTCTTTATCCTGTTGAAGTCCGGTGGGAAGTACGAATATTCGGTATTGGTCGGTATTATTGCCTGCCTGGGTAAATGCCTGCGCCATGGGAAGTACCAAATCGGGAACTCCTATTTGAGAACCAGTTGGAAAGGAGGGCAGGGGAGGTTCAAGAGCCGGATTACCTTGCGGCATCCCGCCGTCCACCCAGTCTTTAATGGCTTGAATTTGTGCGGTAGAAAGCACATTTTCGTCCACAAAACTCCGGTAGGCGGGGTCTGGTTTCCAAGGCGGCATATACCTACTTTGGGTAACCGATTTAATCATGGAGCCGTAGGCTACAGCTTCGTTGTAATTGGTGAAGGGCATAGGGCCAATTTCACCCGGCCTGTGGCAGGAAGTACAATGGGTGTAAAGAATGGGTGCAATGTCTTGGCTGTAGTTTGGCGTTTGTCCAATCGCCGGAAGGAGTGCCAACAGGCAAACTATCAATCCTATTCCATACCTAATCATATTGAAAGATAAGATTTTATGAATAGAATTATGGGTTCATTAAACAGCCGATTGCTGGCTGATGAGCTATACTGGTTGATTGTTTCTTGAGATAGGCCTGATAGAGGGTGTCAATTTCACTTAGTTTAATCTTGGGCTTTTTTCTGCCAGGTGCAGCGTAGGCGTCGTTCAACCTTCCACGATAAAGTATTTTTTGATTAGAGTTGAGCACGACGAGTTCTGGTGTTACGCTCGCTTGGTGTTGCTTGGCTAAAAGTTGGGCTTCAGGGCCCCAAAGTAATGGCCAACCGGTGCGATACTTTTGCTCGAATTGTGCTACAGAAGCACTGTCACCAGTGGTAAAGGCGAGTGTAAAAGACTTTTGTTGGAAGGAGGTCTGTTCGGAATAGGTTCTCAGTAAAGGGGTATAAAATTGACTTATTGGGCAATCCGGCGCCATAAATACGATAAATCGTGATGGTACTCCCTTGTTTTGCCCCAATGTAGCGGCTGTAAAAAATAAATGTAGAAGTACAGAAAGCGTTATTGTCCTCATTCAGAGGAAGAAGATACGCGTTCCTCTAGAAATTGATGAAGGGTAAGTTTGAGGATATCTGCTTGGATAGGTTTGGTGATGCAATCGTTCATGCCGGCTTCTAAACATTTTAGTCGTTCATCAATCAAAGCTGCGGCAGTTACTGCTACAATCGGTACTTCCTGAAAGGCTTCCATGCTTCTAATTTGCTTAGTAGCCTCGTAACCATCCATTTCTGGCATTTGAATATCCATCAGGATTAAATCCGGATTCAATGCTATGGTTTTTTCTACGGCTATTTTCCCATTTTCTGCTTGTACGATCCTTGGTGTTTCTATGAATTTCTTGAGCAGAACCAGCGCAAGCTGATAATTAATACTCGAGTCTTCAGCAACTAATATCAAGGGGCTTCCGGGGATTTTTCCTGAATTTATTTTTTTAAGATCAGAAACGATTATGGTATGATCAATTGGGGCGCCTTTCAATAAAGAAACCTCAAAACTAAAAGTGCTACCAACGCCTAAAAGGCTTTCCATTTCCAGCTTGCTATCCATTTTGCTTAGAATTTTATTGGAAATTACTAAGCCTAGGCCGGTTCCTCCGTATTTTTTGGTGATGCTCGTATCTGCCTGGGTGTAGGCTTTAAACAGGTTTTTTTGATTTTCTTCTGTGATACCAATACCGGTATCCTTGACCGAAAATCGAATAACCTGCCTGTCTGGATAGTCATTTACAATTCTTGCAGCTAGCGTAACTTTCCCTTTTTCGGTGAATTTAATGGCATTGCCTAGAATGTTAATGAGCACTTGCCGCAAGCGTAAGGAATCAATGTGTAAGAAATTAGAGAATTCCGATGCGTTTAAGTCTAACAGAAGATTCTTTTTTCTTGCAGGAAAACTGACTACTTCAATGGCCTGCCTCAGAATATCCATCAGTGAAACCGATTCAATGACGAGGTCTAGCTTTCCGGCTTCTATTTTTGAGAAATCCAGCACATCGTTGATAAGGTCGAGAAGTGTTTTCGCGGAAATATTAATGGTGCTCATGAAGCTTTTTTGTTCTTCATTGAGCGGTGTTTCTGAGAGCAGTTCGCTAAATCCGATGATGCCATTAAGCGGGGTGCGAATTTCGTGCGACATATTGGCCAGGAATTCACTTTTCGCCTGATTGGCTTTTTCTGCTGCTGTTTTACTTGCCAGCATATCGGCTTCACGTTGTTTCGTTTCGCTGATATCCCTGATCACCACAACTGCACCTACCGGCTGCCCTGATTGGTCAATAAATGGTGTGAGCCTTGCACCTAACCAATGGGGATGATTCGCTTGCTCCACTTGGTATTCAATTTCGGCCACTTCTTGGCCTTGAATAACTTGTTTGAGTGTTTTTAAGAATAAATCTGCTGTTGCAGGAGCAAATACTTCATGAATGCTTTTCCCAATTAAATTGCCATGGGTGGTATCTTGTAATAAATGATCGCTACTTAAAACTTCCGAAAAAATGCCTTCTGTGTTTAATACCAATACTTTATCGTTCATGGAACTTAACACAGATTGTAAAAACTGCTGCTGAATCCAAAGCGTTTCAGACTGCTGCTTCCTTGCTTCTAGGTCGAGCTTTTGTATGGTAACGTCGCGGTTGGCTCCTAATACGCGAACCACTCGTCCATTTTGCCTTAGTAACAAAGCTCGGGCTGAAATTTCCCTGTAATGGCCATCCTTGTGCTTCATTCTAAAATGAAGCTCTCCGACTTGTTGGTTGCTTTTAAACTGTCGAATCAACTCTTGGTCAATGTGTGGCAGCAATTCAGGGTCAACCAACGTTTTCCATTCTGCAATGCTTTTGGGCAATTCATCAGGGGTATAACCCAGTAATCCAAACCAACCTTGGCTGTATTCTGCTGTATCAGCCAACAAATCCCAGTCAAACCAGCCATCTTGAGAGCCTTCTAGCACCATGCTCAGTTGTTCTTCCGCCTTTTTTAAGCTTGAAATATCGACTACACTTCCGGATAGCCATTTGGGCTGGTGGGGTTGGTACCATAAAGTTATCTGTAGCCATTTGGCTTGAGATACAGCACTTTTCAGGTCAACGATGATAGAACTTGCTACGGTCTTAGGCCATTTTAACCATTCCGCTAATCTTGCTAAAGTGTCATTCTCCTGAAAAAGGTGGAGAAAAGTAGAGGTGAAGAGCTTTTGCTCTTTTGGAAATTCAAGCAGCGGGTAGGCTTGGTCGCAACATGAAATCTCGTTGGTGCTCAGGTCTAATCGCATTAACCCTATGGAAGGATGTCCAATGAGGTTGAATGCGGGCTCAGCTTCTGGAAGCAACAAGGGTTCATGACCACCTACCCAGGCGTTTGGTAAGTGGGGATGTTTAGATAGGGTTACTTTGTATGGCTTGTCTATATAACCTAAAACTACCGTCCCGGGGTTTTGTCCCGTTTGGAGTGCAAGCAATAGTGCATGGTATAGAAATCGGGACGACTCGTCCATCAACTCTTCTGCTTGTTGGGTACCGAGCATAGGAACTTCGTCCGGATGCTTGCCCAGACTATGCCAAAGGACGGGGTTGAATTCCAGTTGTTGGGTGATAACGTGGTATATCCAATATCCTTCGGGGAAGCGTTCCAAGTGTAAATTTGAGAGTTCCGGCATCTACCGATTAGACTTATCGCAAAAGACCGGCTATTTATACACTAAACTCGTTAATTAGGCGAAAAATTATTATGGTTAATCGAATATTGGGCAGGGTGGATAAACAAATCAATCAGCAAGGCTTTTCTGTTAGGTCTATTGAATGGATAATGTTCTAAACAACAAGCAGATTTAACTGCTTGTTGTTTAGAACAAAGGACCTTGTTTTTTTCCTATTATATGGCACTCAATAGAAGAATAATCAAGGTGTAGTGCTCAATAGTTGACCTAGTTAGAAGGTAATTCGAAAGATAGGTACTGGAAAAAATCCAAGTTGATATTGCTTGGTTATCACCCCTTTTTCTGGATTAAAGCCTATCTGAAACAAATTCTGGTGATTCGTAACATTTTGTAAGTCAACCGCAAACTCTAGTGTGGCCTTTTTGAAGTCTTTCTTATAGCCAATTTTTACATCTGCTCTGAAATAGGGCTCAATTTGTTCGCTAAAGGCTTTTTCTTCGTCAAAGACGGCCTTTTTCATGAGTTTACTTTCCTCCAGTTTCAAAGGTGTTATAAATCGGCCTCCAATGCTGGTAATTCTAATGTTAGCATAGAAAATACTGCCTTTGTTGTCGAGTTTAAATTCTTTTCCAGCTAAAAAGTTGGCTGCATATTGCGTGTTAAAGGCCGAATTTCTCTCAATTCCATCGCTTCCCTTGTATTTGCTGTCGAAGACGGAACCGGTTAATAAGAAGTAGTAGCCTTGACTAAAGTTTCTTTCCAAGGTTAACTCCAATCCTTGGTTTTTACCGGTGCCATTCGCTACCAAAGAGCTTTCGTCGCTGGGAGCAAAGCTGGCTCCTATGTTGACCATAGAAAAACTAGAAGGGAAGGCAGTGACGCCAATTTGATCATGGTATTGGTAATAGGCTTCTAACTTGATTCTTATCTGCGAAGTCAACATGTTTTCGTACCCCAATACCCAATGTTGAGAACGAGCAAAGGGTAAGCTTTTATTGGTCTCTCTTCCAAATGGATCGCGTGATAATAGGTTATAGGTCGGAATGTTTTGATGATGCAGGCCAAAACCAAAATTCAGGCTCGATTTAGCATTAAGTAGGAATTTCGCTCCTGCCCGTGGTTCTAAAACACTTTTTTGATTGATATCCAGATGCTGTGCATGAGCTCCTAAGTTGAAGCTCAAGCGTTCATTAAACCGGTATTTAAGTTGAAGATAGGCTTGGGAAAGCGCTAAGGTGCCAGCTCTGTTTACCCTGATTGAATCTACCGACCCTTGTTGATAAAAGTCGGAATTGTTGTAATCAAATCGGGTTACATCGTGCGAAAAACCGCCATGGAGTTGAAGTCGCGCATTGAATTTATGGGTAATATTTCCAACAAAGGAGAGTTTAGTGTCGCTGAATTGACCTGCTGATAGCCTAAAACTGGCATCTGATGGCAGCAATAAGGAATCAGTCTTGTATTCGTTACTTAAATGGCTGATGGCCGCAACCAGTTTTCCATAGGTTTTACTTCCCAGATTTTGCTCGTAGGAAACTCCGCTCACTCCTGAACGATACCTCGGAAGGGTGTTGATTCCAGGTGAACCATAAAAATTCAGTTCGGTGGTATCCACATCTTTCCCGAGTAAATCGATGGAGCTAAACCCTCCAAATCCAAAGAATTGCAGTTTGCCTGTTTTGCCAATCAAGAAATTTAACTTGTAATTCAAGTCTTGATAAAGCGGCACTGCGGCTCCTGTGCCTAATGGAATGCCAATGGCTTTCATTAGTCCAAGTGTCGAATACCGATAACTAATTAAAAATGAAGACCGGTTCGAGCTTTTAGAAAAGGGGCCTTCGGCACCAAACTCAAAACCATTGAAGCCAACCTGTCCTATCATCTCCAGTTTTTCATTATTTCCTTCTCTCATTTTAAGGTCAAAAACTGCTCCGTTGGTATTGCCGTATTGCGCTGGAAAGGCTCCTGTAAAGAAGTCGGATTTGCTTAGAACGTTTGCGTTGAGCATACTTACGGGGCCGCCTGTGTTGAAACCATTTCCAAAATGATTGGGATTGAAAATGTTGAGTCCCTCAAATTGCCATAACATGGCATTCGGACTGTTGCCTCTTACCACAATATCGTTTCTACTATCATTTCCGGCAATAACACCGGCAAAGTTGGCAGCCATCCTGCTGGGGTCTCCCAGTGCACCTGCATATTTGAGGGTTTCTTCCGGATTAAACGACCTTGCGCTCACCGTGGCCATTTCGTTATTGGTGGTTTTGGGGTCTTTCTTTCGGTCATAAACCACTTTGGCTTCTGCCAACTTGCGAATACCTTCGGTCATTTGCAGGTTAAGGATCACTTCTTTTCCGGTGGTCACCATAAGTTCCGGTAGGTTCAACGTTTCGTACCCTACAAAAGAGACGCTTAGAAAATGCCGGCCAGCAGGAACTTTACTTATCCTGAATTTTCCTTCAGCATCGGTAGTTCCACCTAAGGGAGGCTGGGTGGTTTTTATCAGAACTACAGCTCCAATCAAGGGCTGCCGGGTTACTTCGTCCAGAATTTGACCGCGCACGGTTTGCGTTCGGTTTTCCTGAGCGCTCATTACCCACGGGGTAATCAGGAAGAGGAGAAAAAGCTTGAATTGTAATTTCATTGTGTTCAAATATTTACTTCTGCAAATTTTGTGAACACTGTTTATTTGCACCTTGATTAAAGTCAAGAAAACTATAAAGCGCTTGAACCTTTAGCTACTTTCTTTAAGCCTTCGCCTAATTCTACTCAAAGTTTCTGGTTTAATTCCCAGATAATGAGCGATATACCTTAAGGGTAGCTTCTCAATTACTTTAGGCCGTTCTTGCAGTAATTTTAAATAACGTTCTTCCGGACTGTCACATATCAATGAAAATGTTCTTTTGATATAAAAAGCATTGAGTGATTCTAAAAACCTTAGATAATAAAGGCTATTGGTTGGTTTAGAAAGCATAAACTTGTCGATAGCATCGAATGGTGCAGCAAACAATCGGCTATCTTCCATTACTTGAAAAGAAACCAAGGCGGGAGTTTTTTGCCGCAAGGCTATTAGGTCGGTAAAAAAGGCAGGTGCAAAGATGAAACTAACGGTGATTTCCTCCCCATCTCGGTTTTGAAAGCCTCTTAAATGCCCTGATTCTAAAAAGTAAAGCTTGTCAACGAGGTCGCCTTCTCGAATCAAAAGATTTTTTTTGCGAATAAAGCTTTCTGTGAAAAGAGCGGCCAATTGCTTTTTGTCCTCTTCCGGTAGCACATAAAAATGATCCATTAAGGGCCGGAAAAAAGGGCTATTGAGCATTTTTTTACAAATTTAATGACTGTGGTTGATACCAGCTTAACGCTTGTGCTTCGGCACTTCCGGCTTCTGGTTGGTGGTTGTATTCCCAGTTGGCTTCCGGCGGTAGCGACATCAAAATGGACTCAATTCTACCATTGGTTTCCAAGCCGAACTTGGTGCCCCTGTCGTAAACTAAGTTGAATTCAGCATAACGTCCTCGACGTATTTTTTGCCAGAATTTCTCTTTTTCTGTCCAAGGAAGAACTTTTCTTTTATTTACGATGGTGGAGTAAATCGGATTAAAGGCGTTGCCAACGGCTTGCATCCAGCTGAAGTAGCGTTGATGGCTTGCCTCATCGTGCGGCTTGAGGTAGTCATAAAAGATTCCACCTACTCCGCGCATTTCATGGCGATGCTTGATGTAGAAGTAGTCGTCGCACCACTTTTTATAGGTTGGATACCATTGAGGGTCGAAATCGTCAGCAATTTGTTTGAGTTCACGATGAAAGAATAAAACGTCTTCCTCAAATGGATAAGCAGGAGTGAGGTCAATTCCTCCACCAAACCAAGACAATCCAGCGTCAGTTTCGAAGTAACGCACATTCATGTGAATGATCGGAACAAAGGGGTTTTGTGGATGAATGACCAAACTAACTCCAGTTGCATCGAAGGTGTTTCCTTGATGACCCTCTCTGCGAAGATGTTCAGGCATAGGGCCGTGAACATGGGAGAAGTTGACACCTCCTTTTTCAAACACTGCACCATGTCGGATTACACGGCTTCTGCCACCTCCACCTTCAGGTCGAACCCACGAATCTTCTTCAAACTTATGACTGCCATCAAGTGATTCAAGCTGATGGCAAATGCGGTCTTGTAAATGGTGCAAGTAGTCGATTACTGCGCTTAACTTACTCATGCTATTTCTACAAATTGCAACTGGTATAGCTTTCGATAATGCCCTTGTTCAATCGCCATAAGTTGCTCATGATTGCCTCTTTCGGTGATTTTACCATGTTCCAATACCAAGATTTCATGCGCATTTCGGATGGTACTCAGTCGGTGTGCAATAATGATGCAACTGCGGTTTTTGGTAATGGCTTCGGTAGCGTCTTGCAAGATCAGTTCCGTTTCACTGTCGATGGCGGAAGTGGCTTCGTCGAGTATCAGAATCTTTGGATTAAAGACCATGGCGCGTAAAAACGCGATGAGCTGCCGCTGCCCTGCTGATAAGGCATAACCTCTTTCTTGCACCTGGTAGTCAAACTTTCCCGGAAGTCGGTCGATAAATCGGATGATGCCGGTTTCTTTTGCAATGCGTTCTACCATTTCCCGATTTACTTCCGGATGTCCGAGGCTGACGTTGTCGTAAACGCTGCCGGAGAATAAGAATACATCTTGCAGGATTATCCCAATATGTTTTTGCAATTCTTCCAGTTTATATTCCCGGATGTTAACTCCATCAAGTAATACTTCGCCTCCTTGGTATTCATAAAAACGAGATAGTACGGCAATGATGGAAGATTTTCCGGCACCTGTTGGTCCTACAAGCGCCATCGTCTTGCCTGAAGGCAAATGAAAGGAGATGTCGTTGATAACAGGTTGGTTGGGCAGATATTCGAAGGTAACGTTGCGGAAAGTAACTTCTCCTTTTATTCCTTTCAGCGACTTAGTCCCCCGATCCTCAATCTTCTCTTCGGTGTCCAGAAGGTTGAAGACTCTTTCTGATGCCACAATGCCCATTTGTAAGCTGTTGAAACGGTCTGCCAACATGCGGATGGGCCTGAAGAACATGTTGACATACTGGATAAATGCGATGATTGCGCCTAAACTGACTTCATGTCGAAGTGCGCCATTGGCTCCCCACCATACCAGCAACCCTAGGGAAACCGCGGTGATGATATCCACAACTGGAAAGAAAACAGAGTAGGCAAACACTGAACGCAGGTTGGCATCTCGCTGTTCCCGGTTGATGGATTCAAATTTTTTGTATTCCGCTCGTTCTCGGTGGAAGTTCTGAACAATGCTCATCCCGGAAATCTGCTCCTGCATGAACGTGTTCAAGTTGGCCACATATTTCCTTACATCTTGAAAGGAGGCTTTTACACTTTCCTTGAAAATGTAAGAAGCGATAAGCAATAGTGGAAGTGTAGAAAGCGATATCAAGGTAAGTTTCCAGTCGGTATATAGCATGAATCCGAGTATCGCCGCCAACTGAAGAATATCTCCAATGATGGTGAAAAAGCCTTGCGAAAACACATCCGCGATGGTTTCTATGTCTGAAATGGTTCTGGTAGTAAGCTGTCCAATCGGTGTTTTATCGAAATAGCTTAATCGGGTTCTAAGCAGGTGATTATAAACCCTTTGTCGTAAATCACGAATAGCACTTTGACCTAGCCAGGATGAGGCATACGTGAAGGTGTATCGAACGATGCTTTCTAGAATTAGTAATATCACCATCACGATGGTCATGTTAATCAACCCTTGTACATTCAAGTTGACTACATGGGTGTCGATGGTATATTGAATCAAATAAGGCCTAAGCGGGGTGACTACCGAGAGCATTACAATCATGATCAAACTCAGAAAGTAGATGCTTTTATAGGGCCTGATGATGGAAATAATGCGCTTGAAAACGGCCCAGTCGAAGGCGCGGCCTTGTTGAGATTGGTTGGCCATTAGGTTGTAAATATAGCGTTTGGATATCGCACTTGGGCAAGATAAAGCCCACAAGCTGGCACTGATGTTCCTGCGTGTGCCCTGCTTTTTCCGGCAATAACCCGTTCCATATCCTCCGGCTTCATGCGTTGGTAGCCAATTTCCAAGAGGGTGCCTACGATAGCACGAACCATGTTGCGTAAAAATCGATCGGCTTCTATCTGAAATATGACTCGGTCTTGCTGCTCATTTCGTATAAAACTGGCTTCATGAATGGTACAAATGAAGGTCTTTACGTCGGTATGCACCTTCGAAAAACATTCAAAATCTTGCTTTCCTATCAAATAGGGGAGGGCTTGCTCCATGAGTGTGTAGTCAGGCTTTTTCTTGAGGTAACAAGAGCGTCCGTTAAGAAATGGAGATTTTTGATGGTGCAAATGATATTCATACTTACGCGCAGTAGCAGAAAATCGGGCATGGGCTTCCGGTATCACTTCTTTTAGTTGAATAGCAGCCAAATCATAAGGAAGCAAAGCGTTTAAGCTGTAAAGAAATCGGGGTGGAAGTGATTCTGCATCAAAATGTAACCAAGACGATAAGGCATGTACTCCTGTGTCGGTTCTTCCTTGCCCTACAACTGCTACCTGTTTTCTTAGTAAGGTAGATAAAGCTTGTTCGAATGCGGCCTGAATACTGTGGGCATTCTCCTGAATCTGCCAACCGTGGTAGGCAGTTCCGTCGTAGCTGATTTCAAGAAAGTATCGCATGATAAAAACAAAAACAGCCTGCGGGGGGCAGGCTGTTTGCAAAGAGCGTAAAAAAAAGGGGAATTAGAAACAGTAATGATTGGCTTCAATCAACTTGTCGGCAATGCGGCGACGAGCGTCTTTCAGGTTGAAAGCCGGTACTTTGGTGAATCGTTTCAAGCCCATCAACATCATGCGCTGTTCATCGCCTTCGGTAAAGGCCATCAAGGCTTCTTTTCCACTGTTGTTGATGATGGCTGCGGCATGATGCATATAAATGCGCATCATGTCGGTAGTGGCAGATGCTGCTTCAGCCCCGTGTTTCTGTACCAACTTTTCTGCTTTAAGTAAAGCACTTTCGAAGGCGTAAATCTGGATGACCATATCGGCTGCGTGCATCAGAATTTCTTGCTCGTTGGCCAAGGTCATCATCAGCTTTTGTACTGCTGCGCCGGAAACCATCAATGCGGCTTTCTTGAAGTTTTTGAGTATCCGTTTTTCTTCATCGAACAGGATGCTTTCATCTGGTCCTGAGAAATCCGGAATCGACATCAACTCTTGCGCCACAGCCATGGCTGGTCCGGTAAGGTTGAGTTTGCCGCTCATGGCTTTTTTCAACAGCATGTTCACGATGAGCATGCGGTTGATTTCGTTGGTACCTTCGTAAATCCTGGAAATTCGCGCGTCTCGGTAAGCGGCTTCCATCGGCGCATCGGCAGAAAAGCCCATGCCTCCGTAAATCTGTAAGCCTTCGTCGATGACATAGTCTGAAACTTCTGAGCCCAGAACTTTGAGAATGGCACATTCGATGGAATATTCTTCGATGCCTTTGAGTTTGGCCTCTTGATCACTTTTTCCGGCTTCTAATAACCTTGCCGTATTATCTTCAATGTCTCGCCCAGCCCGGTATAAGGCGGCATCGGTAACCCAGGTACGGGTGGCCATTTCCGCAAGTTTGTGCTTGATAGCGCCAAAACTGCTGATGCTTTGACCAAATTGTTTGCGCTCATTGGCGTAATTCACGGCCAAACTGATGACTTTCATCCCGGCCCCATTGGTGGCTGCCGCCAACTTAATACGGCCTATGTTGAGGGCATTCACCGCGATTTTAAATCCGCCATTGCGCTCACCCAACATCTGATTCACAGGAACTTTTACTTTGTCGTAGAAGACTTGTCGGGTTGAGGATGATTTCAGTCCCAATTTATGCTCTTCTTGATTCAAGGTAAGGCCTTCTACTTCGTCTTTTAGTAGAACAAATCCGGTGAGGTTTTTATCGTCTTCAATTTTGGCGAAGACAATGAAAACATCCGCAAATCCGGCATTTGATATCCAGATTTTTTGTCCGGTAATTTCATAATGTTGACCATCGGCGGAGAGTACCGCTTTGGTTTTTCCTGAGTTGGCGTCTGAACCGGCGTTTGGTTCGGTGAGGTTGTAGCAAGAAATCCATTCACCGGTGGCGATTTTGGGAAGAAATCGCTGCTTCAGTTCTTCACTACCATACAATAGGATAGGCAATGTTCCGATTCCGGTATGAGCGCCAAAAGCAGTTGCAAGGGAGCCGGCCACGGAGGACACTTCCTCACAAATCAACATACTTAAGTTGAAGCCTAGGCCAAGTCCGCCATAAGCTTCAGGAACACTGATGCCCAGCAAGCCTAGCTCGCCCATTTTCTTCATCAGTGATTCTACTAAAGCGTAGTCACCTTGCTCAAATCTGGCTAAATGAGGCATCACCTCGCTTTTGATGAAGTCTTGGGCGGCATGGAACATCATCAATTCCTCTTCGCTGAATTCCTCCCGGATAAAAAGTTGTTCCGGCGTTGATTCTTTGATTAAAAACTCGCCGCCGCGAAGCCAGCTGGCAGTAGTGTGGGTGGTGGTTGACATGGATGTTTGGGGTTAATCTAAAAGTTCATAAATACCGGCAACGCCTTGGCCACCGCCTACACAGGCTGAAACCATTCCATAGCGCTGTCCCCGACGACGCATTTCATTGAAAAGCTGAACGCTTAACTTGGCTCCGGAACATCCTAGTGGATGTCCTAGCGCAATGGCGCCTCCGTTAGGGTTCAATTTGTCCGGATCGAGGTCGAGTTGACGAATTACTGCCAGCGATTGTGCGGCAAAAGCTTCGTTGAGCTCTATCTGGTCAATTTGATTCAAGCTTAATCCTGCTTGTTTAAGTGCCTTAGGAATAGCTTCTATGGGGCCTATTCCCATGTAGCGAGGTTCAACACCCGCTGCGGCGTAGGCAACCATGCGTGCAATGGGTTTTAAACCGAGCTTATTGACCATCGCTTCACTCATGACCAACACAAATGATGCTCCGTCGGAGGTTTGAGAGGAGTTGCCTGCTGTAACACTTCCTCCTTGTGCAAAAACGGGCTTCAGCTTGGCTAATGCTTCCAGATTAGTGTCGGCACGTGGACCTTCGTCTTCTGCTACAACCCACGAACGTGTTTTACGCTTTCCGCCTTCTACATAAACTTCTTCCACCGTTACAGGCACAATTTCATTTTTGAATTTGCCTTCTGAAATGGCTTTTATGGCTTTTTGGTGCGATTGGTAAGCGAATAAATCTTGGTCTTCGCGGGTGATGCCATACTTCTCTGCCACTTGCTCGGCAGTAAGTCCCATCGAGGTATAGTAGTCGCTATGCTCGGTTGCCAGGCGATAGTTGAGGGCAGTTTTGTAGCCCATAACCGGGACCAAGCTCATGGATTCTGTTCCACCTGCTATGATGCAGTCTGCCATGCCGGCGTTTATTCTACTTGCTGCTATGGCAATGGCTTCCAGTCCGGAACCGCAATAACGGTTAATCACCATGCCGGGAACTTGAATGGGAAGCGACATCAGGGCAATCATTCTGCCCATTTGCATGCCTTGTTCTGCTTCTGGTACTGCGTTGCCTACAATTAAATCATCGATTTGAGTAGGGTCGAGCTGAGGTATAGATGCTACTAAATGTTTGATGACTTCTGCTGCCAGGTCATCAGGCCTGGTAAATCGGAAGCCGCCTTTTCCGGCTTTTCCAACAGCGGTGCGGAAACCCGCTACGATATAGGCGTTCATGATTAGTTTCTTAGGGGTTTACCGGATTTAAGGACGGATTCAATGCGTTCAAGCGTTTTGCGCTCAGCACATAAACTCAGGAAGGCTTCTCTTTCTAAATCGAGGAGATATTGCTCGGATACCAATTGTGGCTGACTTAAATCGCCTCCACAAAGGGCATAAGCCAGTTTAGTAGCAATTTTCTTATCGTGTTCTGAAATAAATCGACCCATGCTCATGCCGTTGATTCCGGCCATGAATAAGGCGATACCAGAACGTCCTTGTACCCGAATGTCGTTGCGTTGTACAGGTTGAACGTATCCTGCATCGGCTAACTGAATGCAATATGCTTTGGCATCTGCAATCAACTGTCGGCCGTTGAGGCTGATGCGGTCATGGCTGCGGAGGTAACCCATATCGCGGGCTTCTTCTGCAGACGTGGCCACTTTGGCCATGGCAATATTCATGAAAGCGTTTTGTAAGGCGTTCAATTCAACGTCGCCTTGTTCAAATTTGTCGGACACTCTCAAGGCCATTTCTTTAGTTCCTCCACCGGCGGGAATTACGCCAACGCCTACTTCCACCAAACCGATGTAGGTTTCAGCAGCCATTTGTATCCCGTCAGCATGAAGACTGAATTCACATCCACCGCCTAGGGTAAGTCCTCTAGGTGCTACCACTACGGGTACCGAAGAGTAGCGAAGGCGCATGCTGGTGTTTTGGAAGGCTCGAATGGCAAAGTCGAGTTCGTCGTATTCTTGCTCAATCGCGAACATAAAAACCATACCCAGGTTGGCTCCGGCGGAAAAGGTAGCCGCTTCGTTGGCCAGTACAACTCCGCGAAAATCTTTCTCGGCGCGGTCAATAGCATGATGAATGGCGGCAAGCTGTTCGGACCCTATCGCATTCATCTTTGAATGGAACTCAACATTCAAAATGCCGTCGCCTAAATCTATCACAGATGCTCCTGAATTACGGAAGACTACTTTTTCAGGTTTCAGTAAGTCAAGAATGATGAGCTGTTCTTGTCCAGGGATCGACTCATAACCCTTGTTGGAGGCATTCCAGTAGGTAAGCTTTCCGTTGTTTTTTTGGTAAAAGGTGTTGTTTCCGCTTGCAACAAGGTCATTTACCCAGCCCCCTAATGGCATTCCATACATTTGGCAAAGCATGGCGCCATTTTTTACACCTAATACATCCCAAATCTCAAACGGTCCCAGTTCCCAGCCAAATCCGGCTTTCATGGCATCGTCGATTTGGTAAAGATGGTCCGCAATTTCCGGCATTCTGTGACTGATGTAGGAGAATACCGACGCATGGGTTTTTCTAAAAAACTCTCCTGCTTGGTCCGGACTGTTGGCCAGCATTTTAATCCTGGTTTTCAGGTCGTCAACCTGACGGAGTTGATCGAGAATCGGAAGCTTGATTTTTTCTTGCTTGCGATACTCCATCGTATTTAAATCGAGGGCAAGAATTTCTTTCTTGCCACCTTCTTTCACCTTTTTATAAAAGCCTTGACCGCTTTTATCGCCTAACCAGGCGTTATCAACCAACTTTTGCAAGAAGGAAGGATAGCTAAAGGCTGCTTTTCCTTCGTCGTTAGGGCAATTTTGAGCTACCCCGGCCGCCACTTTTGCCAAGGTATCGATGCCTACAACATCACAAGTCCGGAAGGTAGCCGATTTGGGTCGCCCAACGATAGGCCCTGTAAGTTTATCAACCCATTCTACCGTTACACCCATCTCTTCAACTGTATGAAATAAGCTCATAATGGCATGTACACCTACCCGATTTGCAATAAATGCTGGACTGTCTTTACAGAGTACGGTGGTTTTTCCGAGGTATTTCCGTCCATAATTCATACAGAAGTCGATGACTGCTGCGTCTGTTTCCGGTCCGGGGATTATTTCCAGTAGCGGCAGATAGCGGGGTGGATTGAAGAAGTGCGTGCCGAGGAAGTTTTTACGGAAATCATCGGAACGACCTTGAGCCATCATGTGGATGGGGATTCCCGAAGTGTTGGAAGTAACCAAGGTGCCTGGTTTTCTGTATTGCTCCACTTGCTCAAAAAGTTGTTGCTTGATGGCGAGGTTTTCAACTACCACTTCCATGATCCAGTCACATTCCTGAATACGAGCAAGGTGGTCGGTGAAATTGACCGTCTGAATTCTGCTAGCAAATCCTGCTTTGTATAGGGGAGCCGGATTCGATTTAATGGCTGCCTGCAAAGCATCATTAACCAGGCTGTTTCTCACTTGTGGATGCTCCAAGGTTAAGCCTTTGGCGGCCAAGGCAGGCGGAACTGCATCCGGAATACGGTCATACAACAGCACCTGAACGCCGATGTTGGCGAAGTGACAGGCGATGCGTGAGCCCATAATCCCGGACCCGAGCACGGCAACTTTACGGATGTTGCGCTTCATATTGAATATTAGGTTGGGGTTGGTTGACGTTTTGATTGATGAGGTCGATGACTTCAAAAAATATAGCCAGCTTCTCAGCCGGAATTTGTTGAGCCAGTTGGTTGTTAAAGGCTTTTACGTGGTCTTTAGCTATTTCTCTTGCCTCTAAACCGTCGTTGGTGAGAGCAATGGAGACAGCTCGCTTGTCGCCACTCGAAGGTTTAGTTCTGGTAATCCAGCCTTTCTCCTCAATTTTATTCAAGGTTCTTGGTAAGCTTCCCGGTTCCATGCCTAATGCAGCAGCTAAAGTGTTGAGCTGCTGCCCATTTTCATCTAAATGGAGCAATACAAAGGCTTCCGATATGCCCAGGTTGTACCTCGATGCAAGCGCATTATACATCCTGGCGATGTTTTGCCAGGAAAGTTTGAGGTCGAAGCAAACGGCGCGTCTTTTCATAGGCAGTATGCTTGCATATATTATGCTTGCATAGTATTGTAAACCTAGTGGTACTGATTGAAAAGTGCAAGAGGGAGCCTAAAATTTTATTACTTCGTATGGAATGGATTTGTTTCTAGTCGAGCATTTGCAAATAGGGCTCAACATGTTGGGTCAGGAAGAGCGTTTTCATTGTGTGAAAACAACCCGCCATCGGGTAGGAGATGAGGTGTGGCTAACCGATGGATTTGGGCAGCTTGCCAAAGGCCACCTGACACGGGCCAGCGTCCAGGATGCCTGGGTTCAAGTGAATTCAATAGAACAAGTTCCTGCTTTTATTCCAGCGATAACGCTGGCTGTAGCGCCTTTGAAAAACGAGGGTAGGTTTGAATGGTTAGTAGAAAAAGCGGTAGAACTTGGCGTGTCGCGGATTGTTCCTTTGTTGACGAAACGAACGGAGAAGGTCTTTCTCAAGCACGATCGTTTAGAGAGAATCATCACCGCAGCCATGAAGCAGTCGGTGAAGGCATGGCGACCTGAATTATCGACTGCGCAAAAACCAGAACAGCTTTCTTTTGAAGATTTCGATCAAATCTTGTTGGCACATTGCATGGAAGCACCTAAAAAACTACTTACTCAGGTAAAGCCTGCTGACCGTGTTTTGCTATTAATTGGACCGGAAGGAGATTTTACCCCTGAAGAAGTGGATTTTTTTATGCAGGCGGGCGCAATACCGATAAGCCTTGGCATTCACCGCCTTCGCACCGAGACAGCTGCGATAGCTGCCCTATCGATGCTCACCATCACCCAATAAAAAAGCCCCGATTCCGGGGCTTTTTTATTGGTGCTACAACTTAGCGTTTGCGTTGTTGAGCGGCTTGCTGCTGGGCTTTGGCCATTTCTTCCAAGCGAGCAGCCCACTTAGATTTCTTCACCGGCTTCTTTTTATTCTCCTGAATTTGTGCGTGAAGTTTGTCTTCATCCACAAAACGGCGAATCATCCACTGCTGCCCGAAGGTGATTAAGTTGGCTAGAAGGTAGTAATAACTCAAACCAGCGGAGTAGTTGTTCATAATTCCAAGGAACATCACGGGCATGATATAACCAATGTACTTCATCTGCCCGGTTACACCGGTAATTTGGTTGTTGAAGTGGGTGTAGAGCAGGGTAGATGCGGTCATCAAAAGCGCGAACAAGCTCACGTGGTCTCCATAGAGGAAAGAAATGATTGGCACTTGCCCGAATGTCCAGACTGAATCGTAGGTAGATAAGTCGGTCGCCCATAAAAATGGCTGTTGACGTAGCTCGATAGAAGCCGGGAAAAAGTTGAACATGGCAATAAGAATCGGGAGTTGCAGCAACAGCGGTAAACATCCACCTAAAGGACTTACGCCTGCACGCTGGAACAATTTCATTTGCTCTGCCTGCTGACGAGTAGGATCGTTCTCGTACTTGGCCTTCATCTCGTCAATCTCCGGTTTCAGAATCCGCATTTTTGCAGAAGAGATGTACGATTTGTAAGTAAAAGGGAACAGAATCAGTTTGATGATGATAGTTAAAATAAGAATAACCAATCCATAGCTCAAACCTGAAGTATCGAGCCAGTCGAATACATTGATCACGATTAATTTGTTGACCCATCCAAAAATTCCCCATCCAAGAGGAATCATTTCCTGCAGGCCTATGCCAAATTCCTTCAAGGTAGCATAATCATTCGGCCCAAAGTAGAAAGAAAGGTTGTGAATTTGGTTGTCTGGATTCTTGAGTGGTAGTACCAATTCCGCATTAAATTCTTTCACGATAGAATCGGTAGAAGGAAGAACGGTAGTTACTTTTCCATTATCGAATTGCTGTTCTGCAATCAAAGAGGTATTGAAAAACTTCTGTTTAAAGCTCACCCATTTAACAGCTGTTTTCAGCTCTTGGGTTTCGTAGTCAGTATAGTCAATACGTTCCGGCTCTTCATCAGAGAATCTGAAGTAAGCAGTGGAAGTATTTCTTTCATCTTTAAGGTCTTTTTCTTGCCTTGGCGCACTGGTGCTCCAACTCAAGCGTGTGTAATCGATGTTAGGAGCGAGTATTCCGCCTAACCCTACAACTTGAACTTGGTGTTTCAATTGGAAAGAGCCCTTTTCAAGCTGGTAAGTATGTCGGATGTATCGTTTTTCATCGAGCGCTGCGGTAAAGACCATGTTCCCACTCTTGGAACGTGACGAATCAATCTGGAAATACAGCTGTTCAGTACTGATGTTTCTATTGCCTGCAACGTAATGGTAACTCAATCGATTGGCACCCGGCTTGAATAACATTAAAGGCTTTCCTTCGAAGGTTTTGTAGTTATTAACCAGCACTTGAACCGGAGTTGCACCTTTGTTGCTAAAGGTAACAGTGATTTTATCGTTAGATAATTGTACCAGTTGGGCATTTCCATTACCCAGAGCAGCTAGGGGGCCTAGCGATTCAGATAAGGCGTTATCGTTGGTAGCAGGAGGTGTGCCAACAGGTTTGAGTTCTGCCTTAGGAG
>JAIXUI010000071.1 GCA_027484125.1 Bacteroidota bacterium | reverse complement strand
TATAAAGTAAAAGTGGATTTGAATTTTCATTAGGCTCATGTAGTCTCGCATCGATATGTAAAAGAGTCGTTTGTTCACAAGCTATGCCGATAACTTATGGACTATTAGGTTTCTTGTTTGTGGAAAACATTGTTTGTTATATTCAGGGTCAACTTCCTCTATAAGTTTTTCCTAATTTAGCCCTGCAACCAATTAAGTCTATTTATTCATTTATGGCCAAACAGAAGGAACAAGCGGATGAACCTTTAGAGAAAAAACTTTGGAAAGCGGCTGACAAACTCCGTAAAAACATGGATGCAGCCGAATATAAGCATGTGGTATTGGGACTGATTTTCCTGAAATACATCTCTGATGCTTTTGAAGAATTGTATAACAAACTTAAAGAAGGCAAAGGTGACTATGAAGGAGCCGACCCTGAAGACAAAAATGAATATGTAGCTGAGAAAGTGTTTTATGTGCCGCCTTCTGCCCGTTGGACATGGCTGCAAGGCAGAGCCAAATTGCCGACCATTGGCAAAGACATTGACGAAGCAATGGACGCCATTGAAAAAGACAATCCATCTTTGAAGGGCGTTTTGCCCAAAGTGTATGCACAGGAGAAATTGGACAAAGGCAGTTTAGGCGGACTGGTGGATTTAGTGAGCACTGCCACTTTAGGAACAATAGAAGCCCAAAGCAAAGACTTGTTGGGCAGGGTGTTTGAATACTTTTTGGGTGAATTTGCTTTAGCCGAAGGCAAGAAAGGCGGACAGTTCTATACGCCTGAAAGTGTGGTGAAATTATTGGTAGAAATGCTTGAGCCTTATGAAGGCAGAGTATTTGACCCTTGTTGCGGTAGTGGTGGTATGTTTGTGCAGAGTGAGAAATTTATTAAGCACCACCAAGACTATTACAAAAGGAACAACGGCAAAAAACTTTCCTTAAATCCTGCCGACCATATTTCTATTTACGGACAGGAAAGCAACCAAACCACATGGCGATTGGCAAAAATGAATCTTGCCATTAGGGGCATTGATAGCAGCAATGTAAAATGGAATAACGAAGGCAGTTTTTTAAACGATGCCCACAAAGACCTGAAAGCCGATTTTATTATTGCCAACCCTCCATTTAACGACAGCGACTGGAGTGGTGAATTGTTACAAAAAGATGCAAGATGGACCTATGGCACACCGCCAAGCGGAAATGCCAATTACGCATGGATTCAGCACTTCCTGTATCATCTTTCTGCTAATGGACAAGCAGGTTTTGTTTTATCTAAAGGTTCATTGACCAGTAACAGCAGTGGCGAAGATGTGATACGCAAAGCCCTGGTGGATGCTGATTTGATTGACTGCATTGTAAACCTGCCTACCAAGTTGTTTTTAAATACACAGATACCCGCTTGCTTGTGGTTTATGAAAAAGAACAAGCAGCAACGTAAAGGGCAGATTTTATTTATGGATGCCCGAAACATGGGCTTTTTGATTAACCGCAGAACCCGTGACCTAAGTGCAGAAGACATTAAGCAAATTGCCCAAACCTACCACAATTGGCGTTGTACGGGTGAGGCTTGCCCTCAACCCTATAAGGACTTGCAGGGCTTTTGCAAAAGTGCCACTTTGGAAGAAGTAAAAGCATTGAACTATGCCCTAACACCCGGCAGATATGTAGGACTGGCAGAGGAAGAAGACGAGTTTAATTTTGCAGAACGCTTTGCTACGCTAAAAGCAGAATTGGAAAAACAGATTGCCGAAGAAGATGCATTGAACAAGCGAATAGCCAATAATCTTTCCAACATTAAAATTGAAGTGGAAGTATGAGTGAGTGGAAAGAATATAGGTTTTCAGATTTACTGGTAGATGAAAGTATATCTTACGGGATTGTGCAACCAGGCTTTCATAAAGCAGATGGAATACCAGTTATTAGAGTCAATAATATTAGAAATGGAAAAATAATCGTAGATGATATTTTGAAAGTTTCGGCAGAAGTAGAGAGTAAATACAACAGAACAAGGTTAGAGGGTGGAGAACTTTTAATTACAGTAGTTGGAACTGTTGGAGAATGTGCAATGGTTCCTAATGAATTAAAGGGGTGGAATGTTGCAAGAGCTGTAAGTGTTGCTAAAATTAAAAGTAATTTCAACAAACAATTTATAAGATACTGTTTCAAAACAGATGACCTAATACATCAAATGTATGGCAACACCAATGATACTGTTCAGCCAACATTAAATCTTGCGTCTCTTAAGGAATTAAAATTAAACCTCCCCCCCCTCCCCGAACAAACCGCCATTGCCGAAGTATTAAGCAGCTTAGATGATAAAATAGACCTGCTGCACCGCCAAAACAAAACCTTAGAGCAGTTAGCCGAAACGCTTTTTAGGCAGTGGTTTGTGGAGGAGGCGGATGAGAGCTGGGAGGAGAAAGGATTAGATGAAATTGCTGAGTTCTTAAATGGTTTAGCTTGCCAAAAGTTCCCACGAAAATCGGGCGAAAATGGTTTGCCTGTTATCAAAATAAAAGAAATGAGAACAGGAATAACAGATAGTTCAGATTGGGCAACAGAAGAAGTTCCTGAAAAATACATTATTGAAAATGGCGATATGCTTTTTTCATGGTCAGGAAGTTTGGATATAGTTTTATGGTTTGGTGGAATAGGAGTTTTGAATCAGCATTTATTCAAAGTTTCATCAGAAGTCTATCCACAATGGTTTTACTATTTCTGGACACAGTATCACTTACAGGAATTTAAAGGAATTGCAGACGACAAAGCCACAACAATGGGACACATTCAACGACATCATTTGTCTGATGCAAGAGTAACAGTCCCCACAAAAGAGGAACTACTAAAAATGGACGAAACCGTAAATCCAATTTTCCAAAAAATCAAATCCAACACTCAACAAATCCGCACCCTTACGCAGCTACGGGATACCTTGCTGCCGAAGTTGATGAGTGGGGAGGTGAGGGTGAATCATAAAAAAATAATAAACTATGAATTCAGAAACATACAAAACACATTTAGTTTTTGACCGCCTACAGCAATTAAAGCAATCGCTGCAAGCAGAAACCCTATCTGAAAAGATTGGAATTGAAAATTTCTCTTTTTTAGAAGCTGTATATCTCTATATAAAAGACAAGCTCAATCTTACTAATCCTATCCTCGTTCAGGATGCAGAACTCACAAACCTTGCATCAGAAATTGATTCAGGCACAAGTCAAATCAACACATTTGTTGGCAACAACAATATTGGACATATCACCAACGCGATTAACTATTTAAACTCTGCCATTACCCGAACAAGAAATTTACCAATTCCTACTTCTAAGAATGATTTTGACTTTTCAAAGGCAGTTGCTCATTTTCAGCAAACTGTTCAAGCGGCTTATGAACAACTGAAAGCTAAAAACGAACAACTAAAGACTGACCTGAATGCAGCACAAACCGATTTAAACAGTAAGCAAGAAACCATAAAAGTATTAGAACTACAGTTAGCTGAAAAGCAAACCGAAATTCAGAATGTTTTAATTAGATATAATAACGAGTTTGAAAATTTAAAAAACACTGTTAACACAACTGTTGAATTAGAAAGGAAGAAGTTCAACGAAAACTTTGAAGCAGATCGAAAGGGATTTAAAGAATTAATAGAATCCGATATTGACATCTATATGAGAGCTTATGATAAGCAAAAAGTATATTTTGATACCGAAGCAAATGACATAATTGAAAAACTTGAACAAAAATTATCCGAGGCAAACAAGATTGTAAATATAGTTGGCAATGTTGGAGTAACAGGCAACTATCAGAAAATAGCCAATCAGCACAGAAAAGACGCCGATGCCTATAGAAGGATAGCTATGGGTTTTATGATTGTTATGTCTTGCTTGCTTATCTGTTCAATAATTGAATTGAGCAATACCGATTTTAATTTATATAAATCGCTGGTAAGAATTTTGGCGGCTGCCGTGCTTACCTATCCTGCTGTTTATGCAGCAAGAGAATCATCAAGACATAGAAACCTTGAAACTCAAAACAGAAACCTTGAATTAGAACTTGCTTCAATTGGACCGTTCATTGAATTACTTCCTGACGACAAAAAACAAAGCATCAAAGAAGGATTAGTCAATAAATATTTTGGGAAAACCTATCCAACTGAAGGTGATAAAAAGAGTGATGCAGATGATGTTTCAATCAGTGGACTGGAGAAGATTTTAAAAACTATTTTACCTTACATTAAGAAATAATATGAAACCCATCACCGAAAATATCATTGAACAATCAGCGATTGAAATCTTACAAACGCAGGGATGGGAATATGCCAACGGCAAAGAGATTCTTTGCTACACTAGCCAAATACGTTTTCTCACGAAACTTTTCGATAATCAGTTGTCGTAATTGTTTGAACTGTGAGACAATAATAAAACAAGATGAGACCTGATTTTAACATATATTGCGATGAAAGTTGTCACCTGATGCATAATACAGGTAAGGCAATGGTTTTCGGAGCAATTTGGTGCCCTGCTAGAAAAAGACATGAGGCATTTAAAAGAATCCGTGAAATTAAGGTTAAACATGGTTTTAAACCTGATTTTGAAATAAAGTGGAACAAAGTATCTCCGGCTAAAGCTGATTTTTACTTGAACTTGATAGACTATTTTTTTGATGACGACGATTTACACTTTAGGGCATTGGTGGTGCCTGATAAAACAGCATTAAATCATAAGGCTTTCAATCAAGATCATGATACTTTCTACTATAAAATGTGTTTTGATCTGCTAAAAGTTATCCTTTCACCTGATTGTGCTTACAACATCTACATTGATATTAAAGATAGTCGCAGTCGGCATAAAGTAGAGGAATTGCACCGTGTGCTTCGCAATAACCATTATGACTTCCACGACCAGATTATAAAGCGGATACAGCAGGTGCATTCGAATGAAGTGGAGTTATTGCAGATAACTGACTTGTTAGTAGGGGCAATTGGATATCTCCACAGAGATTTGAAAGAGAATGCTGGAAAAATAAAGCTGATTGAAAGAATAAGAAAACGGTCAGGATACAGCCTATTGAAATCAACCTTATATAAGGAAGAAAAGATGAACATTTTTGTTTGGAAACCGAAATCCGACATGAATGGATAATAATGCTATAGTTTTGCCCGACTTGTTGTTACTCGAAGATTTTGGAGGTAATTATCCTGCTTATATTGAGGAAATCTACAAAATCTTTAAAAGGGATTTTGTATCAAAGAAAACTAAGTTTAGAGGCGAAGAGCTTCGCCTCAAATGGAATCCCATATATCAAGACAAAGCATACACATTCTATCACATGACTCATGAAGGTAAGGATGAGCAAAATCGTTTACCTGATTTACGGAGGTGTGAACGAATGCCTTGGGCAAAACCTGCGATTGAAAACTGTGATTCTTGGAGTTTGAAGATTTGGCCTCAAGTAAGAACGGGAAAAGGAGGTACACGAGACAGGCTTTGTATCTGGCTAGAGCTTGTGGACGAGCCGGATTATATGATTATCCTTGACATAAGGACTGATTACAAGTTGTTATGGACAGCATTTGTGCCGCAGTACCCACATGAGAAAAGGAAAAAGCAGAAGGAGTATGAGGCTTGGCTTGAAACGCAGAAGTCGCTAGGGCACACCTAACGACTTCGTAACTCCTTTGACGCATGGTCATTGAGCTAGCGCAAATGTAATCATTAATTGTGGATAAGTGCAAGGGCTTTTTTAGTAAAAGGAAGGCTAATTATGAAACCTATCACCAAAACATCATTGAGCAATCCGCAATTGAAATTTTGCAATCGCAGGGATGGGAGTTAGATAACTCAATAGTAATCATTTATATAGACCCTATTGGCAATACCTTGTATTTGAATTTGAAAAAGGAAAGTGAAGCGAAACAGTTGCCAACCATTCACAGTAAAATATGAAGCTACCAATAAGGTGAAATATACAAGCTTTGCTGTAGTTATTAATAGTACAGCCAAAACGCTTAAATTTGAAGCATGAGTAAGGAAGAGAGCAATATTGATGCTTTAGTAACAGGTGGTTTACTAGGGGCTGCTTTGGGTGCCTTGCTTGCCAAAGACAAGGAGGAAGGGGCTATGATTGGGGCTCTTTTGGGTGCGGCTATCGCTGCAACTGCAAAAGCAAGTGAGGAAGCAAAAAAAACCAATATTCCCCAGCTTATTGAAGAAAATGGCAATTTATATGAGCTAAGCGAATCCGGCGAAAAACGTTTCATCAAAGAGCTCAAAAAAAGTGAGCATACTTTGCCACCAAAGTTTAAACTAACTTAAATGACGGCCAAGCGCATGAGGGTTTTTGCAGGGCCCAATGGTTCGGGCAAAACCACCATTTTCAAAGGTATACTTGCAGAAAATCAAGTTAACCTGGGCGTTTATGTGAATGCAGATGATATCGAGGCATCCTTAAAAAAAGAATCAGAACTTGATTTTTTCTCCTTTGGCCTAACGATCACTCAAGAAGTGATCCAAGACTACTTTAAGCAAAGCACTTTTGCACCGGTAAAGCGAAAGGAAGCGGATTTGTTTACTAAAATCAAGGTTCAAGACAACATTCTGACCACATCAGCGGTAATAGACTCCTATTTATCTGCGGATTTGGCAGAATTTATTCGTCAACAGCTCCTCGAAAACGAGATATCCTTTACATATGAAACGGTTATGAGCCACCCAGATAAGATTGATTTTCTTAAGCTGGCTCAGGAGAAAGGGTTTAGGGTTTATTTATACTATATCGCTACGGAAGATCCTGAAATCAATATCAGTCGAGTTAAGGTAAGAGTGGCGCAAAACGGGCATTATGTAGACCCCGAAATTATAAAGAATAGATACTACAAAAGTCTCAACAATCTTAAAAAGGCAGTCAAACAGACCAATAGAGCCTATATTTTTGACAATACACACGATAAAGCAAAATTTATAGCTGAAATCACAGAGGGAGTAGATGTGGTTTTGAATGTTCCGTCGCATATCCCGTCCGATACACCAAATTGGGTGGCAGAGTACTTGTCTAATTAAGGAAATTTGAAACCCATCACCGAAAATATCATAGAAGAATCAGCGATTGAAATTTTGCAGTCGCAGGGATGGGAATATGCCAATGGCAAAGAAATTTCACCCGAAGGGCTTTTTTGTGAAAGAGAAAATTTCAGTCAGATTGTTTTGCTCCATCGGCTGAGAACAGCCATTGCCACAATAAATACAACCATTCCGTTAGATGCACAGGAAGCAGCAGTTCAAAAAGTATTGCGTATTGCTTCGCCTGATTTGTTGCATAATAATGAAGAGTTTCACCGCCTTTTGGTAGAGAAAGTTAAATTCCCCTATCAGGAAAATGGCTATGAAAGAAGTTATGAAGTAGCATTGATTGACTTTGAGCATCCCGCCAACAATCAATTTCTGGTGGTGAATCAATACACCATCATTGAAAACAATCAGAACAAGCGTCCTGATGTATTGCTGTTTGTCAATGGTTTGCCTTTGGTGGTAATTGAACTGAAAAATGCAGCAAGTGAAAACGCAGACATCAAAAGTGCTTATCAGCAAATTCAAACCTATAAAGCCATCATTCCGAGTTTGTTTACTTACAACGCCATCTGCATTTTATCAGATGGTTTGGAATGTAAAGCAGGAAGCGTTTCGGCAGACCTGAGCCGTTACATGACCTGGAAAACGGCAGACGGAATCAAAGAAGCATCCCGTTTCAAACCACAGTTAGAAACCTTGCTAAAAGGCATGTTGCAACCTTCTACATTGTTAGACTTGGTTCGGAATTTCGTTGTGTTTGAAAAATCGAAAAAGGAAGATGCCAAAACGGGATTGATTCAAATTCAAACCGTAAAGAAATTGGCAGCCTATCATCAATTCTATGCAGTCAACAAAGCCGTTCAATCTACTGTAAACGCTTCAAGCGAAAATGGAGACAAACGAGGTGGTGTAGTTTGGCATACACAAGGTTCGGGTAAAAGTTTGAGTATGGTTTTCTATTCAGGGAAGTTAATTACTTCTCCCGAAATGAGAAACCCAACCATTGTTGTCATTACCGACCGCAATGATTTGGACGACCAATTATATGACACATTTGCTTCATCTGTTCAGTTACTAAGACAAGAACCCGTTCAGGCAGAAAACAGAGAGCATTTGAAAGAACTGCTGAAAGTGGCAAGCGGTGGCATTGTATTCACCACCATTCAGAAGTTTTTGCCTGAAAACAATAAATCCGTTTACGACCAACTTTCTGACCGTAAAAATGTAGTGGTGATTGCGGATGAAGCACATAGAACGCAATACGGTTTTGAAGCAAAATTGATTGATGAAAAAGATAAGGAAACCAAAGAAGTAATCGGAAAACGGATTGCCTACGGTTTTGCGAAATACATGCGGGATGCTTTACCTAATGCAACTTATATCGGTTTCACAGGCACACCCATTGAAGGCACAGACGTAAACACGCCACAAGTTTTCGGTAATTACATTGACCGATACGACATTAAAGATGCCGTTGACGATGGAGCAACGGTAAAGATTTTCTATGAAAGTCGCTTGGCAAAGGTCAACCTTGACGAAGAAGGCAGAAGATTGATTGAGGAATTTGACAAGGAACTCGAGCAAGACGAAGAACTCACGGATAAACAAAAAGCCAAAGCTAAGTGGACAAAGTTAGAAGCCATTGTTGGGCATCACGACAGAGTAAAGAACCTGGCAAAAGATATTGTTACCCATTTTGAAAAACGGCAAACCGTATTTGAAGGCAAGGCTATGATTGTAGCCATGAGTCGTAGAATTGCAGCCGACCTGTATAAAGAAATCATTGTCCTTCGTCCTAATTGGCACAGCGACGACTTAACGAAAGGAGCCATCAAAGTGGTAATGACCACCAATAGTGCTGACGGTCCTGAAATTTCAAAGCATCATACCACCAAACAACAACGTAGGGATTTATCAGAGCGAATGAAAAACCCTGCTGATGAATTGAAATTGGTAATTGTTCGGGATATGTGGCTGACTGGTTTTGATGCTCCTTGTTTGAACACTATGTATGTGGACAAGCCCATGAGAGGTCACAACCTGATGCAAGCCATTGCGAGGGTAAACAGAGTTTTCAAAGACAAGCCAGGCGGTTTGATAGTGGACTATTTGGGTATTGGAACAGACTTGAAAAAAGCCCTTTCGTTTTATGGTGAAGCAGGTGGAAAAGGCGACCCTGCTGAGAACATTGAGAAAGCATTTGAGATATTCAAAGAGAAATTGGAAGTGGTTCAGCAAATGTTCAATGAAGAGAGTTTTTCCCAGGTAGGAATTGCCGCCGAAGTACCGGATTCTTATTATGCCAATAGTTTCAAATTCAATTACCGAAGATTTTTTGTAGTTGATGCACAGGAAAAGCTGTCTATTATTCTGCAAGCCGAGGAGCATATTTTAGGGTTGCAGGACGGAAAAGAAAGGTTTATCAGAGAAGTTAGTTTGTTAAGTCAGGCACTTTCGCTTTGTATTACCAAAGAAGAAGTTCAGCCCCATTTGCCCGAAGTGGCGTTCTTCCAAGCCATGAAAGCACGGTTGGCAAAATTTGATGCACCAACAGCCGGAGGTAGAACAGATATTGAAATTGAAACAGCCATCAAACAGATTGTTGATGAAGCATTGAGCAGCGATAAAGTGATTGACATTTTTGATGCAGCAGGAATTGATAAACCCGAAATATCAGGACTGGAAATTCTATCAGATGAATTCCTTATGGAAGTTCAGGGAATGCAGCACAAAAATTTAGCAATCGAATTACTGAAAAAGATTCTGAACAACGAACTGAAAGTAAGAGCAAAGACAAACCTTGTAAAGAGCAAGAAACTATTGGAAATGTTGGAAGGAGCAATCAAACGCTACCAAAACAACTTACTCACAACGGCTGAAATCATTCAAGAACTCATCAACATTGCCAAGCAAATAAAAGAAGCGGACAAGGAAGGTGAAAAACTCGGACTGAATAATGACGAAGTGGCTTTTTACAATGCACTTGAGGTAAACGACAGTGCAGTTCAGGTTTTAGGTGACGAACAGTTAAAGCAGATTGCAAGAGAAATTGCAGAAAAGGTAAGAGCCAACGCAACTATTGACTGGACAATCCGAGAGAGTGCAAGAGCAAAATTGATGGTTCTTGTAAGACGGACACTCAACAAATACGGATATCCTCCAGACAAACAACAGAAAGCAATTGACACTGTTTTGAAACAAGCAGAACTGATAGCAGACAATTTGACCATTAAACGATAACTGAACGACTCCGAAAAGAATACAACTATCATGTTGGGGATGTAGAGGAGCCGCGAGGCGGGGTTCGTGGGGTGATTCCGGCACGGCAGCAGTACTAAGGCTGGTGGTTGCTGCCTTTATCGGGTTTGGGTTAGGGTTGTATCGCAGTAGGTAAAGCAAGTTTTTCGGAAGATTGACGCGGATTCTTTTCCGGGGGTCAGTTTGCCGGAATAGGGGAGGTGAATGGGGTGGGTCAATTTCAGTGAAACAAGTGGGTCAACATGGAGTGAAATGGGTGGGTCAGTTTGAGTGAAATATCGAGGAATACGCATGACTTCCGGCTTCAAATAGAAAGGAGTCGAATTCGACCCCTTTGGTGTCGTTGGTGTAAGGGATGATTTCGTGCTATAACCCTATGTCTCGTTCCGGGTCTAGCCATTAAGACTGTTCGTAGTACTATGTACATGGTTATTGATTTTGCTGGACTTCTTCTGAATATATGTTATTGCGATTGTGACTATCCAATTCCGAAAATGTTGGGTGTGAATAGGTGAAGTTTGAATAGGGAGAAATTAGCCTTTTCAGGGGGCAGTATACCGGTATTAATGAATGGAGCACGATTAATCCAGAGTAGCGGCGTATGTCTGTGCATAAATGTTGTTACACCCGATAGGGTATTGGTTGATTTGTTGGTTGTATGAATATACCCGATAAGGTGTATATTAGGATTTTATTTCTATATTCGCACCCTAAAGGGTGTAAAAATGGAGCTTGCAAACTTTGTTAAGACAAAAAGGAAAGCGGTGAAGCTTACCCAGCCTGAACTGGCCGAAAAAGCAGGTGTGGGTTTGCGTTTCCTTCGCGAACTGGAGCAGGGCAAAGAAAGCCTGCGATTGGATAAGGTAAATCAGGTGCTGCAACTGTTCGGCTACCAGGTGGGTGCCGTACCCCAAACATCCAACCAGGAGTACTGATCGTGCCCAATTGAAGCAATTCCAAATTCTAAATAGTGAGAAAAGCAGCGATAAAAATAGAGGACCAATTGGCGGGCTGGCTCACCCAGGATGAGCAAGGGTATCATTTTGTTTATGACAAAGCGTATTTATCGCAGCCCAATGTCCGCCCGGTGAGTTTAACCTTGCCGGTTCAAGAAGTTGCTTTCAGCTCCAACGTCTTATTTCCCTTTTTTGATGGCTTGATACCCGAAGGTTGGTTATTGGACATAGCCGAAAAAAACTGGAAACTCAACCCTAGAGATCGGATGGGTTTATTGCTTGCCTGTTGTAAAGATTGCATAGGAGTCGTAAGTGTAGTAGAAATAAAAGAAGAGAATAACGCATGAATAGATGTCTATACTGCTACGAGCCATTGGCCGAAAATGAGCAGGACTTTCATGCTGCATGTTCAAAGAAAATATTCGGACAGCCAACCCCTCCGGCACTACCGTATTCTGAAGCTGATTTAGAGCCATTGGCAAAAGAACTCATACAAAGCCAGACCGCTGTAACGGGAGTACAAGCCAAGCTATCCTTACACATAACCGGTAACAATAAAGAATGTAGAGAACGAAGATGGACCAGTGTAGGTTTGAGGGGCGGATATAGCCTAAAGCCACCTGCTGCTTTCTATCCGCAAC
>JAIXUI010000023.1 GCA_027484125.1 Bacteroidota bacterium | reverse complement strand
TCTCAATTCAAAATCTACCTCAGCGATTTTAAATCCATCTTGAGTTTCTACCATAGTACGCAGTCTTCTGCGAGCGTCGTTGCCAAGTTTCTCCCCATGTACCAAGATGCAATAGCTTTGGTCGGCACCTCGCCCTACCCTTCCCCGCAACTGATGCAGCTGAGACAATCCGAAGCGTTCAGCATTTTCGATGACCATAACGCTGGCATTCGGAACATTGACGCCTACCTCAATCACCGTGGTGGACACCATAATTTGCGTATGGCCATCTACAAACCGTTTCATCTCCTGTTCTTTCTCGTCGGCTTTAAGCTTGCCATGAACGATAGACACATGAAATTCAGGAACAGGGAAAGCCGCAGCAACTGCCTCAAAACCAGCGTAGAGGTCTTTCATATCCGACTTCTCGCTTTCTTCAATCAAGGGGTAAACCATATAAATCTGGCGACCTTCTTTGATTTGCTGTCGAATAAAATAGAACAACCTCGCCTGTTCGTCTTGGCTCATCATGATGGTTTTGATGGGTTTTCTGCCAGGCGGAAGCTCATCGATTAGGCTTTGGTCGAGGTGACCGTAAAGGCTCAAAGCAAGGGTTCGGGGAATTGGCGTGGCAGTCATCACCAAAATGTGTGGTGGTGGCGTGCTTTTCTCCCAAAGTTTGGCCCGTTGTTCAACACCAAATCGATGTTGTTCATCAATAACAGCCAATCCGAGTGCTTTGAACTTCACTTGAGGTTCTATAAGTGCGTGGGTGCCAATCAGAATGTTCAGTTGCCCTGACTCTAAATCTGCGAGCAATTGCTTGCGTTCTCGTTGTTTGGTGGACCCACTTAGGAAAGCGATGTTAATTGGACTATCCTTGAGTAATTCAGAAATACCAAGAAAGTGCTGGCGGGCAAGGATTTCCGTGGGCGCCATCAGGCAGGCTTGGTAGCCATTGTCGATGGCCATCAGCATGGTGAGTAGTGCCACTACGGTTTTCCCGGAGCCTACATCACCTTGAACCAGACGATTCATTTGCTTGCCTTGACGAACGTCGCTGCGTATTTCTTTAAGCACTCGCTTTTGCGCATTGGTCAACTCAAAAGGCAAAAGGTTGTGGTAAAAATGATTGAAGTGTTCGCCAATATTGGCGAACATCACGCCATTGTCAATCTTTTTAGCCAGCTTGTTTTGCCTTACAAGGTTGTATTGAAAGAAAAAGAGCTCTTCAAACTTGAACCTCCGTTTGGCAATTTCTGCGTCTTTGAAGCTCGCCGGACGATGCATGCTTCTCAAAGCTTCGTATCGAGGAGGAAACTTCCAGGCTTGAACCACTGAGTCGGGCAAGGTTTCGGATAAGCTTTTTGCAGCTAAAGGCAATACTTGTTCTAATGCTCGAATTAAAACTTGGTTGTCGATGCCGCGACTTTTGAGTTTTTCCGGAATTGCATACACCGGTTGAATAAATCCTTCCACTTTCTCCGGCTTTGCAAGAGACAAAAGCTCTATTTCCGGGTGGGCGATGTTGAATGAGAAGCGATAAAAGGCTGGCCTTCCGAATACCACATATTGTTCACCGGGCTTCAGGTTTTTGAGTATGCTGTTGATGTACTGAAACCAAACCAACTCAATGGTGCCTGTTCCGTCTGAGAAGGCTACACGCAATCTTCGTTTCTTTCCATCTCCAATGATTTCAGGTTGATGGATTTTACCTTTCAGCTGAACGAAAGGCATTCCTTCTTCTACCTCAGCAATGGTCCAAAATCGGGAACGATCGAGGTATTTGGATGGAAAGAAAAAAAGAAAATCGCCGTAGGTGGATATGCCAAGGTTATCTTTAAGGAGTTGTGCTTTGGTAGGCCCAATTCCTTTCAGATAAGTGATGTCCTGATCAAGTGCACCTGCAGCCAGCATGGGTTATTTCCAGCGAAAAGAGTCGATCAGGATGCCTAAGTCTCTGGTGATGTAATCAGAAACCGGCTTGATAGAGTCTGCATTGGGTGCAGCATAGAAATAAAGCGAGCCATGCAGAAAATGTTGAGCGCTGTCGGTGAGGACAAATTGAAAATTCGAAGCTGAATTTCCGGCCACATCATAAAGCAACCCATAAACGCGTTCTTGCGGTTTGTTGATTCTTGATTCCTGGATGCCTTGTGCACGCAAGGTGTGTTTGAAGGTGATTTTATAGGAATCTGCTAAAGCTTGTTCCAAATCTTCCTTCTTATTAATAGGCTTGTAGCTGAGATAAACGGTGGCTTTTAGTCCGGGATATTCCAGGTTATACCAGCATTTCTGTGCACGTGGCCCAGTAGCCGCTACCATCTTAGCGATTTTGGAATGCTTAAACTCGAAAGGGCAATCAGATTGAAACTGTTGATAGGCAGGGGTTGGAAGGGTAATCCTGAAGTATCCCCGTGGCTTTGCAGCAAAACTCAAAGTAGCTTCGTCGTCACACGCCAATAGTAAGACTACTCCCGAGAATAGCATCATCCAACGAAATCCTTTTCTGATTTTATGCTTCAGAAGATAGCTCAACTCTGACACGTTCAATTTTTCGTTTATTAGCTTTAAGTACGGTAAAAATGAGGTTCTCTTTTTCAATTCGGGTTGAAGCAGGTGGAATTTCTCCATGCAATTCAATGATTAAACCGGCAACTGAATCAGCATCGCCTCGGTAATCATCAAAAGCGTCTTGCTCGAAGGCCAGGGCTTTCGCTAAATCTGTCAGCATTACTTGCCCTTCCATCTCCCAGGTGCAGCTATCAAGTTGCTGAACCTCGTTGATGTGTTCATCAAATTCATCGGTAAGTTCCCCTACAATTTCTTCTAAAATATCTTCTAAGGTCACCAAACCGGCACAACCGCCGTATTCATCAACGGCAATCGCCATATGAAGACGTTTCGATTTAAAATCCTTAAAGAGATCGTCTATTTTTTTCTTTTCAGGCACGAAATAGGCTTTTCGCACATGCTTCTGCCAATTTTGTACGTCTTCAGCCAAAACCAAGTCCTTAACATGCAAAATTCCCGTGATGCTATCTGCGTTTTCCTTAAAAACAGGAATTCTTGAAAATCCGGATTCTCTTACCAAGGCCATCATTTCCTCCGGAGTTGACTCTTCATCCAACGCCACCATGGCAGTTCTTGGTTGCATGATTTGTTTGATAGAAATATTGCCGAAATTGACAATGCCTTTGAGTAAGCCTTTTTCTTCTACCGTATCTACGCGATCGTAGGTAATATCGATAGCATCATTGAGTTCGTCGATAGAAACTTGCTGCTGACGAGGCTGAAATCGCTTATCGAAAAACGCGGTAGAATGCGTCATTACTGACGCAATAGGGTAAAGGATTTTACTGAGAAGACCAACCGGAGCTGCAAGAGTTCTGGCTACCTTCACTGGCTGGTTGGCAGCAAAAACTTTAGGTAATACTTCACCAAACAAGACCAGCAAGCCTGTAACCAAAACGGTTTGGATAACAAATGCCAGCCAAGGCTCAACAGTCAGATTCAGTTGCCTGAAAGTAATCAGGTAGGAAACCATTACTATGCTGATATTGACGAAATTGTTGAATATCAGCAAGGTTGCAAGCAATTGCTTAGGGTGCCTAATCAATTGAACCACCCGGTTTGCGCTAGGACTTTCCTCTTCTTCCAACACATCCAACTGATTGGCTGAAAGAGAAAAAAAAGCTACCTCAGCAGCTGCTGAAGTAGCAGATAAAGTAAAAAGGAAGAGCAAAAAGAAAACCGTCAACAACAGTTCTGCCGGACTTACCAGCAGCAACTGTTGTTGGGTTTCAGTAATAACTAAAAGACTACTCGAGGAATCCAAAGCGGGTGTTGATGATTCTTAGAAAGGAAGATCATCTTCTTCCTGAACAGCCTGTTGATTGGAAGTATAACTAGGCTTTTCAGCTGCAAGAGGACTTCCACCAGATTGTGAATAACCAGTTGAAGGCTGACTTCCACCTTCAGCATTGCGGTCGTTTCCGCCGAGCATTACAAAGTTTTCTGCAACAACCTCGTAAATCTTGCGGTCGATACCATTATTATCCTTGTAAGAACGAGACTGAATACGACCTTCAACATAAATGTTCTTCCCTTTTCTAAGGTATTTCTCAGCGATTTCAGCTTGACGTCCCCATACTGCAATGTCGAACCACTCGGTTTTTTCATTGCCATCGCGGTCTCTTGAGCTTACTGCCAAGGAGAAATTAGCCACTTTGTTTCCGGTATTCTCAAATGTTTTGACAATCGGATCTTTACCGAGGTTGCCAATGAGCATGATTTTATTTAAAGATGCCATGTTATTGAATTTAGTGTTGTTGATGAATGGAATCAGGATTGGAGAAAAGCTGCGGTTACATTCATAATCAACCTTGATTTAGGAAGATTGGCAACTTGTTCCGGTTCAATCCATTGATATCCATCCGGTAGTACGAAGGTAGAAAGAAAGACAGGTCCCCAAAAAGAAACGATGAACTTTCTATGAGTAAGCACGTGCGTTACTGATGGCGCCAGAGGCTCAATTGAGGCTTTTTCTTTGGGTATTTTAAAAGTTTCAAAAATTGCCTTTTCGACGAATTCGACATCGATAAGCTCTTCTGCCTCAACTCCATACGGCTCCCATAAACCGGCCCAAATGCCGCCTTCCGGTCTTTTTCGCCACAGTTGTTTGCCCTGATGTTCCACTTTCATGAAGGCCAGATTGAGTTGCTTCGACTTCACTTTCGCCAGTTTCACCGGGTAAAGGCTCCAGTTCCCGGATTTACCTGCTTCGCAATACTGAACTATCGGACAAGTAGTACAATCCGGTTGCCGCGGAGCGCAAATGGTGGCGCCAAGTTCCATCAACGCTTGGTTGAAGTCGCCCGGACGCTCCGAAGGCATCACATCCAACAACAAACGCTCGAACAACTTGAGGGTTGCGGGCTTACTGATATCGCTAGTAATGGCAAACAACCGGGAGATAACCCGAAAAACATTCCCGTCAACAGCCGGGATACGTTCATGGAAGGCAATTGAGGCCACCGCTCCGGAAGTGTAGCGTCCAACACCAGGCAATTTTTGCCATTCAGCTGCTGTGGAAGGAAACTTATCCATAGCTGCTAATAACTTCGCTGCCTTATGAAGATTTCGGGCACGGCTGTAATAACCTAGACCTTCCCAATACTTAAGAACTTCTTGTTCTTGCGCATCAGCCAACTGGTAAACATCAGGAAATCGCTCCGTAAAGCGCTGATAATAAGGCATACCTTGATCCACTCTAGTTTGTTGTAGCATAATTTCACTCAACCATATGCAATATGGATCGCCAGTTTCGCGCCAGGGCAAGGTACGCTTAGCGTTATCATACCATAGGAGAAGGTCAAAAGTCCAATTCATGGGAATATAAGGGCAAAATTAGCCTTTTGATTGTGAAGCCATTGAAAATGAAGTATCTTTGCCGACCCTAAGCAAAACGTAAACATAAATCAAATTTTTTAGCAGTGACAAAAGCCGAAGTCATCCAGGAAATCGCTGAGAAAACAGGCCTAGAGCGAGCTGACGTTTCTACCGTGGTGGAAGCCCTTTTCAGTGTTGTAAAAGACAATATGAAAGAAGGCCATAACATCTACGTTCGTGGATTCGGAAGTTTCGTAGTGAGGAAGCGTGCCCGTAAAGTTGCCCGTCATATCCATGATGGCAAGCCCCTGATCATTGACGAACATTTTGTTCCGAGCTTCAAGCCTTCCAAGACTTTCATCGAAGAAGTCAAAACTAACGTTACTAAACCAGTAGAGGCTTAATGAATCGCCAGCAACTTTTATTGATAGGTGGACTTACGCTAACAGGCGTGGCGCTTTTCGTATTCGGAAAGAAGACCGCCTTGCAAACCGAATCCCCAAGTTCAGAGAAGTTGCAGCAAACCATTAGTGCCCAAAGCTTAATTCTCGAGGCTAGAAACAACCTTTCCCCAGAAGCCAAAAAAGAGGCCGAAAAACTAGACAGCCTCTTCAAAAAAGCGACGACTGATAAGGATAAAACGGCATCGCTGGTGCAAATTGCAGACCTCTGGGACAAAAATACCCAGTGGGGTATTGCTGGTTTGTATTATGATAGCGCTGCCAAAATCACAGCCTCTTCCGGGCTATCCGCTTTAGCTGGAACACGTTTCCTCGCCGCAGCTGACATGGCTCAAGATTCAACCCTTCGCCCTTTTCTATCTGAACGCGCACTTAAGGCCTTACTTAAGGCAACTGAGCTTGCTCCAGAAGACTTAAACGTGCAAGCAGAGTACGGAAATGCTTTGGCACTACTTGGTGACAATCCGATGGCAGGAATCCAAAAACTGAGAGAGATTACACAAAAAGATAGCCTTCATCTGAAAGCTAACTTTCACTTGGCTCAATTGTCGATACGCTCCTCTCAATTTGATAAGGCCATCAACCGCTTCAACTTAATTAACCGGCATTATCCGGCATTTCCGGATGCATGGCTAGGCAAAGGCGAAGCTTGGTACAACTTGCAAAATGTTCCTGAAGCTTTGAAAGCACTCGAGACTTACAAGGCTCTTGTAAAAGATCCCGCGGTACTCCAACAAGTAGATGCCTTCATGAACCAAATCAAACAATCGAAACCATAACCTTTTAAATTTTCAACCATGCCCTGCGGAAAAAAAAGAAAGCGTCATAAGATCGCTACGCACAAGCGTAAAAAAAGACTAAGAAAGAACCGTCATAAGAAGAAGTAAACTTCCTCTGATTGATTTAACCGCGGGATTGAAGTGTTATAGCTTAATCCCGCGGTAAAGTTTTTATTGATTTGAATAAAACTCTCCTTATCAACTCCGGCCCGGAGGAAACAGTACTCGCTATTCTTGAGGAAGAACGCCTCATTGAAATTCACAAGGAAGAATCCGGGAAATCCTTCGCTGTTGGAGATGTCTTCCTAGGCGTTGTTAAAAAATTGTCTGGCTCTCTCAACGCTGCATTTATTGACGTTGGGCATGACAAAGATGCGTTTCTTCATTATCTCGACCTCGGTGAGCAGTTTGGTAGCCTTGCTAAATTCTCTTCAGAAGTAAAGGCAGGGCGACATAAAAATGGCCTTTTTCGCCATTTTCAGTTAGAGGAACCCATTGCCAAAGACGGAAAAATCACAGACGTACTGGCAAAGTCCGAAACAGTGCTGGTGCAAATTGTAAAAGAACCCATCAGTACCAAAGGCCCTCGACTTACCTCCGAGCTTTCTTTTGCCGGCAGGTTTGTGGTGCTCGTGCCCTTCTCAGAGTCAGTATCGGTATCTAAAAAAATTGCTTCTAACGCAGAGCGCACTCGCCTTAAACGAATTGTACTTCAAGTCAAGGAAAAGGGCTTTGGTGTAATAATACGAACAGCTGCGGAAGGCATTTCGATAGAAGAAATCACAGAAGATTTACAAAGACTTACTGAATCCTGGAAAAATCTAGTTAAGGAAATGGCTGTTGCCGCTCCGCCTACCAGAGTTTTTCAGGAAATGAATCGCACTCAAGGCCTGCTTCGAGATTTGCTAAACGATAGTTTCAACGAAATCGTAACGAACGATGAAACTATCTACAAAGAATTAAAAGTATATCTTCATACCATTGCCCCGGAACAAACGGAAATAATCAAACTATATAAAGGCAAAAAATCCTTATTTGACCAGTACGACGTTGAACGGCAAATACTGAATAGTTTCGGAAAAACCGTTTCATTGAAGGGTGGAGCTTACCTCATTTTCGACCGAACTGAAGCCATGCATGTGGTGGATGTAAATTCCGGCAACCGAAACAGCCAACTGAATCAGGAAGAAAACGCCTTCCAAACCAATATGGAGGCCGTGGAGGAGATTGCGCGCCAACTCCGACTTCGCGATTTAGGCGGAATCATTGTAGTGGATTTAATTGACATGCCCTCACCGGTTTACAGAAAGCAGTTGTTCGATAGAATGACCGAGCTTATGTCAGCAGACAGAGCGCGTCATACCATCTTGCCGGTGTCTCGTTTTGGCTTATTGCAAATTACCAGACAAAGAGTACGCCCGGAAGTAGTACTTGCTACCCAAGAAGTTTGCCCTACCTGTGAAGGAACCGGCTCCATTCGAAAAAGCCGCGTTTTAGTGGACCAAATTGAAGCACAACTTACCCATTTGGTGAAGGTTCAAAACGAGAAGCAACTGAAAATAGTTACCAATCCTTACGTTGCAGCGTACCTTCTTCAAGGAATCGTTAGTCTTAGAACCAAATGGTTTTTTCGGTTCGGACAATGGATTACAGTGGAGGCAAGCAACGATTACGCACTCAATGAATTCCATTTCTTCAGGAATGAAGAGAAGATCATCATGAGCAACTAATCACTTCTTTTTCTTCTTTTTACGCTTTTTTGGCTTGAGTTCATTCAATGGATTTCGCTCCAAATTGAAAGGAATTTCAGACAAATCACGAATCACCACCGAGGCACAATAGGCACCGAAAAGTGCAGGAATATAAGATATGGTGCCTAGAATAGACTTCTTATACTTGACCCCTGCAACTTCTTTCACCTTAGATTTATCCGGTAATTCAGACGAAAACACCGCTTTGAAGCCGGATCTGATATTTGAACGCTTAAGATTTTTACGAAGCTGCTGGGCAAAAAAGCAGTTATATGTCTGACCGATGTCGGCAATTTTAATAAAGGCTGGATCTAGTTTTCCACCTGCTCCCATAGATGAAATCAATGGGTAGCCCCGTTCAAGCGTGAGCTTAACCAAGTCGGTTTTAGGAGATAGGGTATCGATGGCATCCACTACATAATCGAAACGATGATTCAACACTTCAGCTAAAAAAGGAGCTGTCATAAATCCTTCTATCGCATTCAGTTGAAGCTCGGGGTTAATATCTTTTAAACGCTCCGACATCCAGGCAGCTTTGGGCTGCCCTTCTGAACTCACTAAGGCGGGTAACTGCCGATTGCGATTACTTGCTTCTACCACATCACCATCGACTATGGTGAGGGCACCAACACCTGCTCTTACCAAAAATTCGGCTGCGAAAGACCCAACTCCTCCTAAGCCCACTACCAAAACATGCGCTTTGGCCAATGCTTCCATTTGAAAAGGCTCCAACAGCAAGGCAGTCCTACTTAACCAAGTCGAATTCATGAGGCGAAAATAAGACGGAGAGCAAAAAATGAGGCGTTCATCGAGACATTGAACTTGGTAAGTAGAAGAGAATTAGCCGAATAAAAAAATGATGCGAGGATATTGGCATTTTACCTATGTTTTTTCGGCTTAGTGAAGTTACCTTTGCGAACATGCAGCGCAAAATCATCATTGCCATAGATGGTTTTTCCTCTTGTGGAAAAAGTACTATGGCAAAAGCCCTTGCCCGCATGTTAGGATATTCCTACATTGATTCCGGAGCAATGTACAGGGCTGTAACCCTGTATTTTATGAATAATCAAATTCCGCTTGACGACGACAAAGCGGTGAAAGAAGCGCTTAAGCAAATTGACATTCAGTTTAAAGTCAATCCTACTTTGGAAAGTCAGGAAACTTTCTTAAACGATGAATGCGTTGAAGATGCCATTCGTAGTGTTCGCGTTTCTTCAATGGTTTCTGAAGTATCGGCCATCAAAGAAGTACGAAAGTCCATGGTAAGTTTGCAACGTAAGGCTGGTAGAAATAAAGGCATTGTGATGGATGGCCGTGATATTGGAAGCCATGTTTTCCCGGAAGCAGAACTCAAAATCTTCATGACAGCCGACCCTGACATTCGTGCCAAACGCCGTTTTGATGAACTTACCGCTAAAGGTGAAGAGGTCCACTTAGAGGATATCAAAGAAAATTTAGCTCATCGTGACCATCTGGATACCACTAGAAAGGAAAGCCCCTTGGTTCAACCTAAAGATGCTTTGGTGTTAGAC
>JAIXUI010000015.1 GCA_027484125.1 Bacteroidota bacterium | reverse complement strand
TATAGCCGTTTGCTGATTGCAAGGCAACTTTTGAGAGAAGATGGTGCAATATTTATTTCTATTGATGATAATGAAGTTCACCACTTGAGAAAGTTGTGTGATGAGGTTTTTGGAGAGGAGAATTTTATCTCAAATGTAATTTGGGAGAAAAAATTTGCCCCTTCTAATGACGCAAAGTGGTTTTCAGCAAATCATGACCACATTATTTGCTATGCAAAAGACAAAGAAATCTATCGTCCTTTTTTACTTAATAGAAACGAAGGAGCATTAGCACGATATAAAAATCCTGATAATGATGAGCGTGGAGAATGGGTTTCGGGTGATATGACTGTAAAAACCTATAACGCACAATACGATTTTGAAGTAACAACACCATCTGGAAGAAAAGTAAATCCACCGAAAGGAGTATGCTGGCGATTTTCAAAAGAAAAATTTCAAGAACTCATTGATGATAATAGAGTTTGGTTTGGTGAAGGCGGAGATAATGTGCCACGATTGAAACGTTTTTTAAGTGAAGTTAAAGAGGGTATAACTCCATTAACAATTTGGTATCATAAAGAGGTTGGACACAATCAGGAAGCAGCACAAGAATGCAGAAAACTGTTTGATGGTGAGCAGTATTTTGATACTCCAAAGCCAGTTAGGCTACTAAAAAGGATTGCAGAACTTTCAGTAAATGGTGGAGATATTTTTATGGACTTCTTTGCAGGCTCTGGAACAACAGGTCACGCAATAAATGAATTAAATTTAGAAGATAACGGAAACAGAAAATTCATCCTTGTTCAAATACCCGAAGCTACAGACGAAAAAAGCGAAGCCTTCAAAGCCGGTTACAAAAAAATCAGCGATATAACGATTGAACGTAATAAACGGGTCGTTGAACGAATCATTAAAGAAAAGAAAAAGGAGCAACCCGATTTATTCACAAACGGAAATTCAGTAAATTCTAATCTAGGATTCAAAGTATTTAAATTGGTCAAATCCAACTTCCCAAGAGTAGAATTTGCGCCCGATCCTGAAAAAACAACCGAAGAAAACATCGAACTGTTGAAGAAGTACATCCGTGATAAAGAAGCGCAACTCGTAAATGCTTTCAACAAGGAAGAACTGATAACAGAAATTTTAATTAAAAACGGGTTTATGCTCAACTACACCCTAGAGAAACAACCGGAGTTTACCAAAAACGAAGTCCTACTTGCCAAAGAAAAATCCTATTCACCCTTAAATTCCGCACATTCTGTAAATTCAGATAATCCAATTAATTCTGCAAATTCTGTAAATTCTGATCCAGACAACGGGAAAGAAACCCTACTCTGCCTCGACAATGAAATAGACATGGAAACTGTAGAGCATTTCAAGCAAATCAATTCAGGCAAGTCCATTAACTCAAAAAATTCAGGCAAAAAGTTCATCTGCTTAGAACGTGCCCTAGACACCACCAAAAAATGGAACTTGAAGCATTACTTGGGAGATAAGTTTAAAGCGTTTTAAGCATTAAATCAACCTACCCAACTGCATTACCCCCCCATCAATCCCTAACCCGCCGTATATCTAAAAAGATTAAGGTATCCCCTTCTCGGTGTGCTAACCATCCTTCTTCTCTTAAATGGAGGTTTAAGGTGGCTATAAATCGGCCGTGGTCATTCATTCTATCCTGAAACTTGGAAGGAGAAAAATACTGTATCAGGAATTTTTCTAACTCTCGTTTGCCATTCTTTAGCTCCATCTGCTTGAAGAAAAAAGCAAGAACAGCATCTGTCTTAGTATCAGGGTCTAAATGATACAGCCCAATTCTTTCATTAAGTACGTCCATTAAACGCTCTCCATAAACCATCTCATGATGCTTATAGAGGAGAACGGCGATGGCTTTCAATGCCTCTTCCGATAATTTCATGGGCAAATTCACTTTCCTAGCCTTATCCTCCCGAAACTGATCGGTGGTAAAGTAAGGGTTAAACTCACTTTTTATGTCCGCAAAATCATCCAGAAAGAATTCTTTCAAATCGTAAGGATTGTACATGTCTTCATTCAAATCCCTATAGTCGGTCACAGGCGGACCAAACAGTTGTAGAAGTTGTGATTTAATGGTTTCATAAGGCATTCCAGCATAAAGCTCTTCTAAATAGGTGATTTTAGGATAACGGTCATCAGCGACATAAATAACCTCTGTCCCTCCAAACAGGGAGATTAAATCATAAATACTTTTTCTCTCTTTCCATAAAATAGAACCGGAATCATAGGCTTCCTGACCGAACTCATATAGGTGACTAAAACTATAACTAGTGCCCATAAAACCTAAATCAGGATAAAGATTTATAGTATTGCTTGGACCATCAAGTACAACAAGGTGATGGCCATTGGAATCTTCATTGATCTGATCAATCTCAAAGCTCCATTTATCTGTCTCACTTACCTCATTGAGGTAATACGCTTCGAAACGGCCGGAGGCATTCAGCATGTCGCAGTATTTCTGCCAATCTTCCTCCGTTTCTTTTCCCGTCAACTTGGTGTTGAACACGATGCATAAACTAGCTGCCATGATGGTCTTGATAATGAATGGTTGATATTACTAAGATAATCAACAAATCTTAGGTGGTCGAGCAACGGGCAACAAGATTGAACACGATAAAAAATAGAACAACCCCCATTGGGCACCCTTTTTCCAATTGCCTAATGGAGGTTGAGGTTTAATAGTGGTTAGTTAAAGATAAGGTTAGGCGTCGAGTTGGAGTTTTAACTGTACTTTCTGCCCGCGTTTCACGGTAACCGCATGTTTAGAGGCGGTTAATCCCGATTTCTTGACTTCAAGGGTGTAACTCCCTGCTCTGATTCCAAGAATTTCTGCCTTACCATGCTCGTCGGTACTTTGTTCTTCCCCGGTAAGTTCAAGAATATCACAAACTACGTCCGGTAGTGGTTGGCCCAAAGCATTGGTTACTTCAATTCGAACGGCGGTCTTGCGGGTATGCGGATCATAAATTCTGCTCGACGCAATAAACCGATTCACGAAATCAGCATGACTGGTTCTAAACTTTCCAAGAAGTAGGTTTTCTATTTGACGCGCTAATACACCGGCCTCATTCAATTGAACGCGGTATGCCTCGTTGATGCTTTTCTTCTCACTTATCTGTAAACGAGGTTTAGGCATCAAATCTCTTGACTGTTCGATGGCATCAAGCAGTGCTTCAAGGTCGGTTGCGGTAACTTCAAAGTCCACCAAATCCTTTAAATGGGGACGCAGCGCCTGTTCTACATTTTTTGCTAACTCCAACGCATCTAAGAAGGTAGCGTACTGAAAGTCGGAAGGCTCTATATCGAAGATAGGAAGTAAGTGGGGAAGCTGCTGTTCGTGGGCCCAAACCTCCCCTATTTTGGCCAAATCCACGGTAAGGTCTCGAAGCTTAGCAAACGCTGCTCTTTTCTCCGCAGAGCTCCCTTCGCTACTTACACTTAGGCTATTGCGCAAGGTTTCAAGATTTGCAAGTTTGGCCTTTAAGGCATCGTGCCTGGCTTTTAAAGGTTTAAATGTTTCAAAAACTGTTTGATTGGAATTCAAGGTTTCCAAAGCCCTTTGAAGGGCTTCAAGTCGAGCGTTGTCTATTCGTCTCATTCAAGATATAAATTTTTAGAACTTGGTTTCTCCTAAGGAAAAAGGGGGGTTAGAGAAATTTACACCATTAAAATATACAAGAATCTTAATATCCAGATAGCAGATTATGAAGATTTGCATTTTTCTAAAGCTAAGCGCAAGCGCGATGGACATTCTTCCAAAAGACATATAAAACGCTATTAAGGTCTCAGAGATTTTTTTTTACAAACTGTTCGAAGTGTGCCTGTAAAAAAATGACAAAGCTTTATCCGTTCATGAAACCTGTAAGTTAACCGGTCAACCCGGCAAAGCCCTTCGGGAAATGAACCCAATGAATATGGAAATGCTTCAACTCAATCAGCAAGCAGTTACAAGGGTATATCCGTTTCATAAGGTAAAGAAGGAAATGCGTAGCATCAATCTGGAAACGAATAGCATAAGAAAGGAAACTGCTAAAGTCAATCTGCAATTAATTATAGGCCATCTGCAACCTCACACGATCATTCGGGAAATGTGCAGCCTCAATCGGCAATCGATTACAATCAATCAGGAATCCGTTACGATTAATCGGACAAGCATTAAGGGGAAAAAGACTTTTCTTAAGGTTAATCGGATGGTCTGAACAGGAAAATAGAGGTACGACAACAGCCCCAAGCAAGGATAGAAGTTCTGTTTAAAGAAAAGCAAGCCTATGGCGATTTAGCCCCGCGTGAGGGACATGGAGGGCGAGCGAAGCGAGGTGCGAAGCACGGCACCCCGGAGTGGCCCGACCCGCTGCCCGTGGCGAAAGGTGCATGAGCAGCATGTTGCATCGGGCAGTGGGGCACGCCCAAAAAAAAATGGCTGTCTCCTGAGAGGGAAACAGCCATGATAAAAGAGGAAAGCGAAATGAATTACGCTTTCTTGGCTTTGGAAGCTACTTTCTTGGGGGCTTTTGCAGGAGCCGGCTCTTCGGCAGCAGGAGCTGCTTCAGGAGTAGCAGCGGTGTTGGCAACCTCAGCGGCGGCAGGAGCTTCAACTTTAGGAGCAGCGGCTTTCTTAGCAGGTGCTTTCTTCACCTCGCCATTGGCGGGAAGTCCATCAACAGCATGGCGGATGAAAGTACCCCAAGTGAGGTTCATCTGGCCTGGTTTCGCTGCTTGTGCACGCTCGATAGCAAGTAAAGCTGCGTGTTCCACTACCCACTCGAAGTTTTCTTCTCCAACAGAGTGAACGTCAGCATCAGGAGCCGGGTTGCAGAAGTCGATGGCGTAAGGAACTCCATCGCGAACGGCAAACTCCACGGTGTTGAAGTCGTAGCCGAGGGCACGGTTGAGGCGCAAGCAATAGTCTTCTACCTTCTTCAGCAACTCCGGATTTGGCTGATAGCCTTCCACCACATAGCGGAGGTGTGGCGCGTTGCGTGGTTCGTAAGGCATTACCAACACATACTTGCCACCGAGGCAGTAGCAGCGGAAGTAAGCATCGAATACGATTTCTTCCTGAAGCATCATGACCACCTGTCCGGTTTCCTGAAACTTATTGAAGAAGTCGTCTGAAGACTCCAATTTATAAACATGTTTCCAGCCACCACCATCGAACGGCTTCATGTAAGCAGGAAAGCCGGTATAGTTGAAGATGGCTTCCCAGTCGAGGGGATATTTGAGGTTACGGAAAGAGTTTTCGTTGGTATCGTTGGGCATGTCCCTGGAAGGGAGCAATACGGATTTAGGTACCGGAACTCCAACATGCTCTGCGAGGGCGTTGTTGAAGAACTTCTCGTCGGCGCTCCACCAGAAAGGGTTGTTGATAACAGCCGTTCCACCGATGGCGGCATTTTTAAGGAATCCGCGATAGAATGGAACATCCTGGGAGATTCGGTCGATAATAACGGTGTAGTCAGAGGGAACCGCTTGCATAACCTTGTCGATGCTAACGGCCTCGGCTACGATACCGGGGATATTCTTGCTGTTGACGCGTTCAACGAAAGCGTTTGGAAAGGTATTCTCCTGTCCATGCAGAATGCCTATCTTCTTCATTGTCTTTATTTTGCGCAAAACTATGACAAAATCGGATAAATTGTTAAAATATAGGACCATTAGGTATTAAATAATGAGCTAACGGCCTCTTCCTGAGGGCTGACCGGCGGCACGTGCAACGGTACGATCGCCGAATCGGGCATTGAGACGGTCGATTGCTTGGGTGAGGCGAATGGCTTCCTGGCGGTCTTGGAAGAGATCGAGCGGTTCATGGCCCCCTACAAGATGACTGAACCTGACTCCGATGAGGCGAATCATGAGGCGGCGTTCGTAGAGGCGGTCGAAGAGGTGATGAACAACAGGGAGCAAGCGCTGGTCGGAGGCCGTATAAGGCACCGTTTGCTGGCGGGTGCGGGTATCGAAGTCGGCATAGCGGATTTTTACTGTAACACAGCCGGTCAATTTGGGCATGCGTCGGAGTTGCTGGCTGAGGGCTTCGGTCATGGCGATGAGGCGGGCACGCAGAAAGGCGATATCGGCAGTGTCGTGAGTAAAAGTTTCTTCCGAGGAGACCGATTTCTGTTCCTGATAAGGTTCAACGGGAGTCAGGTCGATGCCGTTGGCGCGTTCCCAGATGCTGCGTCCATTTTGGCCAAGGGCGCGTTCGAGGAGGCGTACGGGCATTTGCTGAAGGGTTTGAATGCGGTTGACGCCCATTCCCTGGAGCATAGAAGCGGTTTTTTCGCCCACCATAGGGAGGCGGCCCACCGGAAGAGGCGCAAGAAAAGGCTTTTCGGTGCCGGCCTCTACACGGAGTTGCCCATTGGGTTTGGCCTCACCTGTTGCCACTTTTGAAACTGTTTTGCTGGTAGAGAGGCCAAACGATAGCGGCAGGCCTATTTCTTTTGCAACACGCTGACGAAGTTCGGAGGCTAAGGTAAACGTACCGAAGAAACGCTCCATGCCGGTCATGTCGAGGTAGAACTCGTCGATAGACGCTTGTTCAAATACGGGGACAGCCTCCCGGATCAGGCTGCTGACCTCTCGGGAGTAGTGGGAGTATCGCTCGTGATCGCCATTCATGACGATAGCCTCCGGGCAAAGGCGGCGGGCCAGCTTCATGGGCATGGCCGAGTGGACCCCGCAGGCGCGTGTTTCGTAGCTGCACGCCGCCACCACCGCTCGCTCCCCTGTGCCCCCTATCAGCAGCGGCCTCCCCTCCAGCCTGCTGTCTTTGAGCCGCTCTACCGAAACAAAAAAACTGTCGAGGTCCATGTGTACCACTTGTCTGCATAATGCCTCCATCTGATTGTTTGTTATATTGACATTATTATTCATACAATATAGACATTATGAATTTTCATCATTTCAAAACTTATCCACATTTAAGTGAATTAAAAAAGGTTATACAGAGAGTTGTTAATTAAATAGTCTTATATTTGATAATCAAACAAACAGCCATGAGTCAAGTAATTCATGCCAATATTCGCTTTTTGCGCCAGCGACTGAAGCTCACACAAGCGGAAGCCGCGGCCAGAATGGGGTTCAGCCGTTCCCAGCTAGCGGGTTACGAAGGCACCATCAAGCCTACCTTAGAGGCCTTGGTGAAGTTGTCTGACTTTTTTTCCATCAGCGCGGACCATTTGCTGCGGACTGCTCTGCAAGGCTTATCGGAGAAAAAGCTACAGGAGCTCACGTTCGACCCTGTCCGCCACATGAGCGGCAGCCAGCTCAGGGTGCTCGCCACTACCGTTGACGCAGAAGAGCAGGAATACATTGAAGTAGTGAGTGAAAAAGCACGAGCGGGTTACGCCAGCGGCTATTCCGATCCGGAGTTTATTGGCGACTTACCCCGGTTTCAACTGCCTTTCTTGAGCAAGCAACGAAAGTATCGCAGTTTTCAACTCAGTGGCGATTCTATGCTGCCCATTCCCTCCGGGGCATGGGTCATTTCTGAATACCTAGACGACTGGAATCGCCTGAAAGACGGAACACGTTGCGTGGTACTCACACGCTCGGAAGGGATTGTATTTAAGCTGGTATATCGAAAGCCACAAGACCCGCTCCACCTGCTCATGGTTTCCCAGAATCCGGAATTTGCTCCCTACGATTTGCCTGTGAGTGAGATTCTCGAAATCTGGGTATTCAAGCTGGTGCTTAGTGCGCAAGCCTGAAAAAACCACTTTTCATCCCTTTATCCTATTCTCATGTAATCTTAATCTGTTTACTATTAAATGAAAGGAAGTGACCTGTACTTTTAGGACACTGCATTATGACTTCCTTTTTCAAAGAAATCTTCCACTTTCACCATCAGGCAAACCACGCTTTGATTGAGCCCCTTACCACGCATGAAGCCAGCCTACCGCAAACATGTCAGGGGCTATTCTGCCATTTGCTTAATGCGCAACAAATCTGGAATGCACGAATTTTAGGAGAAGAACCCGGAGAGGTTTTTTCATTGTTTGCACCCGAATCTTACTATCACCACAACGAAGCCCATCACCTCAATACGCTCAGAATTTTGGATAATATCCCGCTAGATATGGTTATTCATTACCAAAATACCCAGGGGAAATCTTTCAAGAACAGCGTCAGGGACATCTTATTTCACATCAACAACCACAGCACCCATCATAGGGCGCAGATTGTGATGAAGATGAGAGAATCGGGCATTATTCCACAACCTTCAGATTACATCATCTACCGCCGGCAGACGATATAATCTGAAAGTGACGGCCGTATATCCAAGCTTATGCCCTGGCCAACTCCAATAGTTGACGGTGATCGGCCTCGCTGAGGTCGAAGAATACGCCTCTGGCATGATTGGCTTGACACAAAGCCACAATTCCGGCATCTTCTTCAGGAGCAATCCCTAGGTCTGCCATTCTAATCGGGCTTCCAATCATTCGGAAGAACTGCTCAAGACGCTGGATAAAATCGGGTGCGGTGAGCTCCGAATGTGTACAACGATCGGTCAACATTTGCAGCTTATCCTGAATCTGGCCATACTTGAGTTTCATCCAAGCCGGATACACCACCGACAATCCGTCGCCATGGGGCACATCAAAACGAACGCTTAACACGTGCTCTACGGCATGTACGCCCCAGTCGCCCCCTTTTTTTCCAGCAGCTAAAGTTCCATTAAGCGCTACCGTTGCCAACCACATCACTTGCGTTCTAGCTTCCAGATTTTGCAAATCTCTCATCAAAATGAGTCCCCAATGAAAAGCTTGGCGAATAAGCTCTGCGGAGATAGCATCGGTAAACGGCGCGAAGGAAGGGTCGAAATACTGTTCAAGCGTATGAGCAATTAAATCTGCGATTCCTGCCGCCGTATATGGAGCGTTTACGCTAAGGGTAAAAGCAGGATCGAGGAAAGAGGCCTTAGGATACATATTGGGATGGCCTGTTCCGAACTTTTGCCCTGATTGGGTATCCTGCAATACGGAGAAACAGTTCATTTCTGTTCCTGTGGCAGCCAGCGTAAGCACAGCGAGCAGAGGAGCAGCATGCTGAGGAAACTGTTTGCGAGGGCCATAAAAATCCCAAACGCTGCCATCGTATTTTAAACCTAATGCTACTGCTTTAGCGGTATCGATGACTGATCCGCCACCGACAGCAATCACGCCATCGGCACCGAAATCTTTCCCTTGCTTTACGGCTGCATCGGCAGCTTGGTATTCAGGGTTCGACTTTACACCCTCAAATACGGTGTAAGGAATGCCTGCATGATCGAGGTTGTTGGTTACTTGAGTCAGAACCCCGTTGCGCTTCACGCTTCCCTTCCCGATGATGATGAGCGCTTTCGTCATCCATTTTCCGGCTTCTTCCTTGAGGTTTTTTAAACAGCCTTCTCCAAAGTGAAGTTTTACAGGGTTGTAAGCAGTAAAGTTTTGCATGGGTCAAAATTAAGCGGATTTATTAACCCTTAACCGTTCTATTTTCCTTGCCTATTGCCGCATTTGTGACAGAAATTAGAAAAAGATTAATAATTTATTGCAGACCTTTAAACACTCAGCCAAGATTTCTGTTTTGTAAGAGTTCATGCACGTTGTAAACTTCAAAAAGCTCAAATATTCCCTGTCAAGCTTATTCGTACTAGCCTGGTTAATGGCTATTACTGGATTTGTTATATTGAGTTCACTTCCTGAAAACACCTTTTCTTTCGAGGTTATTGAAGTAGCAGACATCATGGAAGAGCAAGAAGAAAGTGATCATATAGAAGAGCAAGAATTTCAACTATTAACTGATTTTTTCTCTGACAATTTGCCATTGCTAGCCTTCAATTTTATCTTTCAGCAAACCAATCGGGACTATTTACAGTATTTGAATTGGGGTTATGGTGGAACAGAATCTCCACCTCCACGGACGATGGCATTTTGCTAATTCGTTGTTGTCCTTTAACCTCAAAATTCTTCATGTTTTTACAGCAAATTTCTCTTTGGGTTTTTGCCCTTTCATTTCTTTTTTTAACATCCTGCAACAATTCTGCAGAAAATACCGGTGAGAATCCGGATCAATATCCTGTTTACACCATTACCAGCATTGATACGTTGGTGGAGCGTGCTTTCGTAGCGCACATAGAAGCACGCAGAAACGTGGAGATACGATCAAGAGTATCTGGTTATCTGGAGCGTGTTTTAGTGGACGAAGGCCAGTTTGTAAAAGAGGGTCAAGTCCTGTTTCAGCTTAACGAAGCACCCTTTAGGTTAGCCTTAGAGAAAGCCGAAGCATCCTATCGCTCAGCTCTAGCAGAAGTAAAAGCTGCCCAAGTGGAGGTTGATCGATTAAAAAGCCTCTTAGCCAAGAACATTGTGAGTCCTACTGAAGTGCATTTGGCAGAGGCGAAAGTGCAAGTTCAGCAGGCACGGTCTATGGAAGCTATGGCTTCGCTTGATGAAGCACGACTGATGTTGAAGTTTTGCAAAATTACGTCTCCTTTTTCCGGCACCATCGACCGATTGCCCTTACGACTCGGCAGCTTAGTTGAATCGGGAACCCTACTGACCTCCTTATCAGATGTTGAAGAGGTGTTTGCTTATTTTCCGGTATCAGAAAACGACTACTTGGCTTGGGGTAGAAACGATAGCGGAGACCCTGCAGAAAGTAAAAGCAAAGTTAAGCTCAACACTGCTGATGGACATACCTATCCTTACGATGGTAGAATTGAAACCATGGAGGGAGAAATCGACCGAAATACCGGTTCGATAGCCTTCCGAGCCAGATTTAAGAATCCGGAAAAACTCCTCAAACATGGTAGCAGTGGCAAAGTCAGGCTCAGTAGAACGTTGAAAAAAGCGCTCATGATTCCTCAAAAAGCAGTATTCGAAGTTCAGGACAAGAACTTTGTGTTCGTAGTTCAAAAGGATAGCAGCCTTCAACTGCGCGCATTTAGCCCACTGATGCGCCTCGGTGGGCTTTACGTGGTTGAAAGTGGATTGAATACCGGTGAAACCATCGTAATTGAGGGAACTCAAAATTTGAAAGAAGGCCAGCGCATTTCTCCAGTTGTAAAAAGTCGTGCTGTAGCTTTTTCAAACTCTTTCAAGCGATAATTCATGGAAGTTTTTGTAAGAAGGCCGGTTTTATCGCTGGTAATCTCCTTAATCATCCTTTTACTGGGAGTATTGGCGTTGTTCCAACTTCCAATCACCCAGTTTCCTGACATTGTCCCACCTTCGGTGGTAGTAACTGCCAAGTACAATGGTGCCAATGCTGAAGTTTGTACCAAAGCGGTTGCTACACCTTTAGAACGTGCCATCAATGGCGTTCCTGGCATGACTTCTATGAGCAGTGTTTCATCCAACAATGGAATTACCCTCATACAAGTTTATTTCAAAGTTGGTACCGACCCAGATGTGGCGGCGGTAAACGTTCAAAACCGGGTTATGACGGTGATTGACGAACTTCCGCAGGAGGTAATCAAGGCAGGGGTAACAACAGAAAAAGAGGTAAACAGTATGCTGTTGTTCCTCAATCTGTTCAGTGAAGATGACCAGGCGGACGAAGAGTTTATCTACAACTTTGCCGACATCAACGTACTTCAGGAACTCAAGCGTATTGAAGGTGTAGGCTTCGCGGAAATCATGGGCCAGCGAGAGTACAGCATGCGAGTTTGGCTGAAGCCTGACCGAATGCTCGCGTACAAAATAGGTACCGATGAAATTCTGGAGGCTTTAAGAAAACAAAACGTAGAAGCAGCTCCAGGAAAAACCGGCGAAAGCAGTGGCCGAATGAGCCAAGATTTGCAATATGTTTTGCGCTACACCGGTAAGATGAACCTTCCCGGCCAATATCAGGAAGTCGTACTTCGTGCTCAACCGGATGGGTCTTTGCTCAAACTGAAAGACGTGGCTGATATCGAGTTTGGAACCATGAGCTATGGCATGGTATCGCAAACCGACGGCAAGCCTTCAGCCTCTATCATGATTAAACAACGTCCGGGTTCTAACGCACGTGACGTGATCAAGAATATCAAAGCCAAGATGGAAGAACTGAAAAAAGAGCAGTTCCCTCCTGGCATGACTTACAACTACGCTTATGATGTGAGCCGCTTTCTTGATGCTTCCATCAGCAAGGTTATCGCAACCTTGATAGAAGCTTTTATCCTCGTATTCATTGTTATTTTCCTTTTCCTACAAGACTGGCGCTCTACCCTGATTCCTGCATTAGCAGTTCCGGTTGCATTGATTGGAACTTTAGCCTTTATGTTGGCTATGGGCTTCTCTATCAACTTATTGACGCTATTCGCTTTAGTATTAGCTATTGGTATTGTAGTGGATGACGCCATTGTAGTAGTAGAGGCGGTTCACGTGAAAATGACGGAACAGCACATGAAGCCATTGGAAGCTACCGTCGCGGCCATGAAAGAAATTTCAGCAGCTATTGTGGCCATCACTTTGGTTATGTCGGCGGTGTTTATTCCAGTTGCTTTTCTTGATGGCCCAGTAGGGGTATTTTATCGACAGTTCTCCCTTACGCTTGCTGTTTCTATCGGAATTTCAGGTATCAACGCGCTGACCCTTACTCCTGCACTATGTGCCTTGATCATGAAATCGCACCATGCAGTTCCTTCACAAAAGCCCGGATTGCTTACACGATTTTTCCGTGGTTTCAATAAGCGATACGACCAAACCGAACAGCGTTATGGTGGTTTGGTAGCACGAACTGCGGGAAGAAGGATGCTGATTGTAGGCATGCTTGTGGTATTCTCAGCTGCTGCCGGCTTGATGGGATCTTGGTTGCCGGCAGGATTTATTCCGACTGAAGACCAAAGTATGATTTATGTCAACGTCACTACCCCTCCTGGTGCAACCGTTGAGCGAACCCAGCAAGTGATGGAAGCGATTGGGTCAGTAGTAAAGCAATTGCCTGAAGCAGACAATTACACCTCTCTGGCTGGTTACAGCTTGGTGAATGAGGTTGCCGGTGCTTCCTATGGCATGGGAATGATTAACCTCAAGCGCTGGGAGGAACGGGAACACAACGTACAGGCGTTAATTCTTCGGTTAGATAGCTTAAGCGAAGTCATTCAGGATGCTGATATAGAGTACTTTCCACCACCAACCGTTCCCGGTTTTGGTAATGCTTCAGGATTCGAGCTCAGGTTGCTGGATAAAAACAGAAATGGCCAACTGGATCAAATGGCGCAAACCACCCAACAATTTCTTGAAAAGCTTAAAAAAAGACCTGAAATCAGGGAGGCATTTACCAGCTTCGACCCTACTTTTCCTCAGTATCTGCTTCATGTAGATCAGGATATGGCCATGAAAAAAGGCGTCACAGTAGATCAGGCCATGGAAACCCTGCAAACCCTACTCGGAAGCTATTACGCCACCAACTTCATCCGCTTTGGCCAGATGTACAAAGTGATGGTACAGGCAGCACCACAGTATCGCACCAAACCGGAAGACATCTTATCCCTGTATGTTAGAAATAATGTGGGAGAAATGGTGCCCTTTTCAACCTTTTTGAGGCTAGAAAGAGTTTATGGCCCTGAGCAGCTTACCCGTTACAACATGTACACTTCGGCATTTGTGACAGGCGACGTTAATCCTGGCTATAGCAGTGGCGAAGCGCTGGATGCAATCCGGGAGGTAGCAGATGAAACTTTAGGAAAAGGTTTTGATTATGAATGGAGTGGCATGACCCGCGAACAGGTTTTAAACGGCAACCAAGCCATCGGCATCTTCTTGCTATGTCTGCTCTTTGTTTACCTTTTACTGTCGGCTCAATATGAGAGTTTCTTGCTCCCCTTCCCCGTTCTTCTGGCCATGCCGGCAGGATTATTCGGAGCATTCTTCTTGTTGAAAGTAACAGGACTTGATAACAACATTTTTGCACAGGTTTCCTTCGTCATGCTGATTGGACTCTTGGCGAAGAATGCGATTCTGATTGTAGAGTTCGCTATTCAGCGAGAGAAAGAAGGCTTGTCGGCTTTGGAAGCTGCGAAAGAAGGTGCTACCAGTCGTTTACGGCCTATCCTCATGACTTCCTTTGCCTTCATTGCCGGACTTATTCCATTGGTTGTTGCCGATGGTGCCGGTGCTATGGGAAATCGATCAATTGGTACAGCGGCAGCTGGGGGAATGTTAATGGGGACGATCATCGGATTGTTGCTGGTTCCAGGACTGTACGTGATTTTTTCCGGTTTAGGGAAAAAGAAAACTAAGCATTCAGATATTCAACATGCGGTTAAGGGTTTAGTTATTCTTGTTGTTTTATCTGGCCTTAGCGCCTGTAAATCAGGCAATAATGTAGATTTAAAAAACACCATTCCACTTCCATCTCAATATCAGGCGAAGGCTTCTGTTGACACTACTCAATTGATGGGAGATCTTTCTTGGAAGGTATTTTTCAAAGATTCCATCCTGATTAGCCTCATTGATTCAGCATTAACCCGAAACATTGACTATAAAAAAGCCAACCAGCGGGTTTTACTGGCACAGGCTGAGTTGCTACTTGCAAGAAATGCTCGTCTTCCTGCTCTTCAAGGATATGCCACCGGAAGCATAGACCGATTCGGAAGATATACCATGAATGGCGTTGGAAACTTTGATACCAATTTATCACCTGATATCACTCCGAATCAACGTATTCCAGATCCTTACACGGAGCTGTTTTTAGGAATTAGAACCCAATGGGAAGCAGATCTTTGGGGGAAGTTTAAGAAGCTTAAAAAAGCTTCACAAGCTCGCTTGCTAGCTTCTGAAGAAGGTCTTAAAGCGTTGAAAACGCGATTAGTAGCAGAGGTTGCTCAACGCTATTACGGACTTCAGGCTCTGTATTATGAACTCGAAGTAGTGAATAAAAACCGCGAACTTCAGGAACAAGAGCTCGAAGTGGTGGTTTCTATGAAAGAATCCGGAAAAGCAACTGAACTCGCGGTACAGCAGTTTAAAGCTCAATTGCTAAATACCCAGTCACTCTTTTATCAGGTAAAAACTGAAATTGCAGAAGCTGAGAGAGTTTTTTACCAAATTACCGGACAGTTTCCTGGTACCATCAACATTCCGACTCAAAAACCTTTAGAAGTCCCAGCTATCGACATTCGTGCTGGAATTCCATTACAATTGCTAAGCAGAAGACCAGATTTGCGTCAAGCAGAAGCACAATTAGCAGCAGCGAATGCTGATGTTGAAGCAGCCAGAAGATTTTTTTACCCTTCTTTAACTTTAAACGGAAACCTGGCTTTTAATGCTTTCAACCCTGCCTTATTGTGGAATCCTGCTTCTCTAGCTGCCGGAACTTTGGGTGGTTTTATGGCACCCATCTTTCAACAAGGTAGGTTAAAAGCCCAAAAGCGTATGGCCATAGTTCGGGCGCAGGAAAGCTTACTTGACTATCAACAATCGCTTTTTGTGGCGGTTGGTGAGGTGAATGCAGGATTAAAAAATGAGTTGAATCTTCTTGAAGCAAGACAATTCAAACTCAAGGAAACCAACGAATTGATTAAAGCCGTTAGCACCAGCAGAGAACTTTATATGGCCGGATACGCCAACTACTTGGAAATTATCACTGCACAAAAAAGTGTTTTGGAAGCTGAACTTCAATGGGTAAATCTCCATAATCGGTTGATGCAAAACAGGGTAAATCTTTACAGAGCACTTGGTGGAGGCTGGAAGTGATGCGTTGATGCGTTAAGGCTAAATTTCAAACTACTAGGTTACTTCGTTGAGGTGCCATTAAATTGAGGGATGAAATTTCGCCTTGTTATATGTTGGATTATTCTTCTATCCTCAACTTCAGTATGGGGGCAGTGGACGGTACACCGCTTGGGTGTTCAAGCCTCACTCACCCAAGCACTGGCGGTTGGAAATGGAACTATTCTTTTGAGTGATTCTATCCATTCCTGGCTGAGTTTAGATGCAACCTTGAATTGGACTGGTTTCTCGAATGCTCCCGCAAAAACAACCGCGCTAGTGCAAGGACAGGGAACTACCATTTGGGCAGGTAACCAAACAGGCCCACAATTTTGGTATAAAAGCATAGATAGTGGTCGTACTTGGGTAACTGCTGTTAACGGGCCTGGTTCACCTGGTATCAAGGATATTTCAGCAGTCTCGGGTACGCCCTATCTTTTCGCCGTTGGTTCAAATACAACTTTAAGTCAATTATGGTTGAGTCGTGATAGAGGCCTTTCTTTTGCCCCACTTGGACTTCCCTCTTGGCAAGGTGTTATGAGGCGAACTTGCTTTCTGGACACCTTAACTGGGTTTGTGGGCGATCATGATGGTGCTTTGTTCAAAACCACTGACCAAGGCCAAAGTTGGCAAATGGTGAATATGCTTGCCACCGGAATGATTCAGGAAACCACTGCCATTCAATTTTTTAATGACAGTTTGGGAATTCTTGTATATCGAAGTGGGGTCAATTTTCATACTACCAACCGGGGAAATACCTGGACGATGGGCAATACCCGATTGGACTATCCCATTGATGAGGTAGAAATAATCAATGACAGTGTGGTGCTCGCACTTGCAAGCCAGGGGCAGTTTCCCCTGAGTATAAGCTACGACCGAGGCTTAACGTTTCAGGTTGATAGCACTTTCAACCCCACCGTCAATTGTAATCGAATTCATCTGCTTCAAGATGGGAGGGTGATGATTTTGGGCGATAGTGGCACTTATTGGATGAATGGAAGCCTTGTTGCTAGTTCTTTATTGAAACCTCTCCATATTCAGGTTTTCCCCAACCCTGGCACCACCATTATACAGACTTCCGGACTTCCGGAAGAAACACCCTTGGTACTATCAGTTTATAACCTACAGGGTCAATTGGTGAAACAGTATCCATCTCAAACCAGCCGAGTTTGGGTGGTTTCTGACTTAGCTGCCGGCAGTTATTTGCTTAAGTATTCAGGCCGCTATCAAGAATTTCGATCGATTTGGATTAAACAATAAAGGCTCACCGTAGTGAGCCCCTGCTGTATTATTTAGCGGATAATTACTTCTTTTTTAACTTTAGGATAGAGAAGTCATCCTCTTCTTTTTCAATGGTATTAACCAAAGTTCCTAATCCGGTAATCTCCATTTCAACCGTATCACCAGCTTGTAACCATTGAGGTTTAAAGTTTTCCGGATCAAGGCGAAGGCCGGTACCGTTCAATTCCAGGAAGCAACCGGTGCCTACTGTTCCGCTACCAATAACATCACCAGGTAGAATATCAACCCCATAGGCACAACGTTCAATGATTTCCGCAAAGGTCCAGTCCATATCTGCCACATTACCTTCCGATACAACCTTGTTATTGACCTTACAAACCATTTTCAAGTTGTAGTTTTTACCCACATGACCCTCTTTAGGGGCTACCACAAACTGTTCTAATTCATCTGGTGTAACCAACCAAGGTCCAATCACGGTAGAGAAGTCTTTACCTTTTGCAGGGCCAAGGTTGAGGAGCATTTCTTCCATTTGGAGCGTTCTGGCACTCATATCATTCATAATCATAAAGCCGGCGATGTAATCATCAGCTTCAGCAGCACGGATATTTCTACCATGCTTACCGATGACTACCGCTATTTCAAGCTCAAAATCGAGTTTTTCAAAATGGTCTGGCATACAACTTATGGGGCCAGGCCCTTGAATGGCGTTATGATTGGTGAAGTAAAAGATAGGATACTGGTCGAATTCCGGAATCATAGGCACCCCACGATTACGACGAGCTGCTTCTACATGTTGGCGAAAAGCATAACCATCGCGGCATGAGGTAGGATGCGGTACGGGAGCAGCAAGCAAATCTGCTCCTTCGGCTGCTGGCTGTACCTCTAGTTTGCCTGCAAGGATGGCCGCTTCCACTGCTTTTGCCAGGGCCATCGCAGGTTCGCCATCAAACAGAAACTCCGACATATTGTCCGGAATATCCGGATTGCATTGGTTGAGGTCGTAGATTTTGCCATTGAGCCAAAGGCCGAGGCGGGGCAATTCATCCGCCCAAAAAGAAACCAACTTCATAGTGCGAAGTTAATATCCGTTTGCTCTCCTCGAAAACCGATTTATAAGCGGTTACCGAGTTTAGGCACCATCATGGCTTTCCAACTGGAGAAATCTCCCGCGATGATGTGTTTGCGCGCTTCCTCAACCAACCATAGATAAAAGCGAAGGTTATGAAGGCTGGCCAATATAGGCCCTAGCATCTCCCCTGCTCTAAACAAATGACTGAGATATGCTTTGGTATAAAACTGATCTTCTTCCAAATCTGAGTTGGGGTCGAGCGCGCTAAAATCCTTACGCCATTTCTCGTTTCTGAGGTTGATAATTCCTTCAGAAGTAAACAACATTCCATTACGTGCGTTTCTGGTTGGCATTACACAATCAAACATATCAACTCCTAATGCAATGTTTTCCAATATGTTAACAGGTGTACCCACTCCCATTAGGTATCGTGGTCTGTCTTTGGGTAGAATGCCGCATACCAACTCTGTCATTTCATACATCATCTCTGCAGGCTCTCCCACAGAAAGACCACCAATGGCATTGCCTACGCAGCCTTTGGAGGCTATGTACTCAGCTGATTGTTTTCTTAAATCGCTGTAAACAGAACCTTGAACAATAGGAAATAAAAACTGACGGTAGCCATAATGAGGCTCAGTTTCATCAAGGCGCTTGATGCAACGATCTAGCCAGCGATGGGTGAGTGCCATTGATTGCATGGCATAGGATTTATCGCATGGATAAGGTGTACATTCATCAAAAGCCATGATGATGTCAGCACCAATCATCCGTTCGATATCCATAACTCTTTCAGGAGAGAACAAATGGCGAGAACCATCGATATGAGAAGAAAAAGTAGCGCCTTCTTCCGTTATCTTTCTTCTGTCGGCCAATGAGAATACTTGGTAGCCACCGCTATCGGTTAAAATAGGCTTGTCCCACCCGTTAAATCGGTGTAAACCACCCGCTTGGTGAAGAATTTCAAGACCTGGACGGAGGTACAAATGGTAAGTATTGCCCAGGATAATTTGTGCCTTGATTTTATCCTTAAGTTGCTGTTGACTAACCGCTTTTACTGTCCCAGCAGTGCCTACAGGCATAAAAATAGGCGTTTGAATGGTGCCATGGTCCGTGGTAAATGCTCCGGCACGGGCGTTCGATAGAGAATCAGAGGCGGTAAGTGAGAAATGCATGTTGAATTGGCTATTTTTGCGGCCCTAGGTCTGGTACAGCAGGCCGCAAAACTATTCCAAAAAAGACATGTTTTTTAGTACTTGGTCTCAGGAGGCCACTTGGACAACCGCAGTGTTTGCTGTTTTTGCTTTGGCCCAGTTGTTTTTCCTGTTCAGATTTTGGATTCGGGTAGCGGTTTATAAATCTTCGGAGAAGAATCTTGCGGTAAGGTCAGAGCCTGTTTCTGTAATTATTTGCGCTCGTTTTGAGGCTGAAAACCTTAAGAAGAACCTGGAGCATTTCCTTACTCAAGATTATCCTGATTTTGAAGTAATTGTAGTAAATGACAGCTACGTGGAGCCAGCTAACCATGATAGTATTGAAGGAGATGGTACGCAGGATGTACTGGCTGAATTCCAAGCCCGATATCCCAAAATTCTCAGGGTTACCGATGCGAGAAGGCAGGATAAATATCCTAAAGACAAAAAATTTGCTTTAACCATTGGAATTAAAGCAGCGAAAAACAACATCTTGATATTAAGCGATGCTGATTGCCGCCCAGCCTCTGACCAATGGTTAAGGTTGATCAGCAGACGGTATCTGAACCAAACAGCCATTGTCCTTGGGTTCGGGGGATATAAACAGCGAAATAGCTTGCTCAATTGGTTCATTCAATATGATACCTTATTAACCGGCCTCAACTGCTTTTCTTTTGCTATGGCTGGGCAAGCCTATATGGGGGTTGGCAGAAATTTATCCTACCTCAAAACGCTTTTTATGGAACGTAAAGGGTTTGCTGAATTCATCCATCATCCTTGTGGAGATGACGACTTATTTGTGAACAAAGCTGCAACTTCAGCCAACGTCAACTGGGCTTTGGAGCCAGACTCTTTTACTTATTCAGAACCAGAAACTACTTGGATAAACTGGTTTAAACAAAAACAACGTCATCTCATTGCTGGTAGGTTTTACCATTGGGCTGATTTGTTTTGGTTAGCCTGGGGAAGTTTTAGTTTTTGGGGATGCATCCTCGCTTTCCTCTTAAGCATTCAATTGCATCTCAACAATCAGGAGGTATTGCAGTGGCTTATACCCACTTTTACCAGTATGGTACTACTACGATGGTACATGATGGGGGCAGCAGCCGTAAAATTTAAAATGCCTAGGTTAATTTTTCTTCTTCCTTTTTTTGAAATCATCTACCCTATCCTTCGAATCTCCTGGGCATTAAAACCATTTCCTTTCAGACAACGCTAATGCAAGTAGAACATCTTCAAAAGTACTTTCCGGAATGGAACGAGCAACAAAAGGCTCATTATGAGGCATTGTTTGATTTGTATGCTCACTGGAATGCGCAGATAAACGTGATTTCAAGAAAAGACATGGAGCATTTTTACTTACACCATGTGCTTCATTCGCTGGCTATCACGCGAACGGTTGATTTTTCTACTTCTCAGCGAGTTATTGATATTGGCACCGGAGGCGGTTTCCCAGGTTTGCCATTAGCCATTTTATACCCCGAAACGGAATTTGTTCTGGTGGATAGTATCGGAAAGAAGATAAAAGTGGTAAACGCTGTTAAAGAAGCACTAGATTTAAAAAATGTAGTGGCCATTCATGGTAGAGCAGAGGATCTGAAAATAACCACTAGCATGATGGTAAGCCGAGCGGTCACCCGCTTGCAACCTTTCCTCGAATTCACCAAGCATTTGTGGAACCGAAAAGGGATGGAGAACCCCCATGATGGACTTTATTATCTCAAAGGTGGGGATTTGATGGAAGAATTGGCTGAAACTGGCATCATGCCTGAAGTTCACTGGATTAATGCCTTCTTTGAAGAATCATTCTTCGAAACTAAAGCTGTGGTATTTCTCCCCAAAAGTAAATTGATTCGTCAGTAACTACTGTCTAACCCATTAACGCTATATAGGTTATTCAACTGTTGCTTTAGCGATTTTTCTGGGAGAAAGCGGATTAACATGTTTAATATGAATCTTCCATAAGAACTACGGTGAAATTGGCTTGTCCAAAAATCATCGCTAAAAATCAGCTTACTTTTGCGTGAACATTTCTCTTGGTATTGCGCAACAGCCCCCAACCAATCTGAGCTTTTCGCTAGGTAATGAGCTAATTGAAAAGCTTCTTCCATGTAGATGGCCTGCGCTTGTAAAGACTCTCCAGTAAGTTGAACTTTAGCTTCTCCTACGATAATTCTATTGTGATGAATCGAGTTTTCAATCCATTTAACACGTTCAGCAACTGATAGATGTATATGATCTATTCTTTGAATAAAAGAACTTATTACTCCGGAAGTGCCTGACATTTGAGACTTAATCCAGCCTAAAATGTCTTGGGGTGGTTGTAATCCACCCGGTTGAGGTACTCTTCCTTGCCAAAAAACGCGTCCTTCTCCAATCGGGCATATTCGTAATCGGCCACCATCAGTCCATACATCTGTTACGCTGGTAGCCATCGTCAAAGGAAGGTCAAAATCTACTACACCTTCTGTTAACCAATATCCAGTATAGCTGTTTCCTGTAGAGCTCAACAGTGCTTCAGCCATCCATGGCCTTGTTTCAATGTTGATGTAAAGATTTTCTACAGCGTTACCAGTAACTAAGTAACTATTGGTGTCCTCAACTGCTGTTTGAATGATTTTATGAAATCTTCTTCCATCCATTACCCGAATGGTGAGACCGGAAGGGTCGGTGTAGAAGCCCGGCCCCATAACCCTTAAAGGTATTCCCAGTCTATTTACATAATCATGCCTGTCTATTTGAATGGATGTATTATGCACCATGGATTCTAAACCAAGCCATCGCAACACCTTCAAGGCATTAGGAGGGAGAAAAATCATCGAGGGCCAGTCCATTTTGTCAGGAGATACCAATGTTGCGGGTATTCCAAGTTTTCGGAATACCAACAACAACATATTTCCTGATAGGCTGTCTCCGTGGATTAGAAAGTGAATCAAGCTAGTCTTCAGTTATTCCTTTTCAAGAACGGCTCCGAATAACACATCGCCACCTTCTTTTAAACGATTGAAATATTTCATAACCTTGAGTTTAGCACCGCTTCGCTCTATAAACGCTTCAATTTGTTCTTCATTCTCTGAAGCATAAACTGAACAGGTTAAATAAACCAGTTTTCCATTCGATTTTACATAAGGCCAAACATGATTCAGGATGTTTGACTGACGTACCAAAAGTTCATCTTTTCCTCCCTCAGGCCAAATCCCAGCAATTTCCGGAGACCTTCGCCAAGTGCCGGAACCGCTGCAAGGTGCATCAACCAATACCGCATCGAATTGAGAAGGAAAAGAACCAGCTTCAGCCAGTGGCAGAGGAAAATCGAGATCGACGCACAACCTGGAGTATTGTCTAAGTCCGGCTTTTTGAAATCGCTTACTCAAATTTTGAAGAATACTTTCACGCTTATCAGAAACATATAGTTTAACCTGAGGTTCAGCATCATAGAGCATTAAACTTTTACCACCTGAAGCCGCACAACAGTCCCACCAACGTTCTCCACCTTTAGGTTCCATCAGTTGTAAGGTCTCCTGTGATGCCCAATCTTGAATTTCGAACCAACCTTCTGCTTTTTCTTGAAGTGCCTGAAGGGAGGTTTGAATCGGGAATGACCATGTTCTAGGGGCATCTACCCTTACTTGGAGGTTCAAGGACTGAATATACTGCATGAGAGGAGTTTCAATCCCGCTTTTAACTCGAATAAACACCCTTGCTTGTGAGAGGAATGCCTCTGTTAACTCATGAATATCGATTGAGGGGGATACCATTTCGGACTCCGGAAATAAATCAAGCGGTAAGGCTTGGCCTGTAAGCTGAGCATATCTAGAAGAAGGTTTATCCTCAGAGGCGGTATATCCTGGCATGTATTGCGCTATGAGTGCGGCCCCCATCTTAGCCGATCCGTAAACGATGATCCAGCTTTTATGCAACAAAGGAATGGCTACCGCTTCCTTCGGCCAGAGACTTTGACAACGAATCCAGGCGTAGAGGATATCTGAGACTGTTTTTCGATCGCCTGAACCCATTTCTGGATATTTTTTGAAAAAGCTTTTCAAAGCAGCCGGAATTGGTTGACCGGAAACTCTGCTTTGTAAAAACAGCAGGGCCCGCTCGAAATATTGTTCAGCACGTGGGGTTAACATCGCACAAAGATACATGCATCCATCGCGCGTGTATCTTATCTTGCAACCATGTTAATTCGTTGGGTCTTCGTTCTGTTGCTATCAGGACTGTGGAGCAATATTCAAGCACAATCGTCTATGGACTCGCTTCAAAGCATTTATTACGATTATTTAATAGACGATTACAACCGCCCAACCACGGGTCGTCCAGTATTAATTTTTCTGCATGGTTCAGGCGAAAGAGGCAAAGAACTACTACCAGTTACCACGCATGGCCCGGCCAAGCATCCCGGTTTAATGGCCAAAACGGACATGGTTCTAGTTTCACCGCTTTGTCCTAGAGGTGAGTGGTGGTCGTCGTCAAGATTACAGCAGTTTATTGAAGTTGTGGTTCAAAAACACCAACTCGACAAGCGAAATATCTACCTCACCGGATTAAGTATGGGCGGGTTTGCCGCTTGGGATTTGGCCATTCAATATCCTGACATGATTAAGGCGATTGCTCCTATTTGTGGAGGCGGTCAAGTGGATAAAGTATGTAAGTTGGCAGGAGTTGAGGTTTGGGCGTTCCATGGTGAAAAAGACCAAATTGTTCCTGCTGAATCTAGCAAATCACTTGTAAAGAAGATGTTAGCATGTGGGTTAAATGCTAAATTGACCATTTACCCAGATAAAGACCATGATTCATGGTCAGAAACTTATGCGAATCCGGAACTCTATCAGTGGTTCATGGCTTTAAGAAATAAAACTCGTAGAAAATGAAGAGACTGTTCCTTTTAACGTCAGCACTTCTGGTGCTGCTTTACTCGTGCGCTCAAAAACCATCCAGTTCTTTGGAAAAAGTAGCACCAGCCAACTTTCAAGAAAAACTAAAGGCTACCCCTGATGTACAACTAGTGGACGTTAGAACTCCGGAAGAGTTTTCCGAAGGGCATTTAAAAGGGGCAAAAAACCTTGATTATAACAGTGAAGGATTTGAAGCTTCTCTGGAAGGCTTACAAAAAGATAAGCCTGTAATGGTATATTGTTTCGTTGGAGGTCGTTCAGGTCAGGCAGCTAAATTGATGGTTCAAAAAGGATTTACACAAGTCATTGATATGCAAGGAGGGTATAAAAAGTGGACTGAAGAAGGCCTGCCCATCCAAAATCCCGGAAAAGCCTTGAATAAAGAAGGAATTTCAGAAACAGACTATAATCACTTGACAGCCAAAGGACTAGTGCTCATTGATTTTAATGCTCCGTGGTGCCCTCCATGCCGCAAGATGAAACCTTTTATGGATCAACTTGAAACCAAAATGACCGGTAGCCTCAAGGTTGTTCCGTTGAATGCTGATGAAAACACGGTGATGGTGAAAAAGATGCAAATCGATGAGCTACCAACTCTTTTGCTTTATAAAGAAGGTAAATTGGTAATGAGGCACATTGGCTTTATAGATGAAGCCAACTTGATTAAAGAAATTAATTCCAAGAAATAAGCACTTTCATCAGAAAGTAGATAAAAAAAGACCTGCCGCAAGCAGGTCTTTTTTTATCTTCGGCAATATGAAATATTTACTGGCAGCACTCTGTGTTTCAGCATTTTTTCTCGGCGGTTGTACCAAGGAAAATCCTCAGGATGATACACCGGATACACTAGTAGCTCAGGAAATTAAAGCATTCAACCTCTGCATTAATCCAGCGAGAACTTTTAATGTTGGCGTTACTGTGGACGGACGAAACTGGCTAAACTCGCTTTCATTTAGAAATGGTGATGGACCCAACTTGTTTTTAAATATCAAAGAACCAGATACTATTTTCCGTGTTTTTGCCCTATATGACCAAGACTGGCAACGTTTAGATACGCTGGGCCTTACCCCTACTGCTAAAACAGGCAAATACGCACTCTGGTGTTTTGGAAATGCCGCAAGCGCCGGATTTAGGGCTCCGAAAATGCTTTTGGCTCCCTTGAGAAGCGATAAACCAAGCGATTTTTCCGCAAATATTCGCTTCCTTCACACTTGGGTTGATCAGGACAGCGTCACCATTCGATACAATGGTGTTCTTCTAACCAAAATAGGCTACGGCCAAATGACCCCTTTTTTCAACATCTTCCCTTCAAGCACCGATCGTTTGGTAATGCTTAATGCCACCAACGATACTTTGCAGTTTTCCTCTGGAGAATTGTTTTCCTCCAATCAGAATTACACCTTGGCTTTAACTTATACCATTCAAAATCCAATTCTGGGCAGTAATTCTCGACTCACTTATTTAAAACGTCAAGAATAACATGGAAAACAATCTTTGGAAAGGGAGCATCCTTATCGCTCCAAGTCTGGATTTAGGGCTCCATTTATTCACTACTGCGTTTATTGGCAGCAGCATGGCTGCATGTACTTTAGTACCGGTAAAGACAGAAGAAGAGTTTATTCAAGAAATACGTTCTCCGGATATACTTTTAATTATCACCGGCTTAGACCATCCCATGCTCTCGGCGGAGAAAATTCTTGGTTATGTTCAAGATGCACCTCGAAACATCCCGGTTGTACTGCTTGAAAGCTCATCTCCTGTTCGACGAATCGCGAATTTATTCAAAAGTGGCTTAGCCGATGCTTGGCCGCCAGTTATCGACCAACAACTCCTCCTTGGCTTAGACGTCTTGCTTACTCGTTGGCCCTATGATGCTAAAGGAGTTATGTTAGAAAATGACTTCCTCAATGTCATCAGACATTCTCCTGAACTACTCAGCCTTCATGATATCGATGGAAGATATTTACGAATCTCTCAAACAATTTATAAAATCACAGGCTACAAAGCAGAAGAGCTAAATGGAACCGACATTTACGACCATATTCACCCTGAAGATGCGGACAAAGTTATAAGACCGCTTCATAAAACTTTGCTTAAAGGGGAAAACGAAGAGCACTTCTCCCGCTATCGGTTTAAAACTTCTGAAGGAAAATACCGCTGGTTCGAATCAGTGGGTTCGCCTTTAAAGGATTCTGAGGGTAAGGTAACTCAGTTGCTACTGATCACCCGACCTGTAGATGAGCAAGTAGCCATGGAAGAGCGTCTTGTTCTTCATAATGAAATTCAGCGCATGTCGCTAAACGCCACCATGTCAGCCTTTTGGGTGTATGATTTGGATGAAAACAAATTATGGTGGTCAGATGAAATGCAAGAACTCTTTGAAGGAGATGGAAGTGCAAGCATGCACCATAGTGAAGCGCTCTTGCATCAGCGGGTACACCCTGAAGACGCTTCTAAGCTCCATGAAATATGGAGCGAATTGTTGGACGCTCCTTTTGATTATCTCAATGAGCTCCCTGATAAAATGGTCTCTTCTGAACTCAGGTTTATTAAAACTAATGGTGAAGTTCAATGGCTGAGATCCTTTACCAAGCTATTTAGGAAAGCAGATGCTCGTTTAATGGGCCGATTGGTAGGCATTCACTTAAATGTGACGCATACTAAAGACCTAAGCCAAGCACTTCGCCTTTCTAATTTGCAACATGAAGCCTTGATCAATACCGCTACTTCCGGAATATATACGGATGATGCGTATGGTTTCAGAACTTATGCCAATGAAGAGCTGGCCAGAATTTGCGGCCTCTCCCCCACCGAATGCAAAGCCTATGGATGGAAAACAAACCTTCATCCAGAAGATTTGAATCGAGTAAATGAAGAACGGATTGCCTTTACAACAAGCAATGCGACGGAATTATCGACTGAATATCGGTTCCTGCATTCAGACGGAAAGGTTATCTATATCCTTGAAAAAGGAATGAAGGTGATTGATGACAATCAAGTATTGGTAGGCTTTTCAGGAACCCTGACTGACGTTACCAAACTGAAGCAATCAGAACAAGAAATTGCTGAAAGAAAACTGTTGCTCGAAGAGATAATCAACCACGAAAACGCATACATTTTCTGCAAAGACAAAGAAGGAAAAATCCAAATAGCCAACCAAAAATTAGATAAACTTCTTGGGGGAAATGTCATCGATAAAGTTGAATATGAACTTCTGGAGCCGGATAGTTATACGGTAAAAATCAGGGAAAACGATTTAGAAGTTCTCCATTCCGGACATGCAAAAGTTTTCGAGGAAGCGGCATTCTTTAATGGAAAACTAACCCATTTCCTTTCTTCAAAATCTCCGCTTAAAAACACCAAAGGTGAAATTGTTGGACTCTCGTGCGTCGCAATCGACATCACTGATACCGTTGAGGCAGACCGTGAAATTAGTCGCCTAAACGATGTGCTATTAAGGCAGTATAATCAGTTGAGGCGTTATGCACACATCAATTCTACTGACCTTCGTTCTCCACTTACTAACATTCTATCGATTGTTAGCTTACTGAAAGATGAACCAAATTCTTTCAATACCGACATACTCAGTAGCCTAGTTTTGGCTTCCGATCGCTTGGATGCAGTAGTTCGTGAGCTTAATGATTTGGTGCAAAATGCAGATTTCGAAGAATTAGGTGGAGAAGAGCTCGATAAGGTCAAAATCAGAAGTATCTGTCTCGTAGATGATGATCATATCCAACATCTTATCAACAAACGCATCATCAAAGACATCGATTCTACTATCGAAATCATTGATTATGTAGAGCCAGAAAATGCTTTACGGGATTTGGTGGATGGGAAAATCAAACCCGACCTTCTGCTTCTTGATATTAACATGCCCATTATCAATGGCTGGGATTTCTTGGAGCGAATGAAAAGCCATGGGATCAAATTGGAGGTACAAATGTTAACTTCTTCAATCGACCCATCTGACCAGCAAAAGTCAAAATCAATGGAATTGGTCAAAGGATTTCTTTCCAAACCACTTAGAAAAGAAGTGCTTAAAGCCATACTAATCTAAGTATGGCTGAATCCCAATAAAAAAGCCTCTTCACATTAAAGAGGCTTTTTTATTGGGGTGAAAACTGAGTGCTGAGTTATAAAAGGATTTCCTTCAACTTTTCAATCACATAATCTACTTCAGCTCGGGTATTTTGCTTGCCAAATGAAAAGCGAACACTCGGGCGATTAGCAGCAGCACCAATGCCGCGCAAAACGTGGCTACCAATGTCAGAACCTGAGGTACAAGCACTTCCACCAGATGCACTGATTCCATTGATATCCAAATTGAAGAGCAACATTTCACCTTTGTCTGTTGGCGGAAAGGATACGTTCAAAACCGTATATAAGCTCGGTCCTTCAGGATCTCCATTGAATTGAATTTCAGGAAAATTTGCCTTAAGCTTTTCAATCATATACGACTTAACATCCTGAACTTTAGGGTGCTTATGGTCTAAATCGCGGTAGGCAATTTCAAGCGCTTTGGCCAGTCCTACAATACCATAAACATTCTCTGTTCCACCGCGCATATTTCTCTCCTGTGAGCCGCCGTGAATAAGCGGAGAAATTGCGACCTCAGAGGAAATATAAATAAATCCAACGCCTTTGGGGCCATTGAATTTATGACCAGCTCCGTTGATGAAGTGAACCGGTGTTTCAGATAAGTTGAATCTAAAATGCCCCATGGTTTGAACGGTATCCGAATGGAAGATGGCACGGTGCTCTTGACAGAGATTACCAACTTCATGCAGGTCAATCATGTTTCCAATTTCATTATTTCCATGCATGAGAGTAACCAGTGCTCTTCCTTCTTTCTCCAACAATTCACGCAAGTGGTTAAGGTCAATGTGGCCGTTTGGAAGAATTCTAACAAACTCAAGGCTGATAATTCCTTCTTTGGCCAACTCCTCCAACGGATGCAAAACTGCATGATGTTCAATGGGAGAACTGATAGCTCGTTTGATCTGATGGTCATGAATGGTGCAACGAATAGCCATATTATCGGCTTCGGTACCACCGGATGTGAAGAAAATCTCAGAAGGCGAAGCACCTAACAACTGGGCAATGGTTTTTCTCGCTTTTTCGATTTCAGTACGCACCTTTCTGCCATGAGCATGAATGGATGAAGGATTCCCGAAATGTTCTCTCATCATGGGAATCATGGCTTCTAACACTTCCTCATCAAGTGGAGTGGTGGCAGCGTTATCGAAGTAAATGCGGGTCATGACACGAAGCTATGAATTTTGTCCATTACCAACTTGGCTAGCGCGTTGGCTTCTCCCTCATCAGATGCCTCAGCATAAATACGAATAATCGGTTCAGTATTCGATTTGCGAAGATGAACCCAGCCTTGTGCAAAATCAATTTTTACACCATCAACCAAGTTAATCTCCTCATTTTCAAACGCTTTCGCAACTTTGCTCAACAATCCATCCACATCCATGCCTTCGCTCAAAGTAATTTTATTCTTACTCATGGCATAAGCTGGATAACTTGCTTTCAGTTGAGTCATGGTCATTTTCTTTCTTGCATAGTGAGAAAGGAACAAAGCTATTCCAATGAGCGCATCCCTACCGTAATGCGATTCAGGATAAATGATTCCACCATTTCCTTCCCCTCCAATAACGGCATTGGTTGCTTTCATGGCCACCACTACGTTTACTTCGCCTACTGCAGAAGCCGTGTAGTTCATGCCATGCTGGCGGGTAACATCACGAAGTGCTCTGGTAGAAGATAAATTAGAAACGGTGTTTCCAGGAGTTCTTGACAAGACGTAATCGGCAACCGCTACCAAGGTGTATTCCTCGCCAAACATGGTTCCATCTTCGTTTACTAAAGCTAAACGGTCCACATCAGGGTCAACAACGATGCCTAAATGCGCTTTTTTCTCAACTACAACCGAAGCAATTTCTGTAAGATGCTCCGCAAGTGGCTCAGGATTGTGAGGAAATCTACCATCGGGCGTACAATACAATTCATGAACGGTAGCCACTCCCAAAGCTTTGAGTAAAGCGGGAACGGCGATGCCTCCTGAAGAGTTAACAGCATCCACTGCAACAGATAGTTGGGCTGCTTTAATGGCTTCCAAATCCACCAATGGCATCTTCAAAATCTGGTCAATGTGCCACTGTATGTAATCATGTGCTTCTACAACCGCTCCCAATTGATCTATAGGAGCAAAAGTGAAGTCTGCTTGGTCCACCAATTCAAGTACTTCCTGACCATCAGCTGCACTGATAAACTCACCTTTGGCATTCAATAACTTAAGTGCATTCCATTCACCCGGATTATGAGAAGCGGTAAGAATAATACCTCCAGAAGCATTCTCATTCACAACCGCTAACTCAACGGTTGGAGTAGTGGATAATCCAAGGTCAACTACTTCAAAACCGAGTCCAACCAAGGTTTGCCCAACCAAATGACTAATCATAGTTCCAGACAAACGAGCGTCTCTGCCGAGCACCATTCTGGCAGGTAATCCTTTTTTCAGAATCCAAGTTCCAAAAGCAGCTGCAAATTGGACGGCATCTATGGGTGTAAGGTTGTCGCCCGGCCGGCCACCGATGGTGCCCCTGAAACCGGAAATTGATTTAATGAGTGTCAAAGCAGAAAGTTTGCGCAAAAATATAACTCGCTTCCTTATAACACGGACTTATATGTATTCAATCCTAAGTTCTTCCGCGTTTTCCCCATTCAATAACCTCTGCTTCAGCGGGCTTTCCCCCGATAATCTTAAATCTTAGTGCTGTTCTTACCGCGTGAAATCCGTGGTGACCGCAAGCTCCAGGGTTCATATGTAGCACTTGGAAAGCTTCGAAATAGCGCACATTCAAAATATGTGAGTGACCCGCAACAACCAAGTTGGGACGATATTGCTGGATCAATTTTCTCGTTTCCGGAAGGTACTTGCCAGGTGTCCCAACTATATGCTGCATGAACACTTTTAACCCAGCTACTTCAAAAAAAATGTGTTCAGGCAAGCTTGTACGAACCTCTCTCCCATCAATGTTTCCATAAACCCCTCTAAATCCTGGATGTGTAATAAGGTCCTGAATCAACCCAGGCCCAACATCTCCCGCATGCCAAACTTCATCCGCCAGTTTCATTTCCTCACGAATGGCCTCATCGAGCCAGCCGTGTGAATCACTGATGAGCAATACCCGCATGCCCTACTGCTTCACTATCTTATGGATTTCAGTTCCAGCAGAACCGATAACTTCTAACAGATAAACTCCTGCCGGAATTTTCCCTGTCTCCATCTCAATATAACCACCTGATAAAACAGGTTTTACACGTTCCAGCTCTTTGCCATTAACCTCCATTAGCCTAAGTAATTGAATTTCGTTGATCGCGGCTGTTTTTAGAAAAATTCTATCAGAAAATGGATTTGGAAAAACGCTAGATAATCCGAATGCATTAATAAAAATGCTCTTGGGGCTTCCCTCAGGAACTTGGGATGAAGCTGAAATCTCATATAGTCCCGGAACATCAGGTTTAAATGAAGTGTAACGAGCAAAGCCTCCTGATTGAGTAAGAATAATCGTATCTAATTTTGTTTTTGATCCTGAAGGCTTCTCTTTCAGGGTAAAACGAACAGGCCAGTTTGATATCCCGTCGAATTGGGTGTTTCTGATGCGAACGATAAGAGAATCTGCATTTTTCCCCAGCTGTAGTTGCTGAGTATCAGAAGCAGCGAGGACCAAATCTTTAGGAATTTGATTGTTGATAAAAAAACCAGTATTAGTCAGATTTTGCAAGCTAACCATCTCAGAGCGAAAAGGATAAGTACGGATAGCCGATCGCATTCTTCCTATTTGATTGACTGTAAACACATTCATACAACCATCGTCAGTGTAGTCCAAGTAGTTTTCAATCATCCTCGGTTGATTAGAGCATTGAATCAACGGACTTGAGGGGCAACCAAACTGAGGACCTGTGCAGGGAGGGGTATCATCTACAAAATCGGTTCCTGAACAATCAAAGGCATCGCCCCACGTATGGTACAAATTGAGGTAATGGCCAACCTCGTGGGTGGCGGTTCTTCCGTAACGGAGTACCGCATTGATATTGAAGGGAGGGTCAAAAGGCAATCTTTTTTCAATAGAACCAAAGCAATTGGCCACTACCACCACCCCATCAGCCTGTTCACGAAAGGTTGAATCACCTGCTAAGGTTTCAGGTAAATAAGCATATCCTATCACATCGCTGATCATGGAGTTAACAATCCAGATGTTTAGATATCGTTTGGGCGGCCACATGCTGAGTGCTTTCAGCTCAATATCTTGTGAGAGGTAATTAAAAAAGGTACTCGAAGCGTAGGGAACTCGGTTGATGCCATTCGTAGGATTACCCTGCGGATCGAGTCTGGCAAGAAAGAACACCACCTTACCAACAGCTCCTGATGGATGGTTATTAAACCCTCGAGTTCCTTGAATGCGGTTGAAATCTTCATTGAGTACCGTAATCTGAGAACGAATCTGCGCATCTGAAATATTGCTTTGCTGGTTCAGGCTATGACCGGGAACGTGCATCACATGAACCACGACAGGGATAAAAATGGTATCTGTGTCGCTGGTGGTTCTTGCACTCGGATTAAACTGTAATCGTTGTTTTCTCCAAACATCCATATCAGTTTGGCCTTTAACTTTCCACCATTGACTCTCGAGCGGAAACTGGCCACACCGAGTGCCACTCTGCGCTATTGATTCAATCATAAAAAATAAAACAAAAACGAGCGAGAGAATAGACCGCATGTTGCTAAGGTAAAGAATTCAATCAATCAACAGCGTTAACAAAGGAAGATGGTAACTTTGTGACATGTACTTCGAGAACATTCTCGCCACCATTGGCAATACACCCCTCGTAAAACTCAATAAAGTAGTGGATAAAGTTCCAGCTACCGTTCTAGCCAAGATTGAAACATTCAATCCCGGAAACTCCATTAAAGACCGTATGGCCATAAAAATGGTGGAAGATGCCGAACGCTCAGGTCTGCTTAAACCAGGTGGTACCATTATCGAAGGAACTTCAGGAAACACAGGAATGGGCCTCGCCATAGCTGCTGTTATTAAAGGCTATAAATGTATTTTCACCACTACTGACAAGCAATCCAAAGAAAAAGTTGACGCTTTACGCGCTTTCGGAGCAGAAGTGATAGTTTGCCCAACCAACGTTGAGCCAGAAGACCCCCGCTCTTATTATTCTGTTTCATCCCGTTTAGAACGAGAAACTCCTAACGCATGGAAACCCAATCAATACGATAATCCCTCCAATGCTCAGGCTCATTATGAAACCACTGGTCCTGAAATATGGGAACAAACTGAAGGAAAAATTACCCACTTGGTGGTAGGAGTTGGAACCGGAGGCACCATTTGTGGTACAGGAAAATACCTCAAAGAGAAAAATCCAAACATCCAAATCTGGGGCATCGACACTTATGGGTCGGTATTCAAGAAATACAAGGAAACAGGCATCTTCGACAAAAACGAAATTTATCCTTACATCACAGAAGGCATTGGAGAAGATTTTCTTCCAGAAAATGTGGACTTTTCCATCATCGACCATTTTGAGAAAGTAACCGACAAAGACGCCGCTATTTACACCAGGGAAATTCCTAGAAAAGAGGGAATCTTCGCCGGAAACTCAGCAGGCGCTGCTATTGCAGGGCTGATTCAAATGAAGGATAAACTCAAGCCGGAAGATGTTGTGGTCGTCATCTTCCATGACCATGGCACACGATACTTAGGAAAAATGTTCAACGACGAATGGATGCGTGAGCGTGGCTTCCTCGAGCAAGAAAAGAAAAAAGCTTATGACCTGATTCGTCACCGTCTTCACCTACCACTGGTAACCGTAGATCCAAAACGTACGATTGGCGAAGCAGTTCGATTGATGACCCAGTATAGCATCTCACAAATTCCAGTGATCGAAAATGGCCAACTCGTGGGGAGCCTTAACGATCATCAATTACTGAGCGTCATTGTGGACAATCCTGATTGCAGACAAGCTGAAGTAGCCACTTGCATGCAACCAGCATTTCCTGTAGTTAAATCAGATGCACTGATGGAAGAGGTAGCCAAATTGATCAACAAAGCCAATCCAGCCGTTATGGTTGAATTGCCTACCGGCGACTTACACATCATCACCAATCACGACTTGATTAACGCCATGTCATGATGCGCAATTGGATCGATCAAACCGGCTATTCCCTAGAGGTTTTATCGAGTCCTCAACGAATAGTTTCGCTGGTTCCTTCCATCACTGAATTGTTATACTCTTTGGGATTAGGCGATCGGGTGGTAGGAATCACGAAATTTTGCGTCCACCCCCAAGAATGGTTTTCCTCAAAGACTAAAATTGGGGGTACGAAGAAAATCCATCACGAATTAATTCACATCCTTCAACCTGATTTAATCATTGCTAACAAAGAGGAAAATCAGCAAGAAGATGTAGAAAAATTGAGAGCGTTGTACCCGGTATTCACTACCGATGTAATAACCATTCGGGATGCCATAGAAATGATTGAAATCCTTGGTGAAGTGGTTGATAAAAAGCCAGAAGCTTTACACCTCAGCCATCGTTTACGTCAAGATTACACCTTGCTTCAGCTTGAATCTGAACTTCCTTTAAAACCGAGAGCCTTATACCTAATTTGGGAAAAGCCACGAATGGCTGCTGGTAGCCAAACTTTCATCCATCAGATGATGCAAATGGCCGGTTTAGAGAATATCATCTCAGGACGGTATCCGGAAATCGATGATGAAACACTACAAACGCTAAATCCTGATTATATCTTGCTTTCGTCGGAGCCTTTTCCTTACAAGGAAAAACACTTACAGTTTTATCAAAGCAGGCTACCAAAAGCCAAAGTAAGATTGGTTGATGGAGAATATTTCAGCTGGTATGGAAGCAGAATGCTGCAAGCAGTTTCCTACTTCCGTACTTTTAAATCTAACTTCAAATAATTACCGGGCTTTTTGGCTCGTTTCTTGAAAAACCGAGCACATGAAAAAATTTTTGTTTCCGCTTGTCGGTTTCTTGCTGTGTGGCCAATTATTGATGGCTGAAGAATACCAGGTAGCTTCCAAGCCTATAGCCATTAAAGTTTACCCATCCGGGGCAGAATTGAAACATCTGGCCAATACCAACCTATCAGCGGGCACCCATCGATTGGTCTTTCGAAATCTACCCCCTGAAATCTTTGATGGAAGCGTTCGTTTGTCAGGCTCGGGTCCTTCAATGACGATACTTAGTGTAGAATATCGAAAGGATTTTATTACCGATAAAGAAAAACTCCCTAGGTTCAAAACGTTACAAGATTCCCTGGAAATTCTTCAAGCTAATTTGCAAGACTTGGGGAATAAGGCAGAAGTATTAGAGCAGGAGAAACAACTTTTCATCGCTAACAAAGAAATAGCCGGTACACAAACCGGTCTCAATACCTTAGAACTCATCAAATTAGCAGACTTGTATCGCTCAAGATTGTCAGATGTATATGAACGGCTGACAAGCGTTCAAAAAAGACAAGCTAAGTTGAACAAAGAAATACAGCGTCTCCAGCAAGAGCTCGGACAATTAGGAAATGAAGGCAGTTACATCAGCCAAGTGATCGCAGAAGTGGAAGTAAAATCTTCGGGGAATGCGCAGTTTCAACTTTCTTACTTTACCCAGTTAGTCTCTTGGGCTCCTCTTTATGACCTTCAGGTAGATTCAAAAAACAATAAAATCGACATTAAAACCAAAGCCCGCATCAGCCAGAATACCGGCTTCGATTTTAAATCATTGAAACTATCTGTTTCTACCGGAACTCCTTCTTTTAATATCAGTAAACCGGTAATCAATCCTTGGTATGTGGACCTTTACTACCCTCGTCCTGCTGTTCGATACAACCAAAGCAATGGACGAGCTCCACAGGCAGCACCTTCGGCAAAAGCCATGACAGAAGACATGGCGGTAGCCTCTGATATGAGTCAACTCAGTACAGTTTCAGATCAGGCGATGTCTATGGAGTATGCCTTAGGCCTCGAACTTGACCTTAAGCATGGCGAGAATAAGGTTATCGCCCTACAACAAACGCCCCTTGATGCACAATTTAGCTACGCAGCCGTTCCAAGAATCAGCAGAGAAGTAAAAATGATGGCAAAAACCACCGGTTTCCAAGACCTAGGTTTCCTTAACGGAACTGCCAATATTTACTTCGACGATGCTTTCGTTGGCACTACCAACATCCTCGATAACGTAACCAACGACACCCTTGTCCTTCCATTGGGCACTGACCCCAAAGTCTCCGTTGAGTTTAGACAAGTAAAAACATTCACGGCTGATAAAAAACTTACAGGAAAGAGAGTAAAATCGTATTCCAACTTAATTGTCCTGAAAAACAATAGAAAAGAAGCCATTGAACTCGAAATTGAAGATCAAATTCCTGTGAGCCGAAACAAAGAAATTGAAGTAGAAACTGAAGATTTAGACAATGGTCAGCTTGACGTTGAAACGGGAATCATCAAATGGAAGCTCAATTTGTCTGCATCAGGAAGTAAGAAATTCAATCCAAGGTTCCTGATACGTTTTCCGAAGGATAAGATGATTCAGGGATTGTGAGCCGTAAGTTCTTACTCATCGCCTTATGTTGCTGGATGGTCTCCTTCTGTGGAAGGAGCCAATCCGGCCATAAAATGATGCCGCCCGCGGTACAACTTAAGCAATGGGAACGCATCTCTATGAACCAATTGTTGGGTACCGGTGTCACGTCTATGGCGGTAGGTATGGTGATGATGCAAGAAAGCTTCGGGCAAAATTTTGATCAAGGATTGCAACATTTCACTTGGGGAGCTATCAATACCACCATCGCTTCCTTGGCTATCAGAGGAATTAGCAAAAGAGATTACGACAAGCTAAACATTCAAGAAAGAACCAATTATCTGCAACGCATTCTTGGAATCAATAGCCTGCTCGATGTATTGTACGTGGGAGCTGGAACAGCGCTTATTTTAACTAATCAAGACCATTTGATGGGGCACGGTAGAGGCATCTTGGTACAGGGCAGTTGCTTACTCGCATTTGATGCGTTCCATTACTTTCGAATTAGGCGGATGAAGAAAGAAATTCTTCGTTTTTGAAAAAAAATGATCAGCAATTGAACACTTTCCCCTATCCTTGCGTTACAAATTTGTTCAAACAAATATACACATGAAAAAACTCCTTTCCTTGGCACTTGCAATCGCCATAAGCGGTGCGGCCATCGCTGCCGGAAACGGCAAAACCATTAAAGTAAAAGCCGATAAAAGCTCCGTAAAATGGGAAGCTAAAAAAGTAACCGGCGCTCACAATGGTACTATCAACATCAGTTCTGGTTTTGTAACCCTCAATGGCAACAAGCTCACAGGTGGTGAGGTTGCTATCGACATGAAATCCATCGTTTGCGATGACATTAAAGATGCAGAATACAACAAGAAGTTTGTTGGTCACCTTTTCTCTGATGACTTCTTTAGCGTAGCCAATAACCCAACTGCAACTTTGAAAATAACCAAAGTGACTTATAACGATAAAGCTAAAGCAGGTGAAGCGAATGCAACTGTTACCGGCTCATTGACTATCAAAGGCACCACCAAACCAGTATCATTCCCAGCTACTATAACGACTAAAGGCGATATGTTGATGGCCAATGGCAAAATCACCATCGACCGTACTGAGTACGATGTGCGTTATGGTTCAGGCAAATTCTTCGACAACCTCGGAGACAAAATGATTGAAGACAACTTCGTTATCAATTTCAACCTAACTGCTGCAAACTAATTCCATTAGCGCAACAGTAACTCATAAAAAAGGCTGACTAGTGATAGTCAGCCTTTTTTTGTGGGATTTTGTGTTATTCCTCCATGTTATGATAGACAGCCTGAACATCTTCATCCTCTTCAATCTTCTCAATCAGATTCAAAAGCTTCTCTTCTTCGTCGGGCCCCAACTTAGTTAGGGTAGTTGGGATGCGTTGTAATTGAGCAGATACTACATTAAAGCCTTTCTCCTCCAATGCTTTTTGCATCGAACCGAAATCTTCGAACGCCGTTTGAATGACTACTTCAGTTTCTTCTACCTGAACCACCTCTTCGGCACCAAAATCTATCAATTCTAGCTCTAACTCTTCTACTTCTACTTGTTCTACCGCAATACGGAAAATGCCTTTGCGTTCGAAGAGAAAATCGAGAGAGCCGGTTTTACCAAGTGAGCCACCGCTACGGTTGAAATACATGCGGATATTGGCAACCGTGCGAGTTGGATTGTCGGTAGCAGTTTCAACTACTACCGCAATACCACCGGGTCCGTACCCTTCATATACGACTTCCTCGTAATCCTTTTCATCCTTAGAGGTAGCGCGTTTTATGGCAGCTTCTACCCTATCCTTGGGCATCGAAGCACCTTTAGCATTCTGTATCGCGGTTTTTAGTCGTGTATTTGCCTCTGGATTGGGGCCTCCGGCTTTTACAGCCATAGCGATTTCCTTGCCTATGCGCGTAAATGCCTGCGACATTTTCGCCCAGCGCTTAAACTTTCGGTCTTTTCGATATTCGAACGCTCTTCCCATAATTTTTGATTGCGTGCAAAACTATGAATTGCCTTTAATTACTGTATCGGCTAAAAAGTTCTGTTGCCATTAATCTGGCATTTTCAAAAGCCCCTTGATCAATACCAGCTTTTATACCTTGACGTTGCAGAAATCCAACCAATGTTTCAGTAGCTAAATTCCCGGTTAACTCATCTTTCGCCATCGGACAACCTCCAAAACCAAGCATGGCAGAATCGAAGGCTTTACATCCTGAATTCCAGGCTGCTTCAATTTTACTCAGTGACGAAGCAGGATTACTATGCAAGTGAATGCCGAAAGTTGCAGAGGTGTAAGCTGGCACAAGAGTTTCAAAGATTTCTTGAATAAGTGCTTCATTGGCTACTCCAATGGTATCAGAAAAGTAAAAAGTATTCACCCCTTGTGTAAGCAACCGTTCAATCCAGTGCCTGAGCAGCGGGATATCATAAGCTTCGCCGTAAGGATTACCAAAACCCATCGACAAGTACACGCGGAGTTGTTTGCCTGCATCTACCGACATGCGCTGTATTTCGCTGACTTGAAGCACCGCTTCCTCTCTGGATTGCCGGGTATTGCGTTGCTGGAACTCCTCGGAAACCGAAAAAGGAAAGCCTAACCAATCAATTTTTGAAGCTTCACAAGCTTGCAGAGCTCCTTTTTGGTTGGCAATTATGGCCAAAAGTTGAGTAGAAGAATCCTCCAACTCCTCTAATACTTCGGAAGTATCCGCCATCTGAGGTATTGCTTTTGGAGACACAAAACTCCCGAAATCAAGTATTTGAAAGCCGACTTTCAATAATTGATTGAGGTACGAAATTTTTTCTTGTGTCGGAATAAAGGTGTGAAGCCCTTGCATGGCATCACGGGGGCATTCGGTGAGGGTTATCATTTTTGTTAAAATTTGCCTTTTGCGTGAATAATCGTATTTTCGAGGCGTCTGTAAAGGTCAAAAAGGCAAGTTTCAAATGCAAGAAAATCTGGGGCATAATCAGTCTGAAGAAAACGAAAACAACAACATCCCAAACTCTCATTCGGAGATTACCGGCGAGGTAAATGGTGAAGGTGTTGATAATGAGAATATTGAAGCTTCTATAGTTTCAACCTCCCCGGAGGCGACTGATTCAAGTATGGAAGTGGTCAATCCGGTATCTGATACGGAAGAACTAGCTAGCAAGGAGGTTGTGGCAGAAGAACATCATGAAGAATTACCAGCAGAGGCTGAACATCATGAAGAGGAAGAGCATGCTGCCATAGATTTAAGTACACTTACTTTCGATGAATTAGTGGAGCGCTTTGAAGGCTTAGCACTGCATGATAAGTTGTCTGAAGTTCGTGCCGAAATCAATCAGCTAAAAGCTACCATCCATCAAAAGATTGAGGAAGATAAACTGGCTCAAAAGCAAACCTTCCACGAAGAAAATGAAGCGGATGTGCCGTTCACATTTGTCCCAAACGCTATTCAAAACCGCTTTTTTGAAGCACTGAATAACCTTACTTACCGCGATACCAAGGAGCGAGAAGAAAAGGACAAGGAGTATCTCCAAAACCAGAAACTGAAAGAGGAATTGCTCAATGAGTTGCGCATCATCGTTTCTTCTGAAGAAAATCAAAATAGTTTCCAAAAGCTCCGCGATCTGCAAGCTAAATGGAAGGAAACAGGTCCCGTTCCAGCAGCCAACGCCAAAGACATTAACCAGTCTTACAAAGCGTTAGTTGACAAATTCTATGACCAAGTAAAAATTCACAAGGAATTAATGGAAATGGACTTCAAACGCAATTTGGAGTTCAAAACCAGCCTATGTGAAAAAGCAGAAGAGCTTCTTTTGGAAGAGTCTGTGAGAAAAGCCATCGATTTGCTCAATCACATGCATGATCAATGGAAATCTACCGGACCTGTACCGAGAGAACACCGTGTCGCAGTTTGGGAACGCTTTAAAGCAGCTTCTGATAAAATTTACGATAAACGCCGAAGCCATTTCAACCAACTAAGCGATGTTAAAAAACAGAACTATGCGCTTAAGCTTGAGCTGGTTGAAAAAGTAAAAGCCATTGATTACTCAACTGCTAAAACCCATAACGACTGGGCTAAACTGTCTGAGTCTGTGCTGGCTGTTCAAGCAGAATGGAAAAAAATCGGATTTGCTCCAAAAACTCTTAATGAAGAAGTTTGGGCAGTCTTCAAATCAGCTTGTGACGATTTCTTCAATACCAAGAATAACTTCTACAAGCAAATTCGCCAAGATCAGAACCATAACCTCAATGTAAAAAATGATTTATGTGTTCAGGCTGAAGCATTAATGCACAGCGAAGACTGGAAGAAAACCTCTGAAGCTTTCATTCAACTTCAAAAAGCTTGGAAAGATTCTGGCGCAGTGCCAAAGAAACATTCTGATAAGCTTTGGAACCGCTTCAGAGCAGCCTGTGATACGTTTTTCAACCGTAAAAACGAATTCTTCTCCGGAAAGGATCAAAATCAAGCAGAAAATCTTCAAAAGAAACTCGAACTGATCGCATCCATTGAAGCATTTGAGATCTCAGAAGATCCAAAATCTGATATCGAAAGGCTAAAAGAATTCCAACGACAGTGGTTAGAAATTGGTTTTATCCCCATCAAAGAGAAAGAAGCTGTTTACAAACGCTATAAGGAAGCTATCGACTCCCGTTTTGATGCACTAAAACTAAATGCCGCTGAAAAAACTAAGTTGAACTACCAGTCTAAGATTCATAACATCAAGCAATCGAAGGACGGAGCTAACGCGTTGAGAAAAGAACAAGGTTCCTTAATGAACCGAATCAATGGTCTCAAAAACGATATTCTACTTTGGCAAAACAACATGGAGTTTCTTTCAGCATCTAAAAATGCGGATATCCTGAAAAAGGAAATTGAAAAGAAAATATCTGCCGCTCAAGAAGAGCTTAAAATGCTCAATGATAAAATGAAGTTGCTGAGAACAACGGAATAAAAGTTAAGGCTGCCCTAACCGGCAGCCTTTTTTTTGCGTTAACTACTATATGAACTCATCTCATACACCTCCTGTTCACGACTCCAAAACTGTGGTCATTTTCGACTCCGACTGCGTGTTATGTAGCAGGTTTGTGCGCTTTCTGATGAAGTTTGATAGGCGAGAAAAGCTGATGTTTACTGACCCTTCGAGTAATTATTTCAGCTTTCTTGTAAAAACTAACCAAATTAAGCCACCTGTTTTATCCGTTTATGCGAGATACAATGGCGATCTTTTAGAGAAATCAAACGCTGTTTTACACATTATTTCTCAGTTAAGCTGGTGGGGAAAGTTTGCCCTGATATTGAAAATCATTCCATTACCCTGGAGAGACAAGATTTACGACTGGGTTGCAGCCAACCGATACCAATGGTTTGGCAAAACCCAAGTTTGTGTTCTTGATGAAGTTTCCCCCAAATACAAACGCCGCACTATTCGATAATGCGGCGTTTTCATTTTCTTGATGTTTTAGCGTTTAGTCGAAAAGAGACATTTGTTCTCCTGGATCTTCAGCAGTTCCACGCTCTGGTAAAGTTAACTCGATGGTCTGGCCAGGCTCAACTAATAAATCATCATCGGAAATAGTGCCATGTCCACCATCATCTTCAACTAAGTTTTCATTAGCATCGGAGTGCTGATGATTGAAATTTTGGTACAACCACTCCCAACTAAGCACTTCATTAGGCATAAGCCGGGTTCCTTGGGCCTTCCACCCTTTCACATCGGTTAGCTCATGTAAGACAAAAGTTTTGGATTGAGAAGACTTTTTATTGCCTAAAACTACTTGAATAGATGATTCATCTGCTGTAGTAGCCAAAAGCATCTGTGCGCCTTTCTCATCTGATACAAAGGAGAATTTCTTTCCTTCTGTGCTCGTTTCTATTTTAAAACGCTTGAGATAGAAAAACTTCTGCGATGGAATATAATGTACAGTGGTAATGACCAAATCTGATTTAAACTGAACTATTGTACTGATTTGCTCTTGCGGGAAGCGTTGTGTTAAATCGGTATTGACCAATTCATACTGACCATCTTTATAAACCACCAACAATCGGTCATCACTATCGAATAAACCTAAACTTCTTCCTCTGCTATCATGGTTTAACCTTCCAACAGATTCATCGAGGAAAAGCTCCCGCTTTCCTATGGTAGATTTCCCTTTTGACTTCAACAAGACTCGTTTCACAGAGTATTGAGTCACTTTGTTGCCCTGCGAACTTCTGCCTTTGATGGCAAGTTCTGCAAAATCGTAATCGAATACTTTTTTACGGGCGTTGGCCAGCTGATTAAGGTAAACCGTTACAATTTCAGATTCCGAATTGGGATTGGCTGAAAAGTGAACCACTCTGGAGTTCTTCTCCCCTTTCGTTAAATCGTATTCCTTGTCGCGGGTGATACCGGTAACTTGAAAACGCTTGGCATAGGTAAACGCCGATTTTCCGTCCACGTACATCATGTTGTAAGCCATGCGGTCGTCAGATTTCCTGAATACACCAGCATGCAAAATGTCTTTCCCTACGAATGCTTTTTCACTGATTTTGGTTACCAGGAATTTGCCATCCTTTCTGAATACGATGATGTCGTCAAGGTCGGAACAATCGCAAACGTACTCGTCTTTTTTCAAACCAAATCCGGCAAAACCTTCTGCACGATTGATGTAAAGCTTTTGGTTGGCAACCGCCACCTGATTAGCCTTGATTACATCAAACACCCGAATTTCAGTTTTGCGCTCGCGTCCTTTCCCGTACTTCTTGAGTAAATTTTCGTAATAACGGATGGTAAAATCGTTGATATGGGCGAGATGATGCTTAGTTTCTTCTATTTCAGTTTCTAAACCACGCAAGTATTCATCCGCTTTGAAAGCGTCGTATTTAGAGATTCGTTTAATCTTAATCTCGGTCAGTTTTAGAATGTCTTCTCGGGTAACTGTCCTTCTAAGCAAGGGTTTGAAGGGGTTCAACCCTTGATCGATGGTTTCAATAACCGACTCCCAGGTTTCACATTCTTCAATGTCGCGATAGATTCTGTTTTCAATGAAGATTTTTTCTAAGGAAGACATATGCCAATCTTCCTGAAGCTCATTGAGTTTAATTTCAAGCTCCTGCTTAAGTAAATCTCGCGATTGGTTGGTGTTAATCTTGAGGATGTCAGAGACTGAGCAAAAGCGGGGTTTGTTATCGACAATTACGCAAGCGGAAGGAGAAATACTCATTTCGCAATCGGTGAATGCGTACAAGGCATCGATGGTAACATCCGGAGAAATTCCAGGAGCCAACTGCACCTGAATTTCTACGTCGGCCGCCGTATTGTCGATGATTTTCTTGATTTTGATTTTACCGGAATCAGATGCTTTCAGAACAGAATCAATTAACCCTTGGGTGGTAGTTCCAAAGGGTATATCTCTGATTACCAATGTTTTTTTATCAACCTCTTCAATCTTTGCACGAACTCTTACTTTCCCTCCTTTTTGTCCGTCTTGATATTGACTTACATCTACATAGCCGCCGGTTAAAAAATCAGGATAAAGCTCAAATGGCTTGTTCTTTAAATAAGCGATAGACGCTTGAATGAGCTCAATGAAATTGTGAGGAAGAATTTTGGTGCTTAAACCTACCGCAATGCCTTCAACACCTTGTGCTAAAAGAAGTGGAAATTTAACCGGTAAGGTAATGGGCTCTTTTTTCCTACCATCGTAGCTGAGTTGCCATTTGGTAGTTTTAGGATTGAAGAGCACCTCCAGCGCAAACTTAGACAATCGGGCTTCGATGTAGCGAGGCGCTGCTGCTGAGTCTCCGGTACGATAATCACCCCAGTTACCTTGACAATCAATCAACAAGTCTTTCTGACCGAGATTCACCAGCGCATCACCAATGGCCGCGTCACCATGAGGGTGATACTGCATGGTTTGCCCGATGATGTTGGCAACCTTATGAAAACGTCCATCGTCCATTTCCTTCATTGCATGAAGGATCCGGCGTTGAACCGGTTTAAGGCCGTCTTCAACAGCGGGGACGGCCCTTTCTAAAATAACGTAAGAAGCGTAGTCCAGGAACCAGTTTTCATACAGCCCCGAAACCGTAACAGCTGCATGGACGGAGTCGTCCTGTGGTATGTTTTCCTCCATGCACCAAAGTTAAAAGCTATGGCGCATCCTTTTATGCCTTAAAATCCAATAACCGTAAAGCCTGCCATGAAGGACTGGGCCTGCGGATTGTTAGGCGTGTTTCGAAACATTTCCGTTAGCCCATAACGGACAAACATGCTGAAATTGCCATAACCTACTCTGGCAATTAAACTTGCTTTGAATGGCGCAAGGTTGAAGTCGCGTTGTTCAAAAACTTTATGATACTGGGTGGTGGTTCCTTCAGCATATACCTGTTTGGTATAAGCCTGAAGCAAGTAGCCAACTTCTGCACCAGCTGAAATATTAAATGATTGAGAAGGTTTCCATGGATTAGAACGAAACTCTAGCATCAAAGGAACATAGAGGTAAGTGAGAGTGAGCTTGTTTTTATCGAAGACTCTTCCACTGGTAGTGTCAATGTCGAAATTCGTTAAATCACCGGTTCTTGAAATGTTGGTATTGTTTCGGAAACGGAAGTTGTTGGATTCTAGCCCTAAACCAGCAGCAATGCGAAACTTTTCTCCTATCAGTCCAAAGGATCTCTGAAAGCCAAGATTAATTCCGGAAGATTTAAAATAGTTGAGCTCCAGTGGCCCGGAATCATAAAATTCGCCTTTATTCATCAAGGCATTCCAACCAAAATCAAAAAAGAAGGAAGTGCGGTCCACCTTTTTCTTCGATTTGGAGGTTCTCTTTCGAGGCATTTCAAAATAAATGGAATCTTGATCTTCCTTGTCTTTTCCAGAAATGACCATGATTTTTCTAGAGTCAGGTCCATCAATGTCGAGGGTGTCATTTTTCCCTTCTTTTTGAATGATGACTCTCATGTTTTTGCCTTTACCAGTCTTGATTTTATACTCGGTGTTGGCAGTGTCTTTCCCAGCTTCCTGACTAAAGGCGAAGGAAGCGGTGAAGAGAAAAGTGAGGAGCGCGAGCAACTTTTTCATGTGTTTATTCTTTTGAAGCGAGTGAAATTTTGAGTTTGTATTTCCCTATACCAATTCCGTAAACCTTGCGTGATTTTTCCTGAGGAAGGTTTTGGTATTCAGGTTCAAGGGATTGTAATTGAGCTATAGCCGCCATACTGGTGTCGATGTTCGGCTCCTCATAGTGAAGCAGATTGGGGAAAGACATCGGCGAAAGCGTGACCAAAGAATGCTCCATTTCTGGTTTTAATTCTTGTGTTGAAGCAGTCTGCGTATTCAATTTAGGTTGAAACTGCAACGGCTTTGAAACGGGATTTTGGGAAGCAGCAGGCGTTTTTTCCGGCTTTACTGCCTCAGAGTCTTGCTTTTGACGTTTTATCGGAGATGCAGCCTTCTTGTTTTTTGCAACTGGCTTAGGATGTAACCAAACCGGATTAAGCGCCAAAGAGGCATTTTCAGGAAGATTTTTTTCTCCTTGATGGGTAAAGTACCATCCGCCAATGCTTAAAATGAAGAGGCTAGCAGCAATTCCGGTCCACCAGTAAAGACCACGACGCTTTTTGCGATTCGAATCCAAATGGTTTTCCAGACGCTCCCAAACCAAAGGAGGAGGCGCACATTCAGCCTCGTTCAGCTTTCGCTGTAGTTGGTTTCTGAATTCTTGTTCAGATGGTGTGGTGTTGGCCTTCATGGGGAAATTGGATGGCGTGATTAGCGATTTTTTTCTGTAGTTGCTTTCTGGCTCTGGAGAGCTGAGATTTAGAAGTGCCTTCCGAAATGCCTAAGAGCTCGGCTACTTCTTTGTGAGAATATCCTTCGATATCTACCAGGTTAAAAACCATTCGGTATCCTTCTGATAGATGGCGTGTTATTTCAAGTAAATCTTCGGTTGCGAGTTTTTGAACCGCTTCATTCAGAACTGACCAGTTTAGCTCTTCGGTTGTTTCTTCAACCAGTAAAAGTTTTTGACTTGCTCTTACTTGATCGATAGCTGTACGAACCACAATGGTTTTCACCCAAGCTTCCAAACTCCCCCCTGACCAAGCAGGGAGTTTATCGAATATTTTAATGAAAGAAAGTTGAAGCACTTCAGTCGCCTCGTCATATCCGGAACAATAGCGCCTGCAAATAGTGAACATCCTGCCCGCAAAGCGGTCGTAAAGCCGCTTCTGTGCCATACGATCACCTTTCAAGCATTGCTTGACTAAGGCATCATCAGAGTTGGACAGGAGGTTCATTTGTTGTAAAGACGAATTTGCGACTTTCAAGGTTGCACCCTCTGAAAAAAAATGGTTCGTATTTTCGAAGCCTCACGCAATCCAACATGCTAAAAAGATTTTTACTGCTTTTGAGTATCGGGCCCTCGTTGGCTTTGGCTCAATCCGGCACCTTATCCGAAGAAACCCTTTGGAAAATGGGAATGGTTTCCGACCCACGACTCTCTGCCGATGGGAGTAAGCTGGTTTATAGCGTCCGATTTACTGACCTAAAACTCAACAAAGGTCAGAACGAATTGTACGTGCTCGATTTCAAAACCAATCTAACCAATAAAGTAACCAACACCCCAACCGTTTCGGAAAGCCAGGCACGCTGGCGCCCTGATGGTAAGAAAATAGGCTATTTATCTGCTGAAAGCGGCACTATGCAGCTTTGGGAAATGAATCCGGACGGCAACGACAAAAAGCGCGTCTCTGATATTGAAGGCGGCATTGATGGTTTTGAATATAGCCCTGCTCAAACGCACATTCTTTATTATAAAGCCATTCGTTTAGACCCTTCAACCCAGGATTTGTTCCCAGGTCTCGATCAAGCAACCGGAAAAATCTACGATGCTTTGATGTATCGTCACTGGAATGCTTGGCATGATGGCACTTACCAACATGTGTTTTTCACTCCATATAAAGACGGCGATATGGTGAAAGCAGGTAAAGACATCATGGAAGGTGAAAAGTTCGATTCTCCATTAAAACCTCATGGAGGAATCGACCAAATCACCTGGTCACCTGATGGTAAATCCATCGTATATGTTTGCAAGAAACTAAACGGAACCGCTTCTGCTACATCTACCAATTCCGATTTGTATTGGTATCAGATTAGTGATGGTACTACCAAAAATCTGACGGAAGAAAACAAAGGCTATGATACCGATCCACACTTTTCCAGAGATGGAAGTAAACTCGTGTATAGCTCCATGGAACGCGATGGCTACGAAGCAGATCGCAACCGCTTAATGCTGCTGGATCTAGCCACCATGAAAAAAACCGAACTCACCGCAGGGTTCGATTACAATGCTTACGGGGCTGAATGGAGTTTAAATGGAAAAGAAGTGTTCTTCAAGGTTGATTACAAAGGCTGTGTTCAGGTGTTCTCTTATGTTTTCAACCCGAAAAAAGGGGTAGCTCCTATCCGTCAGGTTACGATGGGAAGAAACAACTACTCTAACCTCCAAGCATCCAAAGACAGCAAAGGAGAAGTGATTTACGCGCTTCGCCAAAGCATGGACCGCCCGAACGAAGTGTACCGAATTGATGCAAAAACAGGCCAAATCACACCTATCTCTACCATCAACGACGCTATTTACGACCGTGTAAAAATTGGACGGGTAGAAAGCCGTGAAGTGAAAACCACCGATGGTAAAAATATGTTGGCCTGGGTGATTTATCCACCCGACTTCGATCCTAATAAAAAATACCCAACACTTTTATACTGCCAAGGAGGACCACAAAGCATGGTAGGACAGAGCTTCTCACTACGCTGGAACTTCCAGTTGATGGCTGCTAAAGGATACATTGTGATTGCACCCAACCGCCGTGGCCTTCCAGGATTTGGTCAAGCATGGAATGAACAAATCAGCGGCGATTGGGGCGGCCAAGCCATGCAAGACATGCTCTCCGCCATCGACGATATTGCTAAAGAGACCTATGTGGACAAAGACCGACTCGGTGCAGTAGGTGCCAGCTTCGGTGGCTACACCGTTTATTGGTTGATGGGCAACCACAACAAACGTTTCAAATCGTTCATTGCCCATTGCGGAGTATTCAATCTGGAAGCCATGTATGGCGCTACTGAAGAGATTTTCTTCTCAGATTTCGAAATGAAAGGCCCTTATTGGAACATGAAAGAGCCCAATGCCTACACCAAGTTTTCCCCTCACAAGTTTATCCAAAACTGGGATACACCAATTTTGGTCATCCACAACGACAAAGACTTCCGCGTACCCTTAACCGAAGGCCTTCAGGCTTTCAGCGCCGCCCAACTTAAAGGCTTAAAAAGCCGCTTCCTTTATTTCCCGGATGAAGGACATTGGGTGGTAAAACCTCAGAACTCCGTGCTTTGGAATCGCGTGTTCTTTGATTGGTTAGATAAAACATTGAAAAAGTAATCTTGATTAAGCTTAAAGGCGCTACTCCTCGAGTAGCGCTTTTTTATTTTCTGCCCTTTCCTTTTGCTTTCTTTTCATGAAACTTCCTCTTAAACCGCTCTTCGTATGCATTTACCTCCACTCATTCCTTATAAATTCGCACCATGTCAACCCTGATTGAAGCCCAGTTCAACGAAGCTGCGGCGGTATTATCGGCTTTTTCTACCCCCGATAACTTTAAGAAGATTGATTACGCTGCCGATATCATGGTGAATGCGTTGAAGTACGGAGGGAAAATTCTCTCTTGCGGCAACGGTGGTTCCATGTGCGACGCCATGCATTTTGCCGAAGAACTTACCGGACGATACAGAGAAAACCGGCCCGCGCTAGCTGCTTTGTCTTTATCGGATGCCTCACATATGAGCTGCGTTTCCAACGACTATGGCTACGAGTTCATCTTCTCCAGAATGATTGAAGCGTTCGGAAAGAAAGGAGATGTTTTGCTTGCAATCAGCACTTCAGGCAACTCTCCCAATGTGTTGCGCGCTATTGAAGCGGCTAAAAAGCAAGGCATGCGCGTGATAGGCTTAACCGGTAAATCCGGGGGCGCCATGAAAGACCTTTGCGATGTTGAAATTCGAGCACCTCAGTCCACATTTGCAGATCGTGCACAAGAAATACACATCAAAGTGATTCACTCACTTATCTTGAGCATCGAACAAAAAATGGGCTTTTAACTCATTATCAATTCATTATGAAAATAATTTGTGTAGGAAGAAACTATGCGGCACATGCCGCAGAACTCAACAATGATTTGCCTACTGAGCCGCTTATCTTCCTGAAACCCGATACTGCCATCTTACGCAATGGCAAGCCTTTTTACCACCCGGATTTCTCCGACAACATCCACCACGAAATCGAATTGGTATTAAAAATCGGCAGAAACGGCAGACACATACAGCCGGAATTTGCGGCTTCCTACATCACCCACATCGGGCTTGGAATCGATTTCACGGCTCGCGACCTTCAGGATAAGTTGAAAAAAGCAGGACAGCCGTGGGAATTAGCTAAAGGATTTGACCATTCTGCCGTATTAGGTGACTTTGTAGAGGTTGACCATTTCAAAGATTTTCGCAACATCAATTTTGGATTGAAGAAAAATGGGGAGTGGGTGCAACGCGGCAATACCCGCGATCTCATCTTCTCTTTCGAGTCTGTAATCTGCTACGTGAGTAAATTCTTCACGCTCAAAGTAGGCGATTATATCTTCACCGGAACCCCCGAAGGCGTTTCAAAAATAGCCCAAGGCGATTTGCTGGAAGGATTTCTGGAAGAGCAATCCTTGCTCACTTGTGCAGTGAAATAGGGTTTCGAAAACCAAATTGATTCAAGCTTGAGTGATTCATTTAACTGAACAATCACTCGGGCTTGTTTTCCAGCAGTAATTGCTGATAAAAATGCCAGAGCACAATCCCACCACAGGTGCTCACATTGAGGGAGTGTTTTGTCCCTGACATCGGAATTTCAATCGCGCAATGACTTGCATCTATGATGCTTTGTTGAACGCCTCGCACTTCGTTTCCAAATATAAGTGCATACTTCTCGTCCAACTTTGGGACAAATTGGTTTAAAAGAAGACTGTTGCTGGTGTGCTCAATGCTGATGAGGGTGTAACCAGATTCTTTAAGCTGTATCACGGCTTTTAAGATATCCTCTTGATGTTCCCACGGCACCACTTCTTCAGCCCCAAGGGCAGATTTATGAATTTCCGGATGCGGTGGGCTACCAGTAAATCCTCCTAAAACAATTCGTTCAATGCGGAATGAATCTGAAGTTCTGAAAAAGCTCCCAACATTCAGTAAGCTTCGAATATTATCTAAAACCACTACTACAGGCAGTTTATCTAAATGGAGATATTCTTCCTTGCTTATCCTTGGTAATTCTACGCTCCTTAGCTTTCTCATGATTCCTTGCTTTCTGAAGTGGTTATAACGAAGTAACACCAACCTTTCCCCTATTTTCGCAACTTCAGGATTCAAACTTAAGAAACTGTGGGAAAAGCAGGTACCGGCAAGGAAACACCGTTGATGCAACAATACAACAGCGTAAAAGCGCAATATCCAGGAACTATTCTGTTGTTCCGGGTTGGCGACTTTTACGAAACCTTCTCCGAAGACGCCATAGTTGCCAGTAAAGTGCTGGGAATCGTGCTTACCAAACGTGCCAATGGAGCCGCAAGCGAGATTGAGCTCGCAGGTTTTCCCCATCATTCGCTCGATGCCTACCTTCCTAAACTCGTTAAAGCAGGTTATCGGGTGGCCGTTTGCGATCAATTAGAAGACCCTAAACTCACCAAGTCGATAGTCAAACGAGGCGTGACAGAAATTGTATCGCCGGGGGTTGCCTTGAATGACAAACTGCTTGACCATAGAGCAAATAACTTCCTTGCCTGTCTTTATACCCAACAAGACATGGGTGGATTAGCCTTGGTGGACATTTCCACAGGCGAGTTCATGGCAACAACCGATAAACTGTCTCGCCTCGATAAGTTAATGCAAACTTATGCTCCGGCAGAAGTGCTGGTACCGAAGTCGAAATTAAAAGAGATGGAAGCCAAATGGAACAGGTTGAAATTCAGTCCTGTGGAAGACTGGTTCTTCAGCCTCGACTATGTGTATCCAGTACTTACCCGACATTTCAAAACCAGCAGCATGAAAGGTTTTGGACTGGAAGAACAACCTGAAGCGCTCATCACCGCAGGCGTAGCACTTCATTATTTACAAGAAGCCAGGCATCCTGACCTTAGTCATATCAATCAGTTATCGAGAATTGAACCAGACCGCTATGTTTGGCTTGATCGCTTCACGTTAAGGAACCTGGAACTGGTAGATGGACAAAGCGAAGGCGCTGTTTCTCTCTTGGAAGTGGTGGACCGTACCCAAACCCCCATGGGAGCCAGAATGCTTCGAAATTGGTTGCTGTTTCCACTCAAAGACCAACAAGAAATTGAAGGCCGCCAAAATGTGGTGGCTTTTATCAAGGATAAAAAGAAGCTACGAGAACAACTTAGGCAATTGCTCCAACCCATGCCCGATTTAGAGCGATTGGTAGCCAAAATTGCTACTGGAAGAATCAATCCAAGAGAAACCGTTCAGTTTCGGGAAGCACTTCGGATACTGCGCCAGCTTAAGTCCTTATTGAATGAGCAGGAATTGCCTGAGCTTCTCTCCTGGAGTAACACTCTGGACGCCTTAGAAACAGTAGAAGCCAATTTAACACGCTGTTTGAAGGATGAAGCTCCCTTGAGTACTTCTAAAGGAGGAATCCTTAAAGAAGGCGTGATTCCAGACCTTGATGAACTTCGCCAAATTGCTTATTCTGGAAAGGATTATCTTCTTCAAATCCAGCAAAGGGAAGCCAGTAGAACGGGCATAACTTCTTTGAAGGTAAGTTACAACAACGTATTTGGCTATTACCTTGAAGTAACCCATGTCCACAAAGACAAAGTGCCGGCAGAATGGGTAAGAAAGCAAACCTTGGTGAATGCAGAGCGCTATATCACCGATGAACTCAAGCATTTTGAAGAGAAAATTCTCGGTGCTGAAGAGAAAATAGTTCAAATGGAAGAGACTTTCTTCCGTGGAATCGTGCAGGAATTGGCAGCACATATCGCGGTATTGCAAATCGATGCGCGCCTGACAGCGAGAATCGATTGCCTTTGTGGGCTCTCCATTCTTGCGTTAGAAAAAGGCTATTGCAAACCGGAAATCGATGATTCTATGGAATTGGACATCGTGGACGGACGGCATCCAGTTCTCGAAACCCGGCTTCCAGAGGGAGAATCTTACGTACCCAACAGCCTCAAACTAGACGACTCACAGCAGCAAATCATCATGATTACCGGTCCTAACATGAGCGGTAAGTCTGCGATTCTTAGACAAACTGCTTTGATTGTGATTTTGGCTCAAATAGGAAGTCATGTTCCCGCCAAAAAAGCACGAATTGGATTGGTTGACAAAGTATTTACCAGAGTCGGTGCTAATGACAACTTATCGGGTGGTGAGTCCACTTTCATGGTGGAAATGAATGAAACTGCGTCCATTCTCAACAACCTTTCACCCAGAAGTCTGGTTTTGCTAGATGAAATCGGCAGGGGAACTGCCACCTACGACGGAATTTCTATTGCTTGGGCTGTGGCAGAATTTCTTCACAACAATCCTAAAGCGAAAGCACGGACGCTGTTTGCTACTCACTACCACGAGTTGAATGAAATGGAGAAGTCGTATCCTAGGATACACAACTATACCGTTTCGGTGAAAGAGCTTCCTGATAAAATCATTTTTCTACGGAAACTTATTCCAGGAGGAAGTCACCACAGCTTCGGCATTCATGTCGCTCGAATGGCAGGAGTTCCGGACCATGTGGTTGCCAAAGCGAGACTGATTCTTAAAGACCTGGAAAGCCAAAGAGGAAGTCAAGCTAAGGTGAGACCGGTGGAAGATAAATTGCAAATGAGCCTTTTCCAGATGGATCACCCGGAACTGCTTCGGATAAAAGAAATTCTGGACCAAACTGAAATTGACAACCTCACGCCTGTTGAGGCTTTGTTTCGCCTTTACGAACTCAAAAAAATACTTAGCCCATCCGCTTCATGAAAACACCAGAAACTTTAGAGGCTGTAGCCGCATTTCACCGTCTTTTTGGACACCCCGTGGTAGCAAATCCCGCCATTCCGGACGATAAACGTTGCCAGCTCAGGGTAGCGCTTTTGTCAGAAGAGCTAAAAGAACTCGAAGTTGCCATTGCCGAAAAGGACCTTACAGGTATTGCCGATGCACTTTGCGATTTGCAGTACGTACTTTCCGGAGCTGTTTTAGAATTTGGTTTAGGAAATAAGTTTGAAGCGCTGTTTAATGAGGTTCAGCGCTCTAACATGAGTAAAGCTTGCAAATCTTTGGAAGAAGCAGAAGCCACTTTGGCACACTACCAAAAACAAGGCGTAGATGCATATTACCTCGAAAAAGAAGGCCTCTATTTGGTTTACCGTCGTGCTGACAATAAAACACTCAAGTCAGTGGGGTATTCAGAGGCCCAGCTGGATGCCTTAATTCGTTAATTGGGTTTCTTTTCCGCCTCCTTATGCTCGAAACAGGCTTTTACAAAGCCTACGAACAAAGGATGCGGTTTGCTAACGGTACTTTTATACTCTGGATGGTACTGCACACCTACGAACCAAGGGTGATTGGGCAGTTCAATGGTTTCTACCAAACCCGTTAATGGATTCAAACCGGAAAACACCAGACCGGCTTGTTCGAAGCTTTTTAAGTATTTGTTGTTGAACTCATAACGGTGGCGATGACGCTCGGTAATCTCTGAGCTCTGGTAGATTTCAGCCAATTTACTCTCCGGTTTGAGCTGACAATCGTACGCACCTAAACGCATGGTTCCCCCCATTTTGGTGATGTTCTTCTGCCCTTCCATCAAATCGATGACTGGATAAAGCGTTTCCGGATCCATCTCAGTAGAATTTGCTCCATTCCAACGGAGTACATGGCGGGCATATTCGATAACAGCACACTGCATACCGAGGCAAATGCCTAAAAATGGAATGTTTTTCTCTCTTACATAACGGATGGCTTCAAGCTTACCTTCTAATCCTCGCTGTCCGAAGCCGGGCGCAACCAAAATTCCATCCAACCCTTTAATTTTCTCTTGAGCATTATTTCTGGTTAAATGCTCAGAGTGTATCCATTTAATATTGACTTTCAAATTATTAGCTGCACCAGCATGAACAAAAGCTTCAGCAATTGATTTGTAGGCATCTTTCAATTCTACATACTTGCCTACCAATCCAATGTTGATTTCTGATTGCGGATTTTTCAGTCTGAATAAAAAGTCTTTCCAAGTTGATAAATCTGGGTCTTGCCTGGTGGAGAGCTTCAACTTAGCTAAAACTATACGGTCAAGTTGTTCTTGTTGCATCAACAACGGCACGTCATAGATAGATTCTGCATCACGCGCTTCAATCACCGCATTGTGGTTTACATTGCAGAACAATCCGATTTTCTTACGCATTTCTTTGGGCAATGGATGCTCTGTTCTACAAACCAAGATATCGGGTTGAATGCCGAGCTCAAGTAGCGCCTTTACAGAATGTTGGGTAGGTTTGGTTTTCAGCTCACCGGCTGCGGATAAATAAGGAATAAGGGTTAAGTGAACAACCACACAGTTGGAATCACCCAACTCATATTTCAACTGACGCAATGATTCGATATATGGCAGTGACTCAATATCGCCTACAGTACCACCAAGCTCGGTAATGATGATATCATAACGCCCTGACTTTCCCAGCGTTTGATATCGCTGCTTAATTTCATCGGTGATATGTGGAACCACCTGAACTGTCTTTCCGAGATAATTCCCTTGACGCTCTTTTTCGATTACGCTGAGATAAACTCGTCCGGTGGTTACGTTATTCGCTTGTGAAGTTGGCACATCAAGAAAGCGCTCATAATGCCCAAGATCTAAATCGGTTTCTGCGCCGTCATCTGTTACGAAACACTCTCCATGCTCATACGGATTGAGCGTTCCAGGATCAATGTTTAAGTAAGGGTCAAATTTTTGTATGGTGACCGAATAGCCTCTCGCTTGAAGCAAACGGGCAAGAGATGCGGCGATGATGCCCTTTCCTAGTGACGAAGTAACTCCACCCGTCACAAAAACATGTTTAACAGTTGACATGAGATTGTTGTACGGGATGCAAAGCTAACCCCTTTTAGGTGGGGTTTTGCCGAAATTGAAAGATTAATCCTGCTGTTTTACAAACACCAGAGTCCCTGATAGTTTGTCGTGTAAAGTTTGAACATGGTCGTTGAAAGCGGCCATAATAAAACCTAAACCGAACAAGATGGTAGAAAGAATTTTACCAAAGTATCGTCCTGTAGCTTTTGCGAAAGTGAGTGGATGATTCTTCAATGTACCTACATACATACCCATCGATAATTTACCTAGGGTCGCACGGTATGTGCTGGATTCCATTCCTGCGAAATACAGCCAATGAATCAATAAATTCAGCAAACCGCCTTCTGAGAACTTTTCAATAGCATCAGCGTCGTCCACTTTGATATTGAGCTTCACCATGATGAATCTGGAAACTAAGGAAACTATCAACGCATCGATGAGAAAAGCTACCACACGCTGTCCGAGGTTAGCGAGTCCGTCGGTTCTAGGCGTTACCGGGTCGTTCATGAGGCGAAGTTAAGCCACACTTTTCTGAGAAAAAACACCGCAAAGTACCAATGATGAAATGAGTCCGGTACCGATGGTTACTATGAAATTTCTAATAAACAGGCCTTCTACGCTGAACCGTTTATGAATTGCTGCTATTTCTGTTTGAATTTTTTCTTCTGAAACGGAAGAATCAGCAAGCATTAAATTCATCTTTTCTTGAACCAATGTTTGTACATAATCAGGTATAGCTAAATGATAGAGCATTATTGTACCTAAAGTATAAGTAACACTGATTAAAAGTACAATTATCAATGCGTTAAAAATCATTAGTTTGAAGCTGACAATTACTCGCTTTTCAAAATTCTTAATTTTAATCAAGGCTAATATAAGCCCAAAGACCAGGAATACATTGTTCATTAATGGACCATATACCCCACCACTTGTGTTTCCCCAACCCAAAAGCACCACTAACATTTCCCAAAGAAACATAGCAAGGGTGATGAACACTATTTGCTTCTGTACAATTCCGGTAAAGAGTTTCATGTATGAAGCGAATATAGGATTTTTGCGACAATGAAACGTTCGATGGCCTATTTCCGAAAACTCGCCCTAGCAGAAGGGGTGAGTTATTTGCTGTTTGCAATCACCATGCCTATCAAGTACAAACTCGGAATCAAAGAGCCTAACTACATTGTTGGATCTGCTCATGGAGCGTTGTTTATTGGTTACAGCATGTGGGTCTTGTTTTTCTTATTAAAAGGCCATAAATCGTTCAAATGGGCCTTTCTTGCTATGATAGCTTCCCTCCTTCCTTTTGGAACTTTTATCGCGGATAAACATCTCTTTCAAGAAGAAAGAAACTAAATACCCCTAACTAAGGTATTGCCTATATGCTAGAAGTCAATGCCAGATACCCGCTGACCGGGATGAGTTGTGTATCTTGTGCCGGCAGTATTGAATCTCTTCTGAAAAATACACTCGGAATCACAGAAGCGCATGTCAATTTCAGCGACCATGCTTTGCAGGTTAAGTTTGCTCCTGAAACCATCAGTCCTGAGAAAATTCAAGCGGCGATTCAACAATTGGGTTACGGCATGTTGCTGCCTCAAAAAGGTGGTAATACACTTCAGGAAGAGTTAAACTTCAGAGAGAAAGAACTTGCTCATTCCAAAAGAAAAGCCATTGCTTCCTTGACAATCAGCATTCCTCCCTTTTTGTTGGGCATGTTTTGGATGCACTGGGAACCCGGATTTTGGATTTCTGCCTTTACCAGCCTTTTAGTGGTTGGTGTACTGGGTAAACATTTTTTTAAAAATGCCACGCAGCAGTTGAAACATGCAAACCCGGGCATGGATTTATTGGTAGCATTAAGTGCAGGAATTTCCTGGCTTTACAGCTTTTACACCCTGCTTTCCTCAGTCCACCACCCAAATTTGTATTTCGAGAGCGCCAGTGTTGTTGTGGCTTTCGTTTTAACCGGCAAATGGCTGGAAGAAAAGGCGCGCTTGTCAAGTTCTAAGTCTATTCAGCAGTTAATGCAACTGCAACAAGCAGAGGTAGAAGTAATTGATGAAGCAGGGAAAGTGCGTTTGATGCCTGCTTACCAACTGGAAGCTGGAATGCGTGTTAGAATAAAGGCTGGCGACAAACTACCTGCCGATGGCTGGCTGATAGAGGAAGAAGCACTCATTGACGAACAATTATTAACTGGAGAGTCAATTCCTGTAACCCGACTTAAAGGTGAACAGCTCTGGGCTGGAACCTTAAATGGGAAGATTACTTTCACCATGATTGCCTCAGCAACAGGCGAAAATACTCGATTAGCTCATTTAATACGTCGGGTAAAAGAAGCACAAAACTCTAAGGCTCCTGTACAAAAACTTGCAGATAAAATCGCACGTTGGTTTGTACCCATGGTGGTACTGATTGCTGTTTCTGCAGGTTTATTATGGGGATTTTTTGGTGGCGAAGCAGGATGGAGTAACGGGCTAAATGCCTTTCTTTCCATACTCGTTGTGGCCTGTCCATGCGCACTCGGGTTAGCCACACCAACTGCCTTGATGACTGGATTAGGAAAAGCTGCGGAACTCGGCATTTTAATTCGAAATGCAGAAGTATTAGAGCGTGCTTCGAAAATCAATTTTCTCTTCCTCGATAAAACCGGAACCTTGACCACCGGAAATGCCAGCGTGATTCAGGAAGAATGGTGGGAAATAGACAATTGGGACAAAAAGAAACTGAGGGCTGCGTTTTTGGGGCTTTTAACACGATCCAATCATCCTTTGGCTGCTTCTATTGCTAAACATTGGCAACAGCAAGGAATAGAAGAAATCGTACCGGAACATGCAGAGAGTATACCAGGAGCCGGTACTTGGGGAAGATGGCAAGACTCGCTCCTACTCGCGGGAAGTCAGTCTCTTATGAGTAGTCAGCAGGCAGAATTCCCTTCCAACTTTATCCATCAGCAGGATAGTCAGGAAGTCTGGTTTTGTATAGAAAAGAAAGTGGTGGGGCTTATCAAACTTCGTGATACGCTAAAGGAAGACGCCAAAGAAGTGATTCAGCGACTTCGTTCAAAAAACATTGAAATTAATTTGCTCAGTGGAGATAAACTCGTCAACAACCAGCCCATCGCGGCGATATTAGGCATTGAACCTGAAGCGATTATTGCAGAGGTGAGTCCTTCAGGAAAAGCAGAACACCTGCGAGCCTATCAAAAGAAACATCCTAAGCAGGTGGTTGGGATGGTTGGTGATGGCATTAACGATTCCGAAGCGCTGGCGTTGGCACAAGTAAGCGTTGCAATTGGTAAAGGAGCAGATTTGGCTAAAGAAAGTGCCGATATTGTTATCAATGGCGATCAATTAAGGTTGCTAGATATTGCCATCGATCATGCTTCAGCAGTTATGAGCAGAATCAAGCAAAACCTTGGTTGGGCTTTCGGTTATAATGTTTTAGCTATTCCTCTAGCCGCAGGCGTGTTGGTGCCCTGGGGTTTATCATTTAATCCCATGTGGGCTGGAGCTGCTATGGCTATGAGTTCATTAAGTGTGGTATTAAACGCTTTAAGGCCTTACCGAACTTCCAATGGCTTGAGCAAATAATAACGGAATGGAACCTGAACAGTGCTTTTTGATGGTATAGTAACGGACTCCTGAATGGCCCATTCTACCATTCCAGCTTCCTCTTCCGGTTTCATTATGGCCAACATCGACTTGTCATAGATGGCTCTTTTTTCAAGAAGTAATGTTGATGGTTCTGATTCCGTGTTCCTTAGCAGCACGTAGCCGCTTACCTCAAACAGTTCGTATTTTTTACCCTGATATTTAAACTTTGACTTATAAGATTGGCAAGTCAAAACGGGCTCGGTAGCATAAACTGACCGTTTTGTTCGGGTAAGTTCTAATACATTTTTTTCTAAACTTGAAACTCCCCAATCGTAAGATTTGGGGATAACAGTTAAGTCTTCAAAAAGATCTGCGTGATCACATTGATACGATAAACTCCAAACCGGATAACTGTCAGTAGAGGGGTTAGGTTTAAAAGGATCTTGCCCTTTTAAGGTTAACTTCCATGGTGTGGCGGTGGTGTCTCGAATAAAATTATCTGTAAGTACCACCGTTTGTTCCCCTTCCTTCAATTTCAAAGAATCTGCAGATACTTGAAGGATGCCTGAGGGCAGGGCCAATTCCAAAAATTTGGTTGTAGGTGTAGGCAATACCCAAGGCAAACGAATACTCGCTTGTAAGCTGAGTGATTGTTTTTCTTGTGTGGTATCCAATACCAAATTGGATTTTGCTGCTGATTCCAATAATACTACGCTCATTTTCAATGGAGTATCATGAATAATTTCAGGCAATTCTACCACTACTCCAAGGTTTTCAGCATGAACGAAATCAGTTAATAAGTTTGGGCCGTTAAAATGAACTATTCTGTTTATATCAATAAATTCATAAGACTGGTGATCCGTTTTAAGCATCACAATGCTGGCCTCTTTATCAAGGGGCATTATGGTGCCGGAATAACTCACCAGATTCGATTTTCCTTCATCAACCTCCAATTCAACCGTTTTCCCGACATTCGACAGCAACAATTCCTTCCAGTTCGCTGGTGGACGCAAAGTATTTACCTGACGTTTCACTAAGCGGGTTGCAACTGGCTTACCATTTAACCAAGCTAATGGGCTTCCACCGTAAGACTTCGTTGGAATTTCGAGCACAAAACGCTCCGTGCCGGCGGGAAGAAGGGTGTCTAGCACCATCCTGTTTTCTTTACCAAACCGATAAGTGATGGAGTTTTGTCCGGAAGTGAGTTGGACCGAAAGAAGTAGTAATGCAAAGAGCCCTAATTTCATAGGTACTTTTCAATCTTGATTTTTCTGGAGGCGGCGAGGATACTTTTAACTTCACCCTCCTTAGCAATAGGGCAAATCAATAAAACATCGCCTGAATCAACCACGATATAATCTTCCAAATCCTTGATAATTACCAACTTTTCTCTTGGCACCTGAACCAAACAATTAGAAGAATCGTACATCAGCACATCTCTACCTGAAACAGCGTTTCCGACGTAATCTTTCTCATGTGCTTTCCAAACTTCTTCCCAATAAGTCAGGTCGGTCCATTGGTAATTGGCTTGCATCACCCTCACCTTTTCTGGCAGTTTATATACAACACCGGCTCGAAAAGAGACATTTTCAACGAATGAAAAGACCTTTTCCATAACCTTGCTTTCATCGGGAGTTCCGATTGCTGATTCATTTTCAGAGAATGCCTCGTACAAATCGGGCATTACCTCACGGTAGGCTTTCAGAATAGCTTCCAGCTTCCAAACGAAAGTGCCGGTGTATTGTAAGAATTCACCTGACCGAAACAAGGTGTTGGCTAATTCTGCGGTTGGTTTATCGAGAAAGGTTTTCACTTTATGCCCAACACCTTCAGCAGAATTTACATACTGGATGTAACCGGTGGTGGTATCAGGCTGGTGGGGCTTTTTCCCAAACGTAAGCAATACATCTTGCTTCCTTACAAAAGCAATGGCCTGTTCCATGGCCACCTGAAAGTTATCCAAGTCGAACACCATGTTATCACCAGGCGAAAGAATTACAGTACATCCAGGATCAAGATGTTTCAATTTAAACATCGCGTAGGCGACCGCTGCCCCTGTGTTTTTCTTTACTGGTTCAGTAATAATTTGTTCTGCAGATAAAAAAGGAAGCTGCTCTTTTACAATTTTGGTGTAAAGCCGATTGGTAACAATGTGAATATTTTTTTCCGGAATAAACTTGGCAAAACGTTGGTAAGTGAGTTGCAACATAGACTGTCCCAAACCGAGAAGGTCGAGAAATTGCTTAGGCTTAGCAGCTTTGCTAGCAGGCCAAAGACGGGAACCTGTCCCGCCGGCAAGAATCACCACATACGTTCGCTGCATGAGCGGCAAATATACCTCAACTAAATAAAGCCTTCCCGAATTAAATCATGAAGGTGTACAATTCCGGCGAATTGGCTTGTTTCATCTTCTATAACCAGCTGAGAAATGTCCTTGGATTTCATGAGTTCCAAAGCTTCAGTGGCCATGGTATCAGGACGCACCGTAAGAGGATTTACAGTCATCATTTCAGACGCTTTAACATGAACAAGGTGATGAAGATTTTGATTGATGGTTCTTCGGATATCTCCATCAGTAATAATTCCAAGCAGTTTATTATGCTCATTCACCACCGCCGTACAACCCAGTAACCCTTCAGAAATAGAAAGAATAACTGCTTTTAAATCAGCATTTTCCGACACCTTTGGTGAAGCATTATGACGAGAAATATCAGCCACACGCAAATACAATTTTTTACCCAGAGCACCGCCCGGGTGAAAGCGTGCAAAATCTGCATCTGAAAATCCACGCAGATGAATCAAACAAATGGCCAATGCATCTCCTAAAGCCAACTGGGCGGTACTGCTGGTAGTTGGCGCCAAATTCAAGGGGCAAGCTTCTTCAGAAATCGTACTGCTTAGAACAAAATCCGCTTCCAATCCCAAGAAGGATGACTTATTTCCGGTTATAGCAATTACCGGATAACCATAGGCTTTAATCAAAGGAATGAGGACCTTGATTTCAGGAGTGTTCCCACTTTGAGACAGTGCAATGACCACATCACCTGGCTGTATCATGCCCAAGTCGCCATGAATGGCGTCTGCTGCGTGCATAAACAAAGCCGGTTGGCCGGTAGAGTTGAAGGTTGCTACTATTTTCTGACCAATGATGGCACTTTTGCCAATACCGGTGACAACCACTCTGCCAGTAGAATTTAACATTGACATAACAGCACCGGAAAACTCCTCGTCCAAATACTGCGTTAAATCAAGGATTGCCTGACCCTCGGTGTACAAAGCCTTTCTAGCAAAGGCTAAAATTTCAGCACTGTTATTCAAATTGGGCTTAATTTCGTAGATTGAAAACAAAAGTAACAAAACCGCTGACGTGCAGCATCCTCCTATGATGAACAGTACCAAGCTTCATGAGGCTCTCAAGAAATACTTCGGATTCGAAGGTTTCAAAGGGCAACAAGAAGACATTATCAACAATATCTGCCAAAACAAAAACACCTTTGTCATCATGCCTACCGGCGCTGGCAAAAGTTTGTGTTATCAACTACCAGCTCTAGTACTAGAAGGTACAGCCATAATCATCTCTCCGCTTATTGCGCTGATGAAAAATCAGGTGGACTCCATACGAGCCTACACCGGCTCGGAAGGAGTTGCTGAATTCCTCAACTCCTCTCTTAATAAAACTGAGGTGAAGGAAGTCATGGACAACATCCGAAAAGGCACCACTAAAATGGTGTTTATGGCCCCGGAATCTCTTGGAAAGCAAGATTACATCGACTTCCTCAAGTCTGTTCCGGTTTCTTTCGTAGCGGTTGACGAAGCTCACTGTATCTCCGAATGGGGACATGACTTTCGCCCTGAATACCGAAATATCCGTAAAATGATTGCCGAAATCGGGCAAATTCCGGTAATCGCGCTTACAGCAACTGCAACGCCTAAGGTTCAATTAGACATTGTCAAAAACCTACAAATGGGTGATGCCACCTTGTTCAAGTCTTCCTTCAATCGGCCAAATCTGTATTACGAGATTCGCCCCAAAGTAGAGGCTGTTAAGAACATCATCAAATTCATTAAAGACAACCAAGGGAAATCGGGCATTATCTATTGTCTGAGCAGAAAAAAAGCCGAAGAGCTATCGCTGGTTTTGCAGGCCAATGGCATTAAATCAGCTCCTTATCATGCTGGTCTCGATGCTCATGTGAGATCTAAACATCAAGACCAATTCTTGATGGAAGAAGTTGATGTGATTGTTGCCACAATTGCCTTCGGAATGGGTATTGATAAGCCAGATGTTCGATTTGTTATCCATTATGATATGCCCAAATCTATCGAGAACTACTACCAGGAAACCGGTAGAGCGGGTAGAGATGGTATGGAAGGAATTTGTTTGGCTTTCTATTCAGAGAATGACATCATCAAACTTCAGAAGTTCAGTAAGGATAAATACATTGCAGAAAAAGAAATCAGCAACCTGCTGTTAAATGAAGTGGTTTCTTACGCAGAATCAGCAGTCTGTAGAAGAAAGCAAATCCTCCATTACTTCGGTGAATTTTTCAACGATAGCCAGTGCACCAACATGTGCGATGCTTGCCGATATCCTCAAGAAAAGGTGCAAGCAACCAAAGAAATGAGCACTTTGTTGGAGATGGTAAAATCTATCGGAAAAAAGTTTGATACTCAACATATTATGAACATCCTCATGGGCGAAGAAACCCATGATTTATTGCTCTATCAACACGACAAACTTCCGGAATTTGGGATTGGAAAAAGTCAGGATAACCGTTTTTGGAAGTCACTCATCAAGTTCGCCCTTTTACAAGGGTTCCTGTTGAAAGACATCGAAAATTATGGCCTTCTTCGATTATCAGAAGAGGGAGAAACATTCCTAAAATCTCCCTTTATCATCACCCTCCCACTCGACCATAATTATGAGACCGTGAGGGAAGATGACCTGCTCGGTTCTCAGGGTGAAAGTGCTGATCCACAACTCTTTGAAATGCTCAAAGAGTTAAGAAAGAAAGTTGCAAAAGAGAAAAAACTGCCGCCTTACATCATCTTTCAGGATCCATCCTTGGAAGAAATGGCCACTCTTTATCCCATCACCCAAGATGAGCTTACTAAAATAAACGGGGTTGGGCCCGGCAAAGCAGCAAAATACGGCAAGCCTTTCCTGGAGTTGATTGAACGTTATGTGGAAGAAAATGAAGTTGAGCGTCCAATGGACATCAGCGTCATCAAAACCACCGAAGAAACGCTCAAAAACAAGATCTATATCATCAAAAATATAGACCGAAAACTCCCCTTCAGGGATATTGCTAAATCACTCAATATGGAGTATGAAGATTTGTTAAATGACATTGAGTCCATAGTAAACTCCGGCACTAAAATCAACATCACCTACCAGGTCAATGAAGTGTTTGATAAAGAAATTCAACACGAAATTATCGAGTACTTCCGAGGAAGTGAAAGTGGTGATCTTGATGCAGCGGTTGAAGAATTTGAACAAGAATTCAGCCGCGAAGACCTCAAACTCATGCACATTAAATTCATTGCTGACCTAGGAAACTAAAACCATGAAATCAATATTTAAATACTTCCTGCTTGCAGTCCTCCCCTTTTTTCTGAGTGGCTGCTACAATTCCATGAACGGCAAAAGAGAGGCTGCTCAAGCCCAATGGGCTAATGTAGAAGCAGCTTATCAGCGAAGAGCCGATTTGATTCCCAACTTGGTGAAAACAGTGAAAGGTTACGCCAAATTTGAACAGGAAACTTTAGAAAAAGTGATGGAAGCACGCTCTAAAGCCACCTCCATCACGGTGGACCCAAGCAAATTGGACGAAGCTTCAATAAAGAAATTTCAAGAAAGCCAGTCTGCAATTACCGGCGCATTAGCCCGGCTACTAGCGGTTTCAGAGCGATATCCGGATCTCAAAGCCAATCAAAACTTTTTGGAATTACAATCCCAACTCGAAGGAACCGAAAATAGAATTAATACCGAAAGAAGACGTTTCAACGAAATGGTGCAGGATTACAATACTAGCATCAAAAGCTTTCCAAATGTTATGTTCAAAGGCCTTTTTGGCTTTGAAGCAATGGCATACTTTAAGGCAGAAGCCGGTACTGAAAAAGCGCCTGAAGTAAACTTGGATTTATAATGAAAGCCAAAGACTTTCTCGACGAACATGCCGAGAAACAGCTGCTAGATGCCATCAGGAAAGCCGAAATGCTGACATCTGGCGAAATTCGGGTTCATTTAGAAGATCGATGTAAAGGAGACGCAGTGGTTGCTGCGTCTTCTGTTTTTCATAGGCTCAAAATGAATGAAACTGTACTTCACAACGGCATTTTGTTTTACCTGGCACTTGTCGATAAAAAGTTTGCCGTATATGCCGATGAAGGACTTTATCAACGTGTTCCTAGAGATTTTTGGGAGAATATCGTGAAGGAAATGCAGGAGAAATTCACTCAAGCTAAATTTCTTGAGGGACTCTGTCTGGGTATCGGACGTGCCGGTACTGCTTTAACCGAACATTTCCCAAGACTCAATAACGACCGTAATGAACTCGATGATGAGATTTCTATTGGTTAATCTATCTCCACTTCAGTCAAGAGTATCTTCAATTCTCAAAAGGTACATACTCCTCTTGCTAGTGCTTTTTTGGAATCTTGTCCAAATTGGAAGCGCTGCAATACCTCCTCCTCCATCACCACCTAAACTGGTCAATGACTATTGCCAGTTATTAAGTAGTGCTGAAACCAATCAACTCGAAAACGACTTGGTGGCCTATAACGATAGTACTTCCTCCCAGATTGCGGTTGTGGTAGTTTGTGACCTGGATGGTATGGAAATATCGGATTTTGGAACGCGTCTTTTTGAGCAATGGAAAATTGGTCAAAAAGGAAAAGACAATGGAATTCTGTTGCTAATCGCAAAAAATGACCGAAAGATTAACATTACCACCGGCTATGGGGTTGAAGACAAACTTACCGACGCCCTTTGCAGGAGAATCATAGAAAGAGACATTAAGCCCAATTTCAAGTCGGGAAATTTCGCCCTTGGTATATCCAATGGAGTTGAAAGCATCAAAAAAGTTCTCCTGGGGCAATACAAAGCGGAGAAAAAGCGCAAGGAGTTTAGGCTGCCTGCCAACATTTTTCTCATTTTAATCATAGTCATCTTATACCTCATATTCAAATTCGGTGGAAGATCGGGTGGTGGTGGCACAGGTTTCGGAAGCGGCGGAAGGTATCATTACCGCCCTCCTATTTTCTTTGGAGGTGGTGGTAGCTTTGGCGGTGGTGGATTTAGTGGTGGAGGTTTCGGTGGTTTTGGAGGAGGTAGAACCGGTGGTGGTGGTGCATCAGGCAGTTGGTAATCCTTTAACATCCAACTACACCAATTAGCAACCTCATCGATTATCTTTATAACGGAAAAATCAATTTCATGAAAAAGTCACTGTTCCTTCTCGGCATTACCGCCTTACTCTTAAGTTCATGCAAAAAAGATGAACAACCTACTGCCCCTGATTTAGAAAACACCATCAATGGCAACTGGGATGTAACCTTCCTAACGTATTCAGCAACGGTACCATATCCAATTAACGGACAAGTGGTTCCGGTTCCTGTAACTGGTGACGCAACCAATTGCGGCCCTATATCTTTCGATAAGGCAACCAAAGGCTGTAGTTATGATATTAAGTTTAAGCCTAGTATTTCAGGAATCGCCGTAGATCTTGATACCATCGTTTTTAAAGGCCAAGGAAACTACGTCATCAATAGCCAAAACCAGATTTCAGTAACAGATACCATTCTTAAACAAACATTTGTTTGGAATGTAGAATCAAACCAGGCAACCGTTCAGCGTTGGGCTACCGTCGTTCCTTATCAAGTAGATTCAGTGAATAGTACCAACGTTAGCATGAAAATCACTTTCAACAAAAGATAATTCCAGTTTGGAACTAGGTCTTTACTTACAACCGTTAGAAACCATACCCAATTTTTCAGCCGAACAATTGGGTAATCGAATTATTCCACATACTGATAGCCAATTTCCACCTCTCAATCCTGGCTCCATTGCACTTATAAGTGTGAGAGAATTCCGAGGAGGGGCCGGTGGCGATTGCCATCATGGTGATACTTTTATCAGGGAACAACTTTACTCGTTATATGACCATTTTCCTGATTATTTTGAGTTAACAGACTGGGGTTATTTAGCGGCAGGTGAGCATTACAGCGATACCCTTTTTGCCTTGAGAGAAATTTGTGAATACATGCTCAAGAAAAAAGTGTTACCTGTTGTCTTTGGAAGCGGTCAGGATTTGTCACTTGCACTTTACAGGTCGTTTGATCAATTAGAAAGCTTGATAGACATGGTCGTGGTGGATTCAAAATTCAATCTGGATAAAATTGGCGCTGAAATGCTTGAGGTAATTGACGAACAAGTCAATGATCACCACAACCACAACAACTACTTACTCAATATACTATCTCAAAGGCCTTCTACTCTTTTCAATCTTTCTGTAATCGGTATTCAAGCCTATTTGAATCCACGAGATCAATTTGAGCTCATGAATCAACTTTACTTCGATGTGGTAACAGTTGGAGAAGCAAGAGCGCAACTTGAAGATTGTGAACCCTATATACGTTCAGCTGATTTGATGGTTATTGATGTTTCTGCCGTACGGCATTCTGACCTTCCAGGACAGCGTTATAGCTCGCCTAATGGCTTCTTTGGTCACGAAATCTGTGCTCTATCCCGATTTGGCGGATTGAGTGACAAACTTAGCTTATTAGGTATTTTCAATTATGACCCCGCACTTGACAATGAAAACCAAACAGGTGCAGCTTCTATCGCTCAAATGATTTGGTACTTCTTTGATGGTTTTGTGAATAGGATGAGAGACTTTCCTAAAAACAGATCGAATGCTTTTACGAAATACATCGCCAGCATTAAAGAGGGTACTTATGAATTGATTTTCTACAAAAGTAATAAGTCGAACCGATGGTGGCTCGAAGTGACACTTCCTCCGGAAACCGGCTCTAGTAGTGAGAAAAATATCTTGGTACCGTGTTCCTATGAGGATTATAAAACTGCTTGTAGAGAAGAACTTCCAGATAAATGGTGGAAATACCAGCAAAAATATGGATGCTAACAAAAGCCGCTCGTGATGAGCGGCTTTTTTCATGCACTAGCTTGTAAAAAAAATAGCCGATATTTTGAAATTTCTACATCAGTGATGGCCCATTAAGCTTGCTTGCTTTTTGGATGTTTTTGTCTTTTATTTGCAACCTATGTTAAAACAACATCCCACCTTTTGCACTCCGGAAGAAGCAATTTCTCACATACGCTCAACTATGCGTCTTTTTGTCCATGGCAGTGCTGCTACACCATTATCTCTTTTAAATGAATTGCAAAACCAATATGAAAGATTAAACCATGTGGAATTAGTCAGCATTAGTACGTTAGGTGAATTACCCTTTACGAAAGAAAGTCTCAAAGGACACCTTTACCTCAATTCTTTATTTGTTTCTGCAAATGTTAGAGATTGGGTAAATCAAGATTATGGCGATTATACTCCTGTTTTCATGAGTGAGATTCCTCGTATGTTTCGACAGCAAATCCTTCCTCTCGATGCGGCACTCCTTCATGTTTCTCCTCCCGATCATCATGGGTATTGCTCTTTAGGATGCTCAGTGGATGTTGCAAAGGCTGCTGCTGAAGTGGCTCCAATTCTCCTGGCCCAGGTAAATCCCCAAATGCCAAGAGTACATGGAGATGGCTTTATTCATATAAACCGATTTACTGCCATATGTGAGACCAATCAAGCACTTCCGGAAGTGGTTTACACTTCCAAATCGAATGAGGTTTATGAACAAATTGGCAGAAACGTGGCTGAATTAGTAGAAAACGGCGCTATTCTTCAACTTGGAATCGGCATTATACCAGATTTAGTGCTAAAACATCTCTCTGGTCACCAGCATTTAGGACTTCACACCGAAATGTTTTCTGATGGCGTGATTCCACTACTTGAATCAGGGGTAATCGATAACAGTACCAAGAAAAAGCATGCAGGAAAAACTGTCACTGGATTTATCCTTGGAAGTAGAAAAGTATATGATTTTGTGGATGACAACCCTTCAATCAACGCCTTAGATATTGGCTATGTGAATGACGCTTCAGTAATCAGACAATATCCGAAAATGACTAGCATAAACTCGGCCTTGGAGATTGACTTAACTGGTCAAGTATGTGCTGATTCACTTGGAACCTATCAGTTTTCAGGCATTGGCGGTCAAATGGACTTCATTCGAGGTGCGTCACTTGCAGAGAGAGGAAAACCAATTATTGCACTACCTTCTCTCAGCTCTAAAGGTCATTCGAGAATTAGCCCGTTACTTAAGCAAGGAGCTGGCGTGGTTACAACAAGAGGACATATCCATTGGGTAGTTACCGAATATGGTTCAGTAAATTTATATGGAAAGTCCCTCAACCAGCGAGCTAAATTGCTCATCAACATAGCTCATCCTGATCATAGAGAAAATTTGGAAAGAGCTTGGCATGAAAGACAAACAGGGAGACAGGGCAAGTAATGGAGCCTCGACTCAGGCTTTTAAACAGAAAAAGGGCTGTCTTGTAAAAAGACAGCCCTTTTTTATGAAGTAGGCTTAGATTTTCTGGAATCTAAGCTGGTGAACTTGGTTTCCTTTCGCAACTCGAAGTAAATAAATTCCAGGTTTCAAACCGTTCAAGGGAACATCGTATTGAAATTGTCCTGCTTCTGCTTTAACCACCTCAGTAGGTAAAACTTGTTGTCCTAAGGTGTTGTAAAGCGAGAATTCTAAACGTGTTGCAGATTCCAATTGAGTAGAAATTCTAGCCCAATCTGAAGCCGGATTTGGGTAAAGTTTAAAATCTGGAGCAGAAGTATTTGGAACGCTTGTAATGAAAGAGCTCACTTTCAGCTTCATTGCCTGATGAATTTCCTTGGTTTGATGATTTTGAACGAAGGCAATCACATATAAGTTGGTGTCCACATAAAAACCAGGTACCGTGAACGAATTGAAGTTGAAGAAATGAGAATTTCCCGGAGTATTCACTGTTCCGATCAAAGAACCTTCCGCATTTGGAAATGCTTTTCTAAAGGTTGTTGGAAACACCGTTTCACCATTGGATCCTGGAGGAGCACTGTAAACAATAGGATCTTCAACGAGCATTACTTGTAGTCTATTCGGATTATTAGGTGCAAAAGCAACACTTGGCTCAGCACTTCCACTGATGGTCAACAAGCGAGTTGTAGGGTCCATATTCGCAGACATAAACAACCGATAAAGTGCTTTTTTAGCTCGTTCATTGTTGATAGTGTTTTGACTAACCGCAGTTGGTGAGCCCAAATTGGAAGTTCCCAAGTTTACATTGGGTACACCAGAAACGCCATAATAAGCAACCCTTGTGGCTACTTCTGTAGGATTATGGGCATTCATAGGGTCAACTCCAGGCCAAGAGGTATGGTATTTAATTGAGGTAGCAGAAGCAGAATTGGCGGCTAGTAGAGAGGTAAATGCTGGGTTTTGAGAAGCACATGGTCCGCAGGAAGCTTGAGTAAAATGCTCGAACAACACAAGTCGTTCAGGCAAATCACTGGCATTAACTACTGAAATAGGTCGCTCTAAAGTATCTCCTTGGAATGGTTGGCCATTCAACTCAGAGGTCCAAATTTTCACAGAATAAACACCTGCTGATGTTGGAGTCCATAAACTGGTAAAATTGAAAGTGTAGTTGGCAAAGGGGCCAACATTAGTAGAAAATGTCTGAGAAACCGCCGGACCATTGTTGATAGAATAGTTCACTTTAATACTTGTAAGCACTTGACTACCAATACTCTGAATAACACCTCTTACTGCGGTTGCTGGATTAGCCAAATCAACAAAATTGGCCATAGTTGAGGTTACAATTCTTGCCTCTAATGGTTGCAGATCAAATACTGAAATATCGTCGATATAAAGGATGAACTTGTCATTGCTATTGTTTTTAAATGCAATACGGACAGTTTGGCCATTGAATGCAAATAAATTTACGGTACGATTGGTCCAACTTTGGTTTTCAGCTGCAATGGTAAAAACCTGGTTGGTAAAGCCGGCTGTATTGGTATCATTCGGTGAAGTAACAGGGCGAACAAATACTTGGTAACCATCGGGATTATTAACATCAACAATTCTAGCTCTCCATCGAAGAACATGGTTAGCAGTATTAATCGAAATTGGAGGAGTAATCATCCAACGGTCTGCAACACCGGTAGGATTTGTCCAAGAGGTGGAAGCTGCAACCGAGTCCGCCGGACCGATAGCTCGTGCAACCCAAGCATCGGAACCAAAAGCAGCCAAAACCTGGTTGGCCGCCTGTCTTCCATCTCGATTAACTCTGATGAAACCTGATGGCCAGCCATTAGAAAACGTTTCGCTAAAAACAACATTTTGTGCCAACGTAGTCATCGTTAGCAAGCAAAAAGCAACGAGTGTAAATATTCGCTTCATACACTAAAATCGGATTTAAATATTGAAACAACAAGCCGAATCCGTAACTATTATAGTTTTAACATTTGGCCAAAAAAAAGCCCCCGATTAATCGAGGGCTGTGTGTATTAGTTGATCTTGAATTACCTGAAGGCGCTAATTCCGGTGATATCATGTCCGGTGATGAGCAAGTGAATGTCATGTGTACCTTCGTAAGTGATGACCGATTCAAGGTTCATCATATGACGCATAATCGGATATTCTCCAGTAATGCCCATTCCTCCATGTATTTGACGAGCTTCTCTGGCAATCCAAAGCGCTTTTTCAACATTGTTGCGCTTTGCCATAGAGATTTGAGCTGTGGTAGCTCTGTCTTCGTTTTTCAATACACCAAGACGCCAAGTCAACAATTGCATTTTGGTAATTTCAGTCAACATCTCCGCAAGCTTTTTCTGTTGAAGTTGGAATCCTGCGATAGGACGATCAAATTGTTGACGCTCCATAGCGTATTTGAGGGCTGAATCATAGCAATCCATGGCGGCGCCTATGGCTCCCCAAGCAATACCATAACGCGCTGAATCTAAACAGCCTAACGGACCTTTGAGTCCTTCTACATTAGGAAGAAGATTTTCCTTTGGAACTTTAACATTATCAAAAACCAGTTCTCCGGTTGCTGAGGCGCGCAAACTCCACTTATTGTGGGTTTCAGGAGTGCTGAAGCCTTCCATGCCCCTTTCAACGATGATACCTCTGATTCTTCCTTGTTCATTCTTAGCCCATACGACTGCAACATCTGCGAATGGCGCATTAGAAATCCACATTTTAGCTCCATTCAGCAGATAATGGTCGCCCATGTCTTTGAAATTGGTGGTCATTCCACCAGGGTTCGATCCATGATCTGGTTCGGTAAGTCCGAAGCAGCCCATCCACTCCCCTTTCGCTAATTTCGGCAGGTATTTCTTACGTTGTTCCTCGGATCCGTACTTATAAATCGGGTACATCACCAAGGAGCCTTGTACAGAAGCAGTAGAGCGAATACCGGAGTCGCAACGCTCCAACTCTTGCATAATCAGACCGTAAGAAATTTGGTCTAATCCACCACAACCATATTCAACTGGCAATGCTGGCCCAAATGAGCCAACTTCAGCAAGCCCTGGAATGATGTGCGAAGGGAAAGTAGCACGCTGTGCGTAATCCTCAATGATTGGGCTTAACTCGCGTTTTACATACTGGCGTACCGTATCACGTATGAGTTTGTGTTCTTCGGTTAACAGCTCGTCGAGCTGATAATAGTCTGGTGCTTCAAAGCGGTCTGTTCTCATGAAAGCCTGTTGTATGAAAAAGATTAACGTTCGTATGAAATTACTAATCCGTGTCCGACGGGGTGTCCAACACATGTGAGACAAGCACCTTCTGCAATTTCGTCTTCAGAAAGTGATTCCTGGTCTCCAATGACCATTTTACCAGTCACTTTTACAGCTCTACACATGCCACATATTCCCATCTGGCAAGCGTATGGCAAGTCTAAGCCGTGGTCAAGAGCAGCTTCAAGTATGCCTTGGCCTTGCTCAACCAGCACTTCATGTTGCTGGCCTTCGAAAAGAATGGTCACTGGTATCGCTCCTTCTTCACTTTTAGAAGTTGCCTCTGTTGAAGGAGTTATTTCTGTTTTGGGTGCCGTGTAGAAACTTTCTTTGTGAAGTCTAGCTCTTGGGATTCCTGATTTTTCCAATGTTTCAACCGCCGTATGCATCATCCCTTCCGGGCCACATACATAAAAGTTTACATTAGCGTCTTGTAGAACCTCAGGAAGCTCCAACAAAGCAGTTACTTTACTTGAATCAATTCTTCCGGTTTGTTGGCTAAAACTCGGGTTAATTGGTTTGGTTAAAGTATGTATTAATCGAAACCTATCGGCAGATGACTGTTGCAGCGCAGCAAGTTCATCACGGAAAATGATGTTGTCTTCATCGCGGTTCCCGTAAAGTAGCACTACTTTCGGCTGGGAAGGATGCCTTAGAGCCGTTTTAAGAATCGACATCAAAGGAGTTATTCCAGAACCTGCACCAATTAATACCAAAGTTGGCATTAAGGTAATTTTATGATTAAGACTAAACTGACCGTAAGGTTCTATAATCTCGTATTGCTGCCCTTCCTTCGCATTGTCATTTAACAAATTGGAAACCAATCCATTATCCACACGTTTCACACAAACCCCTATTTCAGGAAGTTGATCAGGTGTGGTACAAATTGAATAACTTCTCCTAACGCCGCCTCTTCCATCGAATGGGAGAATGAGGGTTAAAAACTGTCCGGGGAAAAAGGAATCAATCTTTCCGGAAGCATCAAAATAGATGGTTATTGAGTCGGAAGTCTCGCGTTTGATGCGAGTAACCGGTAATTTAAGATGGGGATTCATCTTTATTGTAAACGCTGAATAGGCATCAAGGTTTGAATGGAAAGAGAAGAATTAAGACAAGCTATTTCGCTGACCCACCCATACAAATCGACGATTGAGGTAATTGGGATCCGTGAAGCTGGCATTTCCGGCGGGGTTTCCTCCGGTAACATGGAAGTCTGAAAAAGCTGCGTTTTGGTTCACATATAATCCTGCAGTCAAGTTGAAGGAAACCGGCGTAAAGGATAACGCCATTGCCTCGGTGATTTGATTGCAAACTGCTAAGCTGCTGGTGTATGCACCACAAGAAATAGCTCCATGCTCGGCTGCGAGGGCGGAAGCGAGTTTAACTGACTCATTGGTATCCTTGGTTGCGATTAATAAAGCAATGGGTCCAAACAACTCAGAAGAAAATAAAGCTTTTTGAGAAGAATCTGTTTTTAACAACAGTGGGCTGGCCGTTCTTGCATCTGCAAATTCAGGATTTAAAACTGACTTTGAAGCGAGTGCCACTGTAGTTCCAGGTAATTGTGGTGCTTCCATCAAACGCTTTAAAGTAGCCTCGTTCTGAATTGCACCAAGTACAAATGGACCTGCTTTGGGATTATCTACTAATCCGGCAACTGCTTGCACCAAACCTTCCACTACCTCATCATAAGATTTGTGACCTTCGTTGGTTTCGATACCAGAAGAAGGAATGAAAAAGTTCTGAGGAGCCGTACACATTTGACCACTATAAAGGCAAAGTGAAAACGCGAGGTTGTCGAGCATGCCTTTGAAGTTATCGGTACTATCTATAATGACTGAATTGACACCAGCTTTTTCGGTAAATACAGACTTTCCGAATAAGGTGAGCGTTTCAAGCCAGTTTCCGAAAACCGAATTGCCAGTATAGTCAATGAGTTTAACATCCGGATGATTGGCGTACTCTTTGGTAAGTGGGAAAGCCGTTGTGTCAACAGAAAGTTGGCAAATGTGAGGATCAAAACCATGGTTAACCAAAGCTTTTTGAATCTCTTCAACCACTATAGCGATGGGAAGAACAGCTTTAGGGTGAGGTTTTACGATGACCGGATTCCCAACAATTAAATTAGCATACACTCCTGGAACAGTATTCCAAGTTGGAAAAGTAGAACAGCCTATCACGAGCCCTGTACCCTTAGAAACAGCTTTCCAGGTTTTATTGACTGTGAGGTTAAACTTACCCATTGGTTTGTCCCAAACCACTGCTTGAGGGAATCGATTTAACTCTTGGTAACCCATTGCAATGGTTTCCATGGCTCTGTCTGCGGCATGTGGACCGGAAGCTTGGAAACTCATCATAAAGGCTTGACCGGTAGTGTGCATGGTTGCATAGGCAATTTCGAAAAAACGATTAGCCATTCCATCCAGACTATCCATCAAAACTGCTGTTCTTTGATCCACAGATGCGGTTGACCATGATGCTGCCACTTGACGAGACTTCATGACAACGGATTTATCAGCGAAAACCGGATAACGAATTCCTAGACCAAGTTGGAGGTAAGGAGATACCTCTTCCCCTTCAAAACGAATAGGATTTTCCTGAAGTAAACCCATAAAATCCCGATTCATAGCAGCTTGAAAAGCTGCCAGCCCATCAGCCATAGCATTTTCTGCGTAAGCTTTAGGGTTTTCCGGGTAAGCTGAGAAGTACGTTCTTGATGCGTTAGCTTCGATGGCCAACTTCAATTTTTCCTGATGTTGTGGTTTGAGCCCCATTTCTGTCTCGATTTGCGGGGCAAAAGTACGGGGGAATAATGGCTTTTGGCCCCTTACTTCATTTGGAGACAATAGTCTAAAAGGCCGTCTGTACAGCGATCGAGTATGCGATATACTTCCCTAAAGTCCTGAATTGATCCCATGTAGGGATCCGGAACACGCTGAGAAGTTGACCCTTTGGTGTCGAATTGTCTCATAAGGAAGACTTTATCCATCAATTGATGCAAGGGGGCAAATTGGCGCATTTCTTCCAAGATCAATTTATCCATAGCAAGCAATAGGTCATACTTCTGAAAATCATGAGCCGAGATTTGCCTAGCATGATGTTGCACATTCATGCCATTTTCAGTAGCCACTTCCCGTGTTCGTGGGTCAGCCATCTCTCCCACATGATACGATTCAGTACCGCAGGAATCGATTTCGAATTCATCGAGCTTTCCCAAGCGCTTGACCTTTTCTCTAAATAACTCTTCGGCCAAAGGAGAACGACAAATATTACCTAAACAGACAAACAATATCCTCTTCACAATCCAAAAGAAGCAAAAAAGCCGCATTTCAAGAATGAAATGCGGCTTTTTATTTAAAATTCTTCAATTAAGTTAAAAACTTTCGCTTTTTAATCAATTAATGGCTTGCCAAATAGTCAGCAACGCCAGTATGTGTCGCTGTCATACCATCTTTACCTTTTTCCCAGTTTGCCGGACAAACCTCACCTTTTTCCTCGAAGTATTGAAGCGCATCTACCATTCGAATTGCTTCAGCAACGCTTCTGCCAAGGGGGAAAAAGTTAACAACTTGGTGCATCACCGTTCCTGATTTATCAATAAGGAACAAACCGCGCAAGGCAATCATTGGCCCGTTGGCAGTGAGAAGGCCTTGGTCATTATACTCGTATTCGCCGAAAAGAACACCAAAATTGGTTGAAATGGTCTTGGTTGAATCTGCTACGATAGGATAAGTTATTCCTTCAATTCCACCAGCTTTCTTCGCCATTTGAAGCCAGCCCCAATGAGATTCTGGTGTATCGGTAGAACATGCTACAACTTTTACTCCTCTGCGCTCAAATTCCGGAAGTGCTTCCTGGAAAGCATGAAGTTCTGTTGGACAAACAAAGGTGAAATCCTTTGGGTAAAAGAAAAACAACACATGGTTTTTACCCACGTACTGATCCAAGGAGAAGTTGTCGATGATTTCTTCTCCATTGATTACGGCTGGTGCCGAAAATGAAGGTGCTTTTTTTCCTACAAGTACTGACATAATGCAAATTTACCTATAAACATTTGTTGAAAGCGTTATGTTTTGCTGATCTCTTGACCTAATTTTAGTATCGACCAAGTAGCTGTTATTTCACTTCAATGCCTAAATATTCAAATGAACTGGAGGGCCTTTACCAGGCAGGATTTACCACTGACTTAAGTTTAACTTTCAATCATGCAGATCTTCGTGTCAAATTACTAATCCAAGGACAAACCTTAGCTGTTGTTATCATGAATCCTCTTCTTGAGGAGGAAGCTAGCGAGTTAGGTGTTTTCATTGACAATCGAATCAAGCATTTCGATATCGTTCATATTATCTACCACTTCAACAGCAATTCTAGCCCTCGTGTCTTTGATTGTAATACGTACTTTCAATTTTTATTGACTCCTTTCAAATCAGTTCACATTCAGATTATCAAGGGTGGAGCGTTAAAATTTGCGGCTTTTGAAACTGGCTACTATTCTCTTTTCTTTCCCCAAAACCTCGCGGAAGCCATACACTTTACATCTATCAGCCAGCAAGAGCGCGACATTCTTTTTTCAAAACAAAAACTGCGTCTTGATGCGTTGTACAACAAAACTTCAAACTTTTGGAACGCTAACTACGAAATTTCAACTCTTAAGGAGGATGTTCATTTTGACAAACTAGTTGTTGATTGTCTCAATTTTCCGGTCTGGATGGTTGACAAGGATTATCACTTGGTTCATTTCAATGCTTCATACAAGCTTCTTTATGAACAAATAACTAAGGAGTTTCCAAAAATTGGAGCAACTACCGACGATAACTTACCTCTTGAATTTCAATTATTTATTAAAAAAATTTACCAAACGGTATGGAGTGGAGGAAAAGTAAGCAAGCAAACTATTTGGGAAATAGCAGGAAAGCCAAGAAATCTATTTTTTGATGCGGTACCTGTAAAAAACCCAGATGGGAATATCCATTATGCCATGGTTTACGTATCAGATAGAACGGATTTTGCACTTGCTAACTTCTCTAAAATAGGATCAAAAACTACTGAAAACACCTTATCTAAAGTTGTAGAAGATGAAAACCTTTACAAGTTCTTACTCGATCACACTTCTGACGTTATTGTCATGGTAGATGAGTTTGATATCATTCAATACACATCCCCTTCCATTCAAACTGTATATGGATATCACCCCAAAGATGTTCAGCATAAAAATGCGTTTGCATTCATTCATCCATTTGATTATGAAGCTTTTAGAATTGCATTATCTTCAAGTAGTAACACCAATCAAACTACCAGTTTACATACCGTTAGAGTATTAAACAGAACAGGACAGGCTGTTTGGTCTGACCTCAACCTTCACCGGATTGTTGATGCACAAGGTCAATACCTCAAGGGTATCTTTTGCTTGAGAGATGTTTCAAATCGTGTAGCCAAAGAGGAGAGCTTTAGAATTAACGAAAAGCTTCTTGAAACCATTAGTAAGAATGTTCGCGAAGGGTTGTTCCGTGTTAATCCTCAAATGGAGCTGCTATTTATCAATGATGCTTTCAAAGAATTGCTCGGCTACATGCATGAACCTTTGCATTTAATCGGCAAAGCCTCCTTGTTTCAATCTGAAAGTGAAAGAGACCGGCTATTAAAACTGGTCCTTCATCAAGGGTATATCCAGAACGAAGAAGTTGAAATGAGGCGTAAAGACGGCACAATTTTCACCGTTCAAATGAGCGCCATCAAAACAGAAAATGAAACGGGCAAACTTTTTATTGACGGAGTAATTCGGGACATTTCAGCACAAAAACAGGCGGAGCGTATCATGCTCGAAGCCAAAGAAGCCGCTGAAAGAGCCAATAAACTAAAAGCAGAATTCTTGGCATCGGTTAGCCATGAAATTCGAACGCCCCTCAATGGTGTGATTGGGATGACTTCGCTCCTTAAGCACACCGCTTTATCAGAGGAGCAAAAAGATTACGTTGACACCATTAAGAAATCCGGCGACCACCTATTGAGTATTATCAACGACATCTTAGATTTTTCAAAGATTGAATCCGGTTACCTGCTCACTGAAAGCTATCCGTTTGAGCTGTCGGTGATTATGGAAGAAACACTTGATTTATTTGCAGCCAAAGCTTACGAAAAGAACATAGAACTTATTATTGATGTAGCTGAAAATGTGAATGAATACTACTTGGGGGATGCTACTAGAATAAGACAAATCCTGGTCAACTTAATCGGCAATGCCCTGAAGTTTACTGAACATGGAGAAATCATCACCAAGGTTTCTCTAGCTGAGAATCAATCTGGAAACTCAGGTGAAAAAGTTAAACTTAAGTTCAGTGTTTCAGATTCAGGTATCGGAATAAAAGAACAGGACATCGACAGATTGTTTAAACCATTCTCGCAAGTGGATTCTTCCAATACACGCAAGTTTGGCGGTACCGGATTAGGACTCGTGATTTCGGAAAAGTTGGTGAAAGCTATGGGAGGAGAAATCTATGTAGAAAGTCAATATGGATTTGGTACTACTTTTCATTTCACCCTGCTTTTAGAAGATCATCAGCAAACCAGTAAAAAAGAAATCGATTTCGGTAAACTCAATGGTTTAACAGCCATGGTAGTAGATGATAACCTCACCAACTTAAAAATAGTTGACCGGGTACTTTCTCAAAAAGGCATGCATGTCATCACCACTCCTGACCCCCATTTGGGACTCAACACATTAAATAACAGTGGATTAAAAATTGACATTCTGATTATCGACATGCAAATGCCCGAAATAGATGGGTTGGAATTTGGAACCATGATTAGAAAACAAAAGCATACAAGTTCTATCCCAATGATCCTATTTTCTTCTATTGGAGACTTTCATGCACTTGATAAACAAACGCAATTGGTTTTCAATGGAATTTTAACTAAACCTGCCAAACCATCGGTTATCTTAAGTAAAATCATGCAGGTGCTTTACAAGGAAACTCCTTTAAAGCAAAGCTTATCGGAAACACGACAACTGTCAGAGGATTTCGCCAATCAATATCCTTCCCGTATCCTTATCGCTGAGGACAATCTCATTAATCAGAAATTAATTGTGAAAATTTTGGAAAAGATGGGGTATCACGCCGATGTGGTTGCCAATGGTTTAGAAGTTTTAGAATCGGTAACCCTAAAACCTTATGACCTCATCTTTATGGATGTTCAAATGCCAGAAATGGATGGGTTAGAGGCAACTCGACATTTATCCAGAAAACGAATGATACACAAGCCCAATGTAGTGGCTATGACTGCCAACGCACTTGCAGGCGACCGAGAAAACTGTTTGGCAGCCGGCATGCAGGATTATATTTCAAAGCCGGTAAAAATTGAAGAAATCCAGAAGATGATCATAAAGTGGGGAACGCATCAATGACCAAAGTAGCCCTATCTCAACTAATTGGAAGTTCCAATTAAGGATTTCCATTGGTACCAGCTTCTCCAAAACTCGATGTTTGCTTTCTTCCAGTTTGCATTTTCAATCAAACAATCGAGTTTGATCGCATTTAACTCGTTGCGTAGAATTTTTCCTTCTTCAAAACTCTTTTGTTCCATTTCTAAGATAGATTGGGCCAACCGAAGCGCTTCTTGAGCAATTAAAAGTGCTTGTTGTTTACTTTCAAATGCTTCTTTGGCCTCTTGGATATCGAGTTGCTTTTGTTGAAAAAGCCTAGCTTTATCAAATTCAGCTATTTGAGTGGCTAATTGAGCTTGTTTGATTGCGTTCTTTCTGTCAAGCTTATCGAAAATCACCCAATTCAACTTGATCCCCAAATAAGAAAAGGGAGACCACGGATTTGAAAATGAAAAAACATCAAAGTTTTGGGAAAGATATTGACTAGCCAGCCAACCATATCCTGAAACTTGAGGTAAATAACGCCTGCGCTGAATCTGCTCTTGTTGCTTTTGGAAATTCACCACCAGGTCAGATAACTGTAGGGAAAGATTGGAAGAGACTTGCACGGAAAGCGCTGGTGGGGTAAGCTCTAAAGCTTTTTGTTCAAGTAAATAAACCAAATCGTTAGGTTCTAAACCTAGTGCCACATGAAGTCTTGAGGCGGCAACTTTAATTTGGCGCTCAGCTTCTCGCTTATCATTTTCTTTTCTAAGTACATTCAATTTGTTTTTTTGGAGCTCAACAGACTTTATTTTTCCTTCTTTCCATAAATTTTCTGAATCATCTTTTTCCGATAGAGCCAGGTCTAATTGCTTATTGCGAATTTCAAAATCTATCCATGCTGACTGAAGGGATAATACAGCATCAGCTACTTCCGTTAAAACCTGATTCTTTAGAATTTCTAATTGCTTTTCGGCTTGCTTGACGGCAATTAATCCTGCAACAGCCTCAAATTTTTGTTGTGGTCGGAAAATAGAAAATCCAGCTTCCAAGCCATAAACATGAGAGAACGTAGCCCCAAATGCAACCAATCTGTCCTGCCCAGGTTGACCGAAGATTAATCCGGGCAATAAATTGGATTGAAGTTGAGTGTTAAATCGATTGTCAGCATTAAACTGGAGAGTAGGCAATTTTTGATTGTTAGTTCTCCATAATGCTTGCTGTGCTGATTCTACTTTTAGGGAGGCGGCTTTTAAATCAGATCTATTTTTAATAGCAATGGCTAAAAATTCCTGCATTGACCCTAAAGTAACGGTTGAGAGAGCCTGTCCTAATGCAGCTATACTTCCAACCAATAGAAGTATAAGTGCTATCATTATATGTCTCATCATAATCTAAATACGGAGGCTGGTTCTAGTTTAGCGATGCGGCGAATAGCAAAAAGTGTCCCTCCTGCGGCTATACCGAGAGTAAGAATAAAAAAGGCCAACACCATCCAAGGTTGAAAAGAGAATAAGGTGCCCACATTGGCCACACCTAAACGAAAAGCTGTGACTAAGCCAAACCCAATAGCGAAACCCACTAAGGCAAAAACCAACGCCTGAGTAAGAATAAGCCTGCGAATGTAGCCATTAGTGGCTCCTATCGCTTTGAGGGTTCCATAATCTCTGATTCTATCAACAGTTGCAGAATAAAGGGTTAGGCCAATGATGACAAAACCACTAATCAACGCAAACAAAATCAAGGTGCCAAAGGAGATGGCGATACCAGAAGAGCGCAAGACGGTTCCAACGGTGCTTGCTGTAAAATCCTTACTTGCCCAAGCCCTAACACCGATAAGGTTTTGGTTGATACTTGAAATAATGGCCGTGCTGTCGTGGCTTCTCTCCCATTCTATTAAAAAAGCGGAAGCTTTAAATGGACTTTGCCTGCTCAAGGCCCTGGCTCGTTCGATGGTAGTAAAAGTATAAACCGGGGCTCCAAATGCTCTAACTCCTTTTGTTTGCCCAGCGATAAAGACTTTTCTTCCGTTGATTTCGAAGTAATCTCCCACATTAGAAAGTCCTAAAGACTTTCTGTCGAAATAGTCCGTGATTACGGCCCCTTCCTGTAACAATTGCTGAGGTTGGCCAATTTTGAGATTCCAAGGCCCACCTGCAAAAGCGGGGGCTTGTACACCTATTAATGTAACTCCGCTAGAAATTCCATTCGGAAACTTGGCTTGGCCTCCAGCAATTAAAATTGGATAAGCTTTTTTCACTCCTGGAATCGATTCTAATTCACGCCCCAAGCGTATGTCAATGGGCGCCATTGCGTTCACATTGGTGGTTTTGGGATCGACTACCCAGATGTATTGCGAATTGTTTCTTACCAAAGCCGACATAGCATCAGTGAGAAAAATGAATATTCCAGATTGCTGCCCGATAAGAAATACGGCGATAACCACGCCTGAGAGCGCACCAATAGATTTGGCTTTGTCAAAAAGGATAAATCTAAAGGCAGTTTTCAACATAAAAGGACTATCGAATCTTAATCAAACACTCTACTCTAGAACCAATGAGTAACCCTGACTCTGGATTCAGAAGTTTAACTTGAACTTCTCTAACCCTTCTATCCTCTAAATTATCAGCTTGGTCGCTAAACAGTGATTTTTTGCGAAGTGCAGGCGCCACATAAACGACTTGTGCCTCTGAAAGTGTATCTGTTGCACCTTGAGGGCGAATGATAGCACGCTGTCCCACTTTCAACTGATCTGCCAGCAACTCATCAATTTCAGTCCATACAGCTAGTGCACCTTCCGGTGCAAACTCTATGGCATTTATTCCGGAAGTGAGGTACTGACCATTTCTAACTTCTATACTGAGAATACGACCATTAGATGGCGCTTTAATTTTTTTCTTGTTGATAAGTGTTTGTTGATAAGCAACTTGAGCTTTAATTTCATTAAGCTTGGCGAGGGCTTGTATCAAAGATTGACTGGCTGTTTCCTTTTGGGTTACTGCTTGTTTCCAATCTTGCTCTGCATCGCGAAAATCTTGTTCTGTGACCGACTCCACAAGCTTTAAACGGGCGATTCTATCCCATTCATTTTTGGCAAATTGCGCATCGCTTTCTGCTTGTTTCAGTTGAGTTTTAGCCAACTCAACCGCTCCAGATTGTGTCATGGATTGCGCCAGTGCCTGAGCATATTGGGCCATTTCTGATTCATCATGAAGTTGGATTAATACGGCACCCGCCTGAACTACTTCTCCCGGTTGAACCTCTAACGATTTTATTGTACCAGCAGATTCAGCACTCAACATCACTACTTTATCGCTAGGTTCCACTCTTCCTGTACCAATTGCTATGTCCAATTGTTGAGTAGATGGAGGTCCAACACGCGTTTCTTTATCTTCTTTTTTATCACCACAACTACCTAGAAACAAGGCCATGATGATGCCCCAAAACGATAACTCCTTCATTAGGTCAATTTTTGTTCAGTAACGAATCCATTGTTAACAGCTAGAATTCGGTCTGCGAATGGACTTAAACGAGGGTCGTGAGTAACCACAACAACCGCTTTTCCCTGATCAGCTAGCTGTCGGAGTTCCTTCATCACGAGAGCAAGCGATTGGCTATCCAGTGCCGCAGTGGGCTCATCACACAAAATCATTTCCGGCTGAGTTACGAGTGCTCTTGCAATGGCCACCCGCTGCTGTTGTCCGCCGGAAAGTTGGCCGGGCAAGTTTTTCCTTCTGTCTAACATGCCCACCAGTCCTAAAGCCTCAGCAACCTTGAGCCGAACTTCCTTTTCTGGTATTTTCTGGAGATTAAGCGGCATGGCAACATTCTCTTCTGCTGTAAGTGGTGCAATCAGGTTGAAATTTTGGAAAACAAACCCGATATGGTGAAGCCTCAAATGAGCTAAAGCTTCTTCTGAAAGGCCGTTAATCCTTTGCCCTTTTAGAAAAAGCTCACCAGCACTCGGGTAGATTACACATCCTAACATCGAGAGTAAAGTGGTTTTGCCTGAACCGGAAGGACCTATAATCAGACACAACTCACCAAGATTGATGGATAAGGTTGCAGGCTCAAGCGCCGTGATGATTTGGTCACCTACTGCATATCGCTTTTCTGCCCCTATTAACTCTGCAACCTTCAAGATTGCAAACGTAGTTTATTTTTTATCGCGTTTGACTACTAGTTTGGTAAAAATAAACTCTGCTAAGGGTTATAAACTCGTTGGTTACGCTCGATTTATTTAAAGTTGTGATTTACAAAACACTCCTTCTATATTAGTGACGAAAGTATCAATGAATGGCACTAATCATACTATTAATTTTTAATACTTTTTTCTTTTCACCTTTAGAAAGTCGAGCAGAAAATGAGTCCAAACTGCCACAGGTATCTAGTGCCAGCATCGATTCTGTTTACAAACTGTTTGAACATTGGCGTGATGAGCACAACTGGACCAATGCATCATTCAAAACACTTCAGGAGTTAAGATTAAACAAAACTTTTAACACCTCCATCGGCTCCACGGTAGATGCGCTTTACAACCGAAGCGTACGAAACAAAGACGTTACCATGCAGCTTTCCTGTATTTTCCTTAAATGCCTGATTGCTGATCAAAACTACAACGACCTCAACACCGTTTACAGCTTATCCAATGAAGCATACCGGCTAGCAGCCCAATTATCCGTCTGTGATGAGATCAACATTCGAAGGTTTATTGCTGAGATCATTGGAAACCCTAAATACAAAAAGCAAAAAGAAAGCTATGCGATTTATCAAAAGTTGAAGTATGAAGCTACCCAGAAAAAGTGTTGGTCAAATTTAGTTTCCATTTACCTGAATGAGTCTGACCTTATCAATGCCAATTTTTACGATGTACAAGAATCCCTGATACTAAAACTTCAAGCGGTAGATATTGCTTCGCGCCATATTCCTAATTCTTACGACCATGCTTTTGCAATATCTGAGTGTGGAAAAGCCTACTTCCATGCCTATGCTATTCAGGAGGCTATAAGTTGCTGGAAGATAGCTGAGAAAATGTACCATAAGCTCAACTTATCCCACTTTGGAGACTTGATTCGTATCAACAATGACCTTGCACTTGCTTATACCAATCTTAAAAACGCAGACTCGGCGGATTACTATTTTACGAAAGCATTCAATCTGGCAGTAAAAGCGAATAGTGAGCTTTGGAAAGGAATTATTCAGGGCAATAGAGGCTCATTGATGTCGCTTCGTGGTAATTATGAAGATTCCAAAAAGTTGCTCAGGAACGATTTTGACATTTCCCTTCGAGCCCATGAAATTGAAAGCTCTTCAGCCACTGCTTTGCAATTAGCCATCATTTATCTTAAAGAAAAAAAACTCATTGAAGCAAAAACTTATCTGGATACCGCTAGATTACTCCTTGACAGAGCTTTAACCGAAAAACCTTATTCATCCGGGTTTGGAGTAAACCGAAGTTGGCTAACGTACTACAAAAGCCTTGGTCAATACTATAAGCTCAATAAAGAGTATTCTAAATCAGTCGATGCCTACCAAACGTTTATCACCTTTAATGATTCACTTAATGGTGCTCAGAAGTATCGGGAACTTGCATTAAAAGCAACCCTACAACATCAATTGAAAAATGAAGTGCTCACTAGGAAGGAGAAAGAGGATGAAAATCAAGTTTTAATCAAGCAATCCGAATACAAGAGCAAACTCATGTTGGCACTCCTTGCCTTGATGGTGGTGGTTGCGGGTTTTGCCTTTTTGCTTTATCGTTCCAAAGAAGATTTGAAAAAAGCGATTTCTGACTTAAAAGAACAAAAGGAAAAAATTGAAAACCAACAGGAAGCACTTAAGTTGATAACTATCGACTTAAAGAAAAGTAATGAGGAGCTTTCACGGCTTAATCATTTGAAGGATAAGCTTTTCTCTTTGGTAGCACATGATTTACGCTCCCCCTTGAATACGTTGAGAAGTGTCATGACGCTATTCAAAGATGGTGATATCACCGAAGATTCTCTCAAAACATTTGTTCCTCAAATTGAAGAAAACGTCGGTGAAACACTGAATATGCTGGACAATCTTCTTAATTGGGCAAAATCTCAGCTAGATGGTTTTAAAGTAAAACCTCAGCATTTCGAAATAAACGAGCTGGTTATTCAAAACTTCAAATTGATGGCCTCAGAAGCCAATAAGAAAGATGTAAAACTGATTAACAACTTGACTATCAGCATAAAAACCAAAGCTGATAAAGAGATGATTAATCTTGTTTTGAGAAATCTCATCCATAACGCCATAAAATTCACCCACCCGGGAGACCGAATTGTGGTGGATGGCGCCAACCTCGATCAGGAAATCCTGATTAATCTAAGTGATACAGGTGTTGGAATGACTGAGGAGCAACTCATCCATATCAATGAAAAGAGAATGAGTTCTACTCTCGGAACCGCTAATGAAAGAGGTACAGGCTTAGGATTGCAATTGTGTTTTGACTTTATAAAGTTGAATGGAGGGAAAATTGAAGTCCATAGTCGAAAAGGTCAGGGAACTGTCTTTTCAATTTACCTTCCACTTTCAGAAGCATGACTATTTTTGCGTCCTTATTTTCAATACCTTGAACCAACCGGATTTTAATCTTGTACCCTCCCCCTGCTTCCTTTTAGAAGAGTCGAAGCTGATCCGAAACCTGGAACTTATGCAATATGTTCAGGAGAAAGCCGGAATTCAGATCATACTGGCACTCAAAGGATTTAGCATGTTTAGTGTGTTTCCACTTGTTGCGAAGTACCTAAAAGGCACCACTTCAAGTTCCTTACACGAAGCCATGTTGGGATATGAGGAGTTTGGTGGCGAAGTTCATGCCTATTCTCCCGCTTATCGCGATGATGAATTTCCGCAGTATCTATCCATTTGTGATCATATCAGCTTCAACTCTTTGAATCAATTTGAAAAGTTCTATCCACTGGTCTGCAAATCTGGTCGTAAAATTCACTGCGGGTTAAGAATCAATCCAGAGTATTCTACCGTAGAAACTGACCTATACAACCCTTGTGTTCCTGGCTCTCGCTTGGGAACTCGTGCTGCGACTTTACCTCCTACTCTTCCGGATGGCATCTCTTTTCTTCATTCACACAACTTGTGTGAAAGTGATTCCTTCGCTTTAGAACAAACGCTCGAGAACATTGAAAGGCTTTTTGGCCATTACTTGCCTCATATTTCCTTGCTTAACTTAGGCGGTGGTCATTTGATGACGCGTGAAGGCTATGACGTAGAACATTTAATCGCAACCCTTATCAAATTTAAAAGCAGATATCCCAACCTGCAAATCACGCTTGAACCAGGTTCTGCTGTTGCCTGGCAAACAGGAGTTTTGGTTGCAACTGTCCTTGATATAGTAGATGCGCAAGGAATCATGGTGGCCATACTCGACACTTCCATCTCAGCACATATGCCAGATGTGATTGAAATGCCTTACAAACCCGTCATCCGTGGTGCCAATTCAACTCCTCAAGAAGGTGACATTATATATCGAATGGGAGGGCAAACATGTCTTGCAGGTGATTTTGTTGGCGACTACGGTTTCCAAAAGCCATTGAACATTGGTGACAAAGTCATCTTCGAAGATATGATGCATTATACCATGGTAAAAACCACCACTTTCAACGGCATCAATCTGCCTCATATTGGTATCTGGGGCCAAGAAGGCTTTTACCGACATGTGAAAAGTTTTGGATACCACGACTTTAAAAACCGTTTATCCTAGTTTCAAGCAAAAGAGCCCACGCAATGGGCTCTTTTGCTATCCATACCTATTTGGCCAATACTTAACCCATTATCCATGCAGTAGATTATTTCTTACCTACCTAATGCTATAGCCAATTAGTGTTTCGACATGTTTATGAATCATTTAAACACTCATAGCTCAATTAATTATTGAAGTTTTCAACTTTCCATAGACTACCTTAAACAAGCATTTACCAATCAAAACTTAGTAGTATAGCCTCCATGAATAAACGCAAGAACGCTTGGTCTTCAATGCACATAAGGAGTAGAAAAGTTAAACCTTGAGCTTATTTCAGAATCTCCAAAGAACCAGCCTCAATAATGTAACATTCCTAATTTTATATAATCAATTGATAATCAAACCTCAGTAAAATTCTAGTAAACGCCGATATTACTAAATCCTTTCCCCAACAAGGATTTTTTCGTTTATTAGGGCATATAACATTTTACTTCCTAATGATTCCTCAAAACGGCAGACAACGTGTCATCATAGAGAACGTAACCCCAGAAATTAATGGAGGTTACTACATGGCAAAACGAGTAGTTGGCGAAAAAATGACAGTAGAAGCAGATGTCTATGCAGATGGCCACGACCAATGGGCAGCTGTATTGCTGTATCGTCATGAGTCTGAAAAAAAATACACCCCTGTAAGAATGAAAGAGCTGACCAACGACCGTTGGTCAGCTTCCTTTATTCCTGAAAAACAAGGAGTTTATTTCTATTCGATAGAAGCATGGCTAGACCACGGACTAAGCTGGCATCATGACACAAGTCGTAAAATCAACGGCTCTCAACAAGTATCGGTTGAGCTCCTTATGGGAGCTGAGATGTTGGAAGGGATGATTAAATCAGCTTCAAAGACTGAAAAAGTACGACTCAAAGAAATAGTTGCCCTATTCAAGGACGAAAGCCAGTACGAAGAAGCATGTAGGGTAGCGCAATCTCATGAAGTTCATGACTTTTTCATTCAATATCCAGACAACAGGCATATCGTAACTTATAAAGTTCTTAAACTATACGTAGATAGGCCCAAAGCCTTATTCAGCACTTGGTATGAACTCTTTCCAAGATCCACATCTGATGTAAAAGACCAACATGGAACTTTCAAGGATGTTATCAAAAGACTTCCCCGTTTGGAAGAGATGGGCATGGATGTACTTTACCTTCCACCGGTTCATCCTATCGGAAATGCCTTTCGAAAAGGCAAAAACAACAACACACAGGCAAGACCCGACGAGCCAGGTTCTCCTTGGGCAATAGGAAATATAGAAGGCGGTCATACCGCATTATTGCCTGCGCTTGGCACCATGGAAGACTTCGTTGAAATGGTGATTGAAGCCGGTAAACATGGTATTGAAATCGCCATGGATTATGCACTACAATGTTCTCAAGACCATCCTTGGGTGAAAGAACACCCACAATGGTTTAAGTGGCGCCCGGATGGAACCATTCAGTATGCCGAAAATCCACCTAAAAAGTATCAAGACGTAGTTCCCCTCAATTTTGAATGTGAAGATTGGCAGAACTTATGGCTTGCCCTTAAAGACATTCTGCTTTTCTGGGTTTCTAAAGGTATTCGAATATTCCGCGTTGATAACCCACACACCAAATCATTCAGGTTTTGGGAATGGGTAATCGCCGAAGTTAAAACCGTTGACCCAGATGTGCTTTTCCTTTCAGAAGCCTTCACAAGGCCTAAGATTATGCAGCAACTGGCGAAATTAGGATTCAGTCAATCTTACACTTACTTCACTTGGAGAAATACCAAAGCCGAGCTAGAAGCATACATGACCGAACTTACGCAAAGTGAAATGCGGGATTATTTCAGAGCAAACTTCTGGCCCAATACCCCTGATATTAATCCTTACAATATGCAGTCCGGCAATGAGAATATGTTCATCACTCGTCACTGTTTAGCCTCAACACTTTCTTCAAGCTATGGATTCTATGGGCCTGTATTTGAGTATCTCGTACACCAGGCGATTCCAGGTAAAGAAGAATATCTGGACTCAGAAAAATATGAAGTCAAAAACTGGGATTGGGATAAACAGACTAAGCTGAGACAGTTGATCACAATGATTAACCAGATTAGAAAAGACAATAAAGCCTTGCAGACCACCTACAATTACCAAAGTTGTAAAATCGAAAACGACATGATCATGGCATATCTCCGTAAAACGGACGATAACCAAAATTGCATCATGGTAGTTGTAAACCTAGATCCTTTTCACCGACAAAGCGGCTGGGTGAAAGTGCCACTTTCCGAACTAGGAGTAGCCGAAGGGCATCATTTAGTCATGCACGATTTAATCACTGATGCACGCTACATCTGGACCAAGGAATGGAATTTTGTGGAACTTGACCCGACCATGCTTCCTTTCCATATTTTTAGAATTGAAGGATTGAAACAACACTAAACTTCCATGGAAGAGCCTTTAGTCCCAGCACTTGCCTTTATTTCTTTAGAAAAGTCTTTTGACAAACTGCATCGCGATACTGAAAGCAGAAATCGGATTTTAAAAGAGCTTATGCCCGATTATCTGATGCGTTCGCGCTGGTTTGGAGGCAAAGGACAGGGCATACAAACAGTTAGTTTTGAGGAATTTGAACCATTGCCCGTTCAGCCATTGGTTTACTTTTCCATCCTTGAAGTAACCTACAACCACGGAAAACCGGAACGATATGCAATGTTCCTTGCTCACATGGACGAAGATGAGCTTGGAGATTTCAAAAAGGCAAGAATTGGGCATGTACGCTTTGATAACCAGGAAGGCATTTTGTGCGATGCACTTTATCTTCCTTCATTTAGAACTCAAATTTTAAAGTACCTTTTTGAAGGAAAAATCCTAAACCTGAATGAAGGAAAGCTTCTTTTTGAGAAAGGAAGTTATCTCGATACTCTCTATAGTACTTCAAACCTTGACTCTAAAGTTTTGGAGGCCGACCAAAGCAACTCAGCTGTACTCTACGAAGACAAGTTGTTTGTAAAATTCTTCAGGAAACTCTTCCCGGAAACCAATCCTGACTTAGAAACCATTCGCTTTCTATCTGAAAAAGCGCGTTTCCAACCTATTCCAACATTTGCTGGTAGTATTTCCTTCAAGCCCGCACATCGGCCAATGGTTACATTAGCCATGTTTCAAAAAACTGTTGATGCCCGTATCGATTTATGGACCTTGTTTAAGCAGCATTTAGACAATTTCGCCGTCAAATTTCAAGAAGATTCCTTCGAATTTTCAGACGATTGGGATCATTCGCCGTTTGAAATCATGCTAAAAAAGGAAATATCGGAAGAGGTGGAAAACACCATGGGACCTTCCACTATCTCCTTAATCCAAACCTTAGCTAGACGCACAGCAGAAATGCACGCATGTCTTGCCTGTGACGAAAAAGACCCCCATTATGCACCTGAATCCTTCGATATTCAATACCGAAAGGTGCTCCAAGAAAAACTCGAATCCTTACTCCTGAAAAGAGTTCACCTCCTCGACCATAACTTTTTTAAGCTCAATACTGAAAGCCGAAATTTGGCAGAATTCTTTCTTAGAAAAGTGGATGACATCTCTAAATCCTTTCAGAAGCTAACCCAGAAAAAATACCTCGGATCAAGAATAAGAATTCATGGCGATTACCATCTCGGACAAGTACTTTGGCAAAACGACGATGTAGTTATCCTAGATTTTGAAGGTGAACCGGAAAGCAGCATAGAAGAAAGAAAAATCAAGCATTCGCCACTAAAAGATGTTGCCGGAATGCTTCGATCTTTTCATTATGCAGCTTACGCCCATCTATTTTTTGCCCATCGAGATAAAATAGAAGATACCAAATTAGAATTAGCCTCTGAAAACTGGTACCGTCAAGCAGCAGGCATCTTCCTGCAAGCTTACACCTTACAGGCTGAAGCACTTCATTTTAGTCTTGGTACTCATAAAGACATCATCTCCCTAACTGAACTTCATTTGCTGGAAAAAGCAGTTTACGAATTTGGCTATGAGCTAAATGGCCGACCTGATTGGGTCATTATTCCTCTTAAAGGCATTCAGCAAGTTCTCGAAACCATCTAAACACCATGGCACAACCCATCCAACATTTCAGCCGTTTTACTGACTATGACACCTATTTGTTCAAGTCAGGAAAACACTTCAGACTTTTTGAAAAATTAGGCAGTCACTTGGAAACAGTAGACGGTCAGGACGGTGTTTTCTTTGCCGTCTGGGCTCCTAACGCGTTAAGTGTGAGTGTAATTGGAGACTTCAATTATTGGAATACTCAAGAACACCCGCTTTTCCCACGTTGGGATGGTACCGGCATTTGGGAAGGATTTATTCCCGGTGTAACAGAAGGTACCATCTATAAATACAGCATCGAAACCATTCATGGCGAACGAATCGAAAAAGGAGATCCGTTCGCTTTTTTATGGGAAAATCCGCCTAAAACAGCTTCTATTGTCCGCGGTCTCGACTATGTATGGAGAGATAAATCGTGGATGGATAAACGAAGTGAAATCAATGGTTTAAACAAGCCCATCTCTGTTTATGAAGTCCATTTAGGTTCGTGGAGAAGAAATGTAGAAGAAGACAATCGTTCTTTAACCTACGCAGAATTAGCCATTGAGTTGGTTCAGTATGTCAAAGAAATGGGCTTTACCCACATCGAGCTCATGCCTGTGATGGAACATCCATTCTTTGGCTCATGGGGTTACCAAATTACCGGCTTCTTTGCTCCTTCGTCCAGATTCGGAAATCCTCAAGAGTTTATGGCTTTGGTGGATGCTTGTCATCAAGCGGGTATCGGAATTATTCTCGATTGGGTTCCCTCCCACTTTCCTTCAGACGGTCACGGTTTATTCCGCTTCGATGGCACAGCCTTGTATGAACATGAAGACCCGAGGAAAGGCTTCCACCCCGATTGGAACAGCTACATATTCAACTATGGTCGATTTGAGGTTCGCTCTTTCCTGATTTCCAATGCCTTATTCTGGTTAGAAAAATACCATGTTGACGGACTCCGTGTAGATGCTGTAGCCTCTATGCTTTATCTGGACTACTCCAGAAAAGAAGGCGAATGGATTCCTAATCACCATGGAGGAAGAGAAAACCTGGAAGCAATTGCTTTTCTTCGAGAACTCAACGAAACTATTTACAGAGAATTCCCTGACGTTCAGTGTATTGCAGAAGAATCTACTGCTTGGCCGGGAGTCTCTCGTCCCACCTTCGCAGGAGGTCTTGGATTTGGTATGAAATGGATGATGGGCTGGATGCATGACACCCTCGACTATTTCAAAATTGACCCTTTCTACCGCAAATTCCACCATCACCAGCTTACTTTCAGTATCGTTTATGCATTTACTGAAAACTTCATGCTCCCACTCTCTCACGATGAAGTAGTGCATGGAAAAGGCTCCTTACTTGGCCGAATGCCAGGGGATGAATGGCAGAAAATGGCCAATTTGAGAACACTTTATACCTATATGTATACCCATCCAGGCACCAAATTGCTGTTTATGGGTGGCGAGATAGGTCAGTTTCAGGAGTGGAACCACGATAGTAGCCTCCATTGGCACTTGCTTGATCAGCCGCTTCATGCAGGATTGAACCAATTGATGAAGGAACTTAACTCCCTTTATCGCACTGAAAAATCTCTTTTTGAAAGAAGTTTTGACGGGCCGGGGTTTGAATGGATTGAATTGAATGATCAAGAAAACTGCACTTTGGTTTATAAACGCATCGGAAGTGATGATTCAGAGCATTTAATCATTGCCCTTAACTTAACTCCGGTGCCCAGAAGCGACTATCGCATCGGCATCGATGACCACATCGCTTACGTTGAAGTATTCAACTCTGATGCCACCCGCTTTGGTGGTTCAGGAATGATCAATGGGGAGAAACTAAAAATAGAAGATGCCGGTTGGCACATGCGAAACAAATCGCTTGTCCTGACACTGCCTCCACTGGGTGCTGTGGTAATAAAAGGAGTTTCGACACTTCCCAAATTAGAGGTTGTTGACACTTCGGAATCCCACAATGATGCTGAAACCAGTAATACTGAAGCTGGTTCATCCAAAGGCTTAGACAAACCAAAATCAGGTACCAAGAAGTCTAAAGCTGCCCAAACCTTGTCAGATGGACTTGATAAACCAAAATCAGGTACAAAAAATTCGAAAACAGCAAGCAGTGACGCCGATGGATTAGATAAACCGAAATCCGGCACTAAGAATAGCAAAACAGCCGATTCATCATCGGAAGGCTTAGATAAACCGAAATCCGGCACTAAGAATAGCAAGACGACCGCTTCAACATCGAAAGGCCTGGATAAACCAAAATCAGGAACCAAAAACTGAATTTTGTTATTTTAGCCACTACTTTAACGAACTTCTAAACAACACTTTCGTTTTGAAACACATTTCGAAATTTTTACTTACCGGAACAATGAAAAGCTTAGCAGCGCTCTCCCTTATGCTCTTTTTGGGAATAAGCTTCAGCCATGCTCAGAAAGCTAAACTGGTACGCATGGATCCTCCTAACTGGTGGACCAATATGCAACATGACAAAGTACAGATTCTTTTTTACGGAAGTCAGTTAGGCGGTGCAACCGTAACAACTTCACATCCGAGTGTAAAAATTCTTAAAGTCAACGCTGTTGAAAATCCTAATTATCTCTTTGTAGAGGTAGAGATAGCACCTAATTCGAAACCAGGAACGGTCAGTTTTAATCTTCAGACTAAAGGAAGTAACTTAAAAGCTGACTGGAAACTTTTAGCACGTAGCGGTCAAAAACCTGGAGGATTCAGTCCCGCTGATTTTGTTTACCTCCTCATGCCAGATCGTTTTTCAAATGGTGACCCTTCCAACGATGTGGTGAAAAACATGAAGGAAACAGAGTTGAATCGCAATGAAATGTACAAAAGGCATGGTGGCGACTTACAAGGCATCATCAACAAACTGGATTACCTCCGCGACTTAGGCGTCACCGCCATTTGGCCTTGCCCCATCATCACCAACGACCAGCCAGCCACCTCCTACCACGGTTATGCCATCACCGATTATTACAACGTAGATCCACGCTATGGAACCATCGCCAAGTACCGAGAATTATGCGATAGAGCCCATCAAAAAGGCATGAAAATTATCATGGACTATGTTCACAACCATTGTGGAAGTGAAAACTACTTCTTCAAAGATCTGCCCATGAAAGATTGGGTAAATCAACATACCTCCTTCACTCGGTCTAACTACCGCCCTTCTGCATTGGTAGATCGTAATGCCTCCGAAAGAGATAAATTCTTATGCTCGGATGGTTGGTTTGACCACCACATGCCCGATTTGAACCAACGCAATCCTTACTTGGCCAACTACCTTATTCAAAACAACATTTGGTGGGTAGAAACCGCAGGAATCGATGGCTACCGTTTCGATACCTACCCTTATCCGGATCAAGATTTCCTTTCCAGGCTTAATGCTGCACTATTGAAAGAGTATCCTACTCTTTCTATTGTTGGCGAAGTATGGGAACACACCACCCCCACCACTGCTTGGTTCCATACCAAAAATAAAGTGCGAACCGACGGCAAAGATTCTAACTTGCCCAGCTTGACCGACTTCCCTTGGCTTTTCAGCCTGATTGATGGGTTAAACGAGGAATTTGGTTGGAAAACTGGGCTGAATCGCCTCTATTTTACCTTAAGTCAGGACGACCTTTATCATGATGCTAACCAAAACTTAATTTTCCTTGACAACCACGATTTAAGCCGCATTTACTCAGAACTCAAAGAGGATCTTCCGAAGTTTAAAATGGCCATCACTGCGCTTATGACCATGCGCGGTACACCTCAATTGTACTATGGAACTGAAATTCTAATGAAGAATTTCGCTAAACCTGATGGTTTGGTAAGAGAAGACTTTCCAGGTGGTTGGAAAGGGGATCCTTTAGACAAGTTTTCACCTGCCGGACGTTCAGAAAAAGAAAACGAAGCATTCAATCATTTGAGAACACTCGCTCAATGGAGAAAGAATAGGCCTTCGCTTTACAATGGAAAAACTGTTTGCTTTATCGGTGAAAACGATGCGCTTGTTTACTTCAGAATCCAAGGTAAAGAGGCTAACATGATGGTGTTGCATACCGGAAAGAAGAAACAGACCTTAGACCTGTCAAGATTCTCTGAAATTTTGAGCCAATTTAAAGGTGGAAAAGAGATACTCTCCGGAAAAACCATTCAACAACTGAAAACGATGGAGTTAGAGCCGGTTTCCTCTTATGTAATTGAATTACAACCCTAATGGCACTCGATCGTTATCTGATTATTCACGGTCACTTCTACCAACCTCCCAGAGAGAATGCTTGGTTAGAAGAAATAGAACTGCAAGATTCTGCCCTCCCCTTTCATGACTGGAACGAACGCATTACAGCCGAATGTTACGGACCGAATGCCTCTTCTCGCATACTTAATGACAATCAAGAAATTACGGACATTGTCAATAACTATTCGAAGATAAGTTTCAATTACGGGCCTACGCTTCTTTCCTGGATGGAAGAACACGCGCCTGACGTTTACCGCAATATCCTCAAGGCAGATATGGAAAGCCGCCGCTATTTTGGCGGTCATGGCAATGCCCTCGCCCAAGTATACAATCACATCATCATGCCATTGGCCAACAGGCGTGATAAAGAAACCCAAGTGATTTGGGGAATCGCAGATTTCAGAATGCGATTTGGTCGTGAACCTGAAGGCATGTGGCTTGCTGAAACAGCTGTTGACCTCGAAACCTTGGAAGTGTTGGCAGAAAATGGTATCCTTTTTACCATTCTAGCGCCTCGTCAAGCCAAACAATTTAGAAAAATTGGCGACCTCAACTGGACGAACGTCAATCACGGAATCGATACCCGCTGCCCTTATCTGTGCAAACTTCCATCAGGAAAAACCATCACCCTCTTCTTTTATAATGGTGATGTTTCCCAGGATGTTGCATTCAGGGGATTATTGATAAACGGTAAAGATTTTGCCAACCGGCTTACCTCTGCCTTTGGCGATGTACATGGCTCTTCCCGTTTGGTCCACATCGCAACCGATGGCGAAAGTTATGGCCACCATCACCGTCATGGCGATATGGCCCTCGCTTATTGTATTCACCACATTGAGTCCAACAAGCTGGCAAAAATTACCAACTACGGTCAGTATTTAAGCCTTTTTGAACCCGAATTCGAAGTTGAAATCCATGAAAACAGCTCCTGGAGTTGTGTGCATGGAGTAGAACGATGGCGACATGACTGTGGCTGTAATTCAGGGGTAAGTTGGCACCAAAAATGGCGTGCACCTCTGCGTTATGCCCTTGATTGGCTTCGTGATAACCTCGAGGAAGTTTTCGAGCGTGAACTTAAAATTTTTACCCCTGACGTTTGGGCAGCCCGAAACCGCTATATCGATGTTATACTAGACCGCTCTGAAGACAATGTTAATGCCTTCATACGCGATGTTTTGGGACATGATTTGGATGATGAAGAGGAAAAAACCAAATTCATCCGTCTCCTAGAGATGCAACGTCATGCGCTATTGATGTACACCAGTTGCGGTTGGTTCTTTGACGACATTTCCGGTATTGAGACCACCCAAATTATGCAGTATGCCTGCCGCGCAATTCAGTTGGCAGAGCGTGAAAGCAATGTTTTTCTGGAAGAAGAGTTTGAAGCACTTTTGGCATTGGCCCCATCTAACCTCCTTGAATATGGAGATGGTTTCAACATCTACAACAAGTGGGTGAAATCAGCTCGTGTTTCGCTATCTCGTGTGGGTATGCACTATGCAGTGGCTTCTCTTTTCTCAGATAATCCTACCCAACTAGAAGTTCTCACCTACAAAGCCAAAACCGACTTTTACGACCGATTTGATTCCGGAGTTCAAAAACTAGCTGTAGGAAGGGTAAACATCTTTTCCAACATCACTTACTCCAGAAAGTACTTCAACTTCGCGGTATTCTACTTGGGTTCACACCATTTAATTGGTGCAGGAGCTGAACACATTGAAGATGCTGAATTTCAGCTGATGTACGAAAAAATCAAGAAAGCCTTTCTTGACCAAAACGATGTATCTGAAGTTATTCATGTGATGCAGCAATTCTTCGGAAACGAAACATTCTCCTTCTGGAAGCTTTTCCGCGATCAACAGCAAAACGTGCTCAATCAAATCATTCAAAATGACTTAGAAGAAGCCTACGTTTCCTACAAAAACATTTATGAACAGAACTACAGCATCATGAATGTTTTGAAAAGCGCCAATCTCCCTGTTCCAAGAACCTTCACCAAAAACCTTGACCTCGTAATCAACCGAGAAATCAGGCGGATTTTTGAACTGCCCAATCTGCATTCACATAAACTCAAAGTGCTGGTAGATGATGCCATCAAATGGAGCATCACCGTGGATAAAGAACGAATAGCTTACGTGGCCACCACCTGTCTTAACCAAATCTTCAAAGAATTGCGAGAAAAACCAGAGCAGGTTGACATGGTCAATCGGCTCATTCGGGTGCTCAACCAAATGGAAAGACTTGACATTGAGCTGAAGCTCTGGGAAATGCAAAACTTACTCTTTAAACTAATGAAGAAATGGCACAAACTCTGGCAAGAAAAAGCCAAAGAAGGAATGGACGATTACAACAAACTAAGTAAAGCCTATTCTGAACTCGCTTTGCTAATCAAATTAAAGGTTGAGTAGATAATCCAAGAAAGCCCATTGATTCTAAAAAGCCCCGAAAGAAGATTTTTCGGGGCTTTTTAATGTTAACCTTCCTATAGAAAACAAAAAAGCCCGTCAATCTTTCGATTAACGGGCACCCAAACGATATTGTAAATTACTCTACTCTTGTATTTCTGTTATAAAAGAGAATACCCGATTTGCAATCCAAACATCCCGGTCCTTAAACTGCGGTCAGGGACATTAGTTAAATTGCTTAATCCGAAGTTATAGAAAACCGAACCGTGAAATTTGCTCAGCTTATAACCTGCCATCAGTTGAATGCCTGAGTTAAAAGGGCGAATTTGGCCAGGTTCCTTGCCCAGTTCTAAGTCAATTTCAACCTCTTCTCCGTTCAAGCCATGGGCATGTTGAGATGCGCTTAATTGCCAAGTTAAGACCGGACCTCCTCCAACATAAAAACCTTTCCAAGTATAAAGCAAATTCAATGGTAAATCGATTGCCCAAATGTTGGTTTTATCTGTGTGGTCTTCATGCTTAACCGACCAACCTCTTCCAGCAAAAAACAACTGCGGTTGAAGGGCAATTTTGCCCAATTGAAGATGAGCAAATGCACCAACATGGAAGTTTGGCTGCAAGGTCAAGGATTCATCAGATGGAAGTAAATCTGTTGAAGCAGTGTTCATTCTAAACCCAGCCATTGGACCAACCGCTATTTTTTGAGCCTGAGTTAGCTTTACGCTTAACAACAAACAAATAAGTATAAATGTCTTTTTCATTATGCAAATTTATGCAACATTGTTGCATTTACAATATTTGTATGGGGAAAATTACATCAATATCACTGTGTCCCTTTTCAGGTGCATCATTAGGTCCTTTAATCAAAGGCTTGTGCATCAAACGAATACGTATTGAACCACTATCCGCTTGTTGAGTTTGCCAAACGGAGGAGAGTCCTAAGGGAAAACCATTTTCATCTCGATCAACTTTGGAAACTAGTAGATTTATTTGATCGGGTAAAAAGTAAAATTCATGTGAGCCTCCTTGCTGCCTGATCACTTCAGTAATTTCATTTACCGGAGTTTTGGTTTTATTGAATAAACGAATTGATACCTGGTAAGTTGAACTATCATTCAAGAGTATGCTATCTCTTAAAACCGGGGCGTTACCACCATCTCCATCCGGATCGTCAAACCAAATGGTATCATTAAAGTTGGTGTTAGTAATAAGGAGTGCCATAGAGGTTAT
>JAIXUI010000148.1 GCA_027484125.1 Bacteroidota bacterium | reverse complement strand
TGTTACTCAAGCGAAAACCTTCGATTTCAATAAACGAGGCTATTGACAATAATTGATTTACATCAGCAATGGGCTGTGATTGAATGGGTTGCGCCCAAAGTTGAGCAAATTGATGGGTTGGTATCGGAATATCCATTCCGGTAAGATTCATTTTGATGCGCTTTTTCTTAACCCCTGTTGTTAAGTCTGTTACCTCTTCGAACCTATTCTTTTCCTGACCTCCTCCCCTTTTCTGACCAAAAACCGGGTAAAAAAAAAGATGACTCACAACGACTAACAGTAATACGCCCCTCATTTCTAATTCTGTAGGCCGAAAATAAAGGTCACCTTGCTATTTTTGGCTTCCATGAAGGGGGGAATACTAAAAAAGCTTGAACAGATAGTTCAGGCAGCGGGTTATCAGCTGCGTTACGAGCGCGGTAAATTCTCTTCCGGCTCTTGCATCTTACAAGATCAAAAAATCATTCTTGTGAACAAATTTTTCAATCCTGAAGACCGAGCTTCTATTTTAATAGAGTTAATTATTGAGACTGGGATTGAGTCCACTTTGGATAAAGAAACGAATCAATGGTTTCAGCAACAGAAGCTCAAGAGAAATCCAATTTCCGACTAACTTTTCTTGGTACAGGCACTTCTCAAGGGGTCCCTGTAATCGCTTGTACCTGTGAGGTTTGTGTGAGCCAAGATCCACGAGATAATCGTTTAAGATGCTCGGTATTGGTGGAGTGGGATGACCATTCTTTCATCATTGATACTGGTCCAGATTTCAGACAACAGATGTTGCGACTTGGGATCAAAAAGCTGGATGGGGTATTGTTTACGCATGAGCACAAAGACCATGTGGCAGGGTTAGATGATATAAGAGCCTTTAATTACTTCATGAAGAAGGAGTTACCTGTATATGCAACCCCTCAAGTTCAAGAAGCTCTTAAAAGAGAATTCCCTTATATATTCGATGAGAATCCTTATCCAGGCGTTCCTCAAATTTCCCTCCACAACTTGAGTCTTGAGCCATTTCAACTTTTTAATTACACGGTAGTTCCGGTTCAAGCCCAACATTATCTCATTCCTGTTCTTGGATTTAGGTTTGGTTCATTAGCCTATTTAACAGATGCAAACCAGATTAGTGAATCAGAAAAAAGTAAGCTATTGAATCTTGATGTGTTAATTATCAACGCATTAAGGCATCAAAAGCATGTTTCCCATTTCAATTTAGAAGAAGCTTTAGCGCTTGTGGAAGAACTACAACCCAAACAAACTTATCTCACTCATCTTTCTCACCAAATAGGGTTGCATGAACACCTCGATAAAAATTTACCTCAACATGTTTGTCCGGCATACGACGGGCTAACCATCTCCTTTCAAGGATGATTAATACCGACGTTTTCGTCCGAAGGCTTGCCGAAGACTTGGATAAGACCTTAACCGGAAAAAAAGTCCTTTGGATTTACTCTTCCTCCCCTACCGAGCTCATCTTCAACTTCTCTTCCTTTTCGTTCCTTATCAATTTTGTTTCTTCTTACACCTTAATCCGTCAGGAAGACGCTTTCGTACAGCCTGGAAAACATTGGCTCAGGCAATTTTCAGGTATTGAACAACATAAAATCACGGGTGTTCGGGCGCATTATGGAGAACGCATTCTTTATGTAGATTTTGAGCATGGATTACAACTAGCTTTGTTGATGAGAGGGGCACAAGGTTTTGTTTTTGAGCCAACTTCTTTATTAAGATTTCCATTTAGCAGACAAGAGTTTAGCTTACCTCAGCTACAGCAACACTTAACAGTTGAACAATACGAAACGCTTCCCTCCTATCCATCAGATTTATTTCCTTGGTACCGACACAAAGATTTAAAAGCCGTATGGAGAAGTCAGTTTTGGCAAGAAATAGGGCTGAATAATCCTAAGGAAGCCCTTTTGCAACTCGAATCTGACTGGCAAATCGGAAAAATTTACGTAGGCGTAGATGCCTCAACTACACTTCCATTCCTGGAGATTGCCTGTGTGGCAACAGGCGCGAAAAGCCATAATATAGCGTTTGAAACCAACTCCGCTTTAGAGGGCATCACATGGTTTAGTCGCAAGTTTCTTAGCCTTTTCGCTTTTTCCAACATGCGCAAGACCATGCAAGGCGCGATTGAGAAGAGGATTAAGCGACTTGAGGCGCAAATCCGACATTTGAAGCAGGAGCTCGAAGAGGATAAAAGTGCTTTCTGGCAACATCAAGCCGATTTGGTTATGGCGCATATGCACCTAAAACCAAATTTGGAAGGAAAACTGGAAGTAGTCGATTTTCTGACTAATCAAAGCCTATTGATACAGGTGGATCCTGAAAAACCTGCTAAAACGGCTGCCAAATGGTACAAAAAAGCACGAAACACCAGAATGCTTCAGGAAGAGCAACTGACAAGCTTGTTCGCATTAGATGAAGCCTTAGAAGAAGCGAATCGCTCGTTAACATCTCTCAATGAGTTAGACGACCTCAAACAATTAAAATCGCTTTACAAGAAAGTTCAGCAAAAGGAAACACAGGAAAAAGAAACTAAATACAGGGTCTATCAAATAGGAGAATTTCGGGTTTTAGTTGGGAAACAAGCTGAAAGCAATCAAGAGATACTGCGAACAGCGCACAAAGACGACCTCTGGTTTCATGCCCGAGGATACAGCGGAAGCCATGTATTGATTCAGAAAGCCGGAAGAAATCCGGGGCCAAAAGTGATACAGCAAGCTGCAGCTCTGGCTGCATTTTTCTCAAGAGGAAAAACAGCCGGACTATGTCCGGTACAATACACTGCACGCAAGTATGTGCGACAAGCCAAAGGATTAGAGGCAGGGCAAGTAATAGTAGATCGAGAGGAAGTCATTTTAGTAGAACCAGGGCTTCCTGAATAAAGAGGATTAAATGTTCGGATAGAGCCAAATGCTTAACTAATTTAGCCGAGCAATCAAAACATCATGAAAATCGGCGAACGTCTCCCCTACTTTGAGCTTCCAGCTGCCACTGGTGAAACCTTTACCTTGAATCAAGTCATGGAAAAATCTTGCATTCTGGTCATTTTCATCTCAAATGCTTGTCCTTATGTGCAAGCGTATGCCAAGAGAATCCAGGATTTGGTTCAGCATTTTTACGAAGACAACATGGGGGTCATCATGGTAAACAGCCGTTCAAGCCAAAGCCATCCATCTGAAAGCTTGGAGGCGATGAAGGAGTTCCTCGTTCAACATAGCTTTAAACACGTTTGGTACCTCAAAGATGAGGAAGCTAGCTTAGCCAGTCAGTTGGGCGCCAAAGTGACACCCGAAGCCTTTCTTTTTAATTCTAAGCGAGAACTTGTTTATCAAGGCGCGATCGATGATGCTTGGGATCAGCCCAATTTAGTTACCAGAATTTATCTGGAAGATGCCATAGAATACACCTTAGATGGTTTAGAAGTGGACTTCCCGGAAACAGAAGCCATTGGCTGTCAGCTATAGCACAAACCAAAAGCCCGAGTTAAAAACTCGGGCTTTTTTGATGTATAGGTGATTAACCAAAGAATTGAGCAGTTTCTGTACTACCCTTCATGGCAGTTGTGCTGCTTTCTCCTTGCTGTACAATGTTTTGAACCGCATCGAAGTAAGTGGTTCCTACAAAACTTTGATGCTTAACTGCTGTGAAACCTTCTTTTTGAAGTATAAACTCTTTTTGTTGCAATTCTGAATATCCTGCCATACCTCTTAGTTTGTAGGCTTTAGATAATTCAAACATAGAAGTATTCAAAGCGTGAAAACCTGCTAGTGTAATAAACTGAAACGCATAACCAAGTTCAGCTAGATCCTCTCTAAAGGTTAACATCTGTTTCTCACTAAGCTTAGAAGCCCAATTGAAACTCGGTGAACAATTGTAAGCTAATTTTTTACCAGGAAATTGCTGCTGGATGGCTTGAGCAAACTCTTTTGCTTCGCCTAAATCAGGATGGGAAGTTTCAAGCCACACCAAATCTGCAAAAGGCGCATAACTGAGTCCACGGCTTATGCCTTGTTCAAGGCCGTTTCTAACTTCAAAAAAACCTTCGGAAGTTCTTTTACCGGTAATAAACGATTGGTCTCTAACGTCGATATCAGAAGTTATCAGATTGGCAGCTTCTGCATCTGTTCGAGCAATCAGCAAAGTTGGTACACCGCATACATCGGCTGCTAATCGTGCAGCAACTAACTTTTGAATTGCTTCTTGGGTTGGCACCAGTACTTTTCCACCCAAATGCCCACACTTTTTAGCAGAAGATAATTGGTCTTCAAAATGAACGCCTGATGCGCCGGCTTCAATCATCATTTTCATTAATTCAAAAGCGTTAAGATTTCCACCGAAACCAGCTTCTGCATCAGCAACAATAGGAACCAACCAATCTTTCTCAGGTTCACCATTCAGCGATTCAATCTGATCTCTTCGCAAAAGGCTATTGTTGATTCTTCTCACTACTTGAGGCACAGAATCGGCCGGATAAAGGGATTGGTCCGGGTACATTTGGCCTGCTAAATTGGCATCAGCGGCAACTTGCCATCCCGATAAGTAAATGGCTTCAAGTCCGGCAGCAACTTCTTGAATAGCTTGGTTACCTGTGAGTGCACCGAGCGCCGCCACGTAAGGCCCTCGATTGATTTTCTCCCAAAGCTTTTCAGCACCTTGTTTCGCTAAAGAGTATTCCAGCTTTACTGAGCCGGAAATTTTAACTACATCCATGGCCGAATAAGGGCGCTGAATGTTTTTCCATCTTGGGTTTTGTTCCCATTCTGTTCGCATTGCGATGGCACGCAACTCTTGATTAGTTGTCATATTTGTTCAGTTAGTGGTTGGTTTTTGTGTTGATTGATTGTTGGAGTTAATCGAGTTGCGAGGCTGCATGAAGTGTTAAGAAATCCACATACGCATTGCTAAAAATCAACTCTTTCATCAAGTTTATGGCATCCGAGAATTTGCCATTCCAAAACGGTCCATCTCCAACTAGTTGTCTAATTTGATCTACTTCTTCTTTTAGCATCGCTTCCAGAAGTTCCTGGTTAATGATCCTACCATCAGACAGTTTGACTTGATGGTGCAACCACTGCCAGAGTTGAGATCGCGAAATTTCAGCAGTTGCAGCATCCTCCATCAGTTGGTGAATGGCAACAGCTCCATAGCCTCGCAACCATGATTCTAAATACAGAATCCCAACTTGCAAATTGGTTCTAACGCCCTTTTCGGTAACGATTGCTTCAGGGCAAGTCAACAGCATTTCTTTCGTAATAACATCGTTGATTTGAACCTCAATTTGATTTGATTCCGGCATATGGAGGTCGAAAAGTTCCCTCACCATGCTTACTAAACCAGGATGGGCCACCCAGGAACCATCGTGCCCAAGTTTAACTTCTCTCGATTTATCTTTTCTTACTTGTTCAAGTGCTTGTTCATGAGTGCCATTGAGAGACTTTACCGGGATAAAAGCGGACATTCCCCCAATTGCATGCACTTTTCGTTTATGACATGTTTTAATCAACAATTTAGCATAGGCTTGCATCATTGGTACTTCCATAGTAACTGTTGACCGGTCTGGCAAAACGAAACCAGGATGAGCTTTGAATTTTTTTATAAATGAAAAAATGTAATCCCAACGGCCGCAATTAAGACCGGCGGAATGCTCTCTTAATTCATAAAGTATTTCATCCATTTCAAAGGCAGCCAAAATGGTCTCAATTAGAACAGTAGCCTTAATTGTTCCTACCGGAATGTTAAACCAAGTTTGAGCAAACCGAAAAACCTTATCCCAAAGCCTGGCCTCAAGATGACTTTCAAGTTTAGGTAGATAAAAGTAAGGTCTTGAACCTCTGTTTATTAAAGTATTGATATTATGATAGAAGAACAATCCAAAATCTACTAAAGAAGCCGATGTAGGTTGGTCATTGAATAGAATATGGCGTTCTTCCAAATGCCAACCACGAGGTCTCACGAATAGAATGGCCGGATTTTCACCTAACCGATACATTTTTTGAGTGTCGGGGTTTTTGAAAGATATATCGCGTTTGATGGCATCCATTAAGTTGATTTGGCCATCCATTAAGTTGTGCCAGGTAGGGCTGCATGAATCCTCAAAATCAGCCATAAAAACAGAGGCCCCTGAATTGAGTGCATTGATAACCATTTTACGATCAACAGGCCCGGTAATCTCAACTCTTCTATCTTTAATTTCATCAGGGAAAGGGCTGCATGTCCAGCTTCCTTCTCTAATCGCTTTAGTCTCAGGTAAAAAATCAGGGAATATGCCAGCATCAAGTTCTTCCTGTCTTTTTTTTCTCCGTTTTAAGAGCGTTAGTCTTTCTTCAAAAAATTGTTCATGAAGTGCTTGTAAGAAGTTTAATGCCCCTGGAGTTAGTATTCCACTGAATCGGCTTTCAATGGGCGATTTTAAAGCAATTCCCGTAAGGGCTGCTTCTTTCTGACTTAAGACAGCGTTCATTTTGTTTAGTGGTTGGTTTGTGATACAAATATAAATAGCGAAATGATATTAACAGCGAATATTCGCTATTAATGAAAATTTTATTTTCACTTAGTTTGTTTTATGGATTCACCAGGATCAATAAAATACATTATGGGCCTGAAGCTCAGGTCATTAAGAATAAGCAAAGGCTATTCATTCTCAGAATTAGCCAGTAAAACTGGGCTTTCAGTATCTTATCTCAATGAACTTGAAAAAGGAAAAAAGTATCCTAAAGGCGATAAAATCCTTCTTTTGTCATCCATTTACGGCATTAGTTATGATGAACTGGTAAGTCTTCAAGTACCAATTGAGCTACAGCCGATAGTTGATTTGCTCAATTCTGATATCATGCAAGAATTTCCACTTGAAATTTTCGGGCTGGAAATTGGGCAATTGGTGGAGCTACTAGCTGGCATTCCGGACAAAGCTGCCGCCTTTATCAACACCCTCAATCGTTTCAAACGAAACTTGGAACTAAACAAGGATTACTTTTTTCAATCTGCCTTGCGTTCTTGGCAAGAAATGCATCTCAATTACTTTCCTGAAATTGAAGCTGCTGCAATAGCCTATAGAAGGCTGCAAATATCTTGGTCTTCAGTGCCAAAAATCGAAGAACTTAAGCAGTCACTTTATCAGCTTGGAATTCAAAAGATCGATCATATTGCTTTAGGTAACAATCCTGCTTTGACTTCAATTCGCTCGTTTTGGAACGAATCGAGTAAATGTTTGTACTTGCATCCACAACTTCATGAATCACAATTAAGATTTCAGTTAGCCAGAGAAATTGGCTACCAGGTTTTAGGATTGAAAGTTCGTTCTGCGGAAGCCCCCCCTTCTCCAGAATCCAGATTTGAAATATTGCTCAGCAACTTTAAAGCTTCCTACTTCGCTGTTGCATTATTGATGGAAGAAAACAGGATGCTAAGAGATATACGAAAGTTTGCTTTATCAACCAGTTGGTCTCCTGAAAACTTCTTAGAACTTCTCGATCGCTACAAAGCAACGCCGGAAATGCTCATGCAACGACTCACCAACCTACTCCCTATTCATTTTGGAATCAAGAATTTGTTTTTCTTAAGATTTACCGAGAAAAAAGGAAGCAACAACTTTATCATGACCAAGGACTTACACTTGAACCGACCACACCAGCCCCATGGCAATTCATTAAATGAACATTATTGCAGAAGATGGGTATCTCATCGCATTCTTCAAAACATTCCTGAAAACTCATTTCTACATGCACAAGCACAACGTTCCTTCTATTATCAATCCGAAACAGAATATTTATGTCTGTCAATAGCCCAGAAAGTAGGCAATCAATCAAACTCCATCACTATTGGATTCCTTATTGAGGATACTTTGAAAAACACCCTCAAGTTTATCAATGACCCATTTATCAAGCGGGAAATTGTTCATACTACTTGCGAAAGATGCAGTTTAAAAGACTGTACCGATAGAGTAAGCGAAGCCTCTGTTTTAATTCAGGAACAGAATGAATTGAAAAAGAAAGAAGCCCTAAATCAATTACTTGGTTAAACGTGAAGGCGCTACTTGCCAAATTTTGCCAGAATTGACGATAAAAACTTCATCTGCCGGCAATACCATTTTCGTTTGTAATCCGGTAAATTTTCCGAACGCTGGAAGAATCAGTTGCTGTTGGTTTCGATATATAAAAGCTGGAAACACTTGCTTTTTAAACTCCATTTTGATGCGCACTCCTGGATGCCAATGTCCGCAAATGCTCCATGTTGTGCTTGGTATGGGCTGATCGCCGTGTACAAGTAAAACCTCTCCCATTCTCATGCTGGTAGATGCTTCCCAATTTTCACCTAAAAAATGGCCATGAAGCTGCTTATCGTGGTTGCCTGTTATCAGCTTACATGCTGGAATTTGACTTGTTAAATTGGTAAATGCGGAGAGTTCTTGACCAATGGTTGTATGAATTAAATCACCCAAAACTACTAGTTGTTCCGGGCGAAGCGCTTGTAACAGTTGCGCTAAAGTCTTGATACTTCCTGTTGACTCTAAATCCGGCACGGGCAGACCATTTTTACGAAAATGAGCCGCCTTGTCTAAATGAACATCGGCTACAATCAAAGATTTCAATGCCGGAATCCACACCGCTTTTTCAGGAAGAAGAATTAATTGCAGACCACCAAGAATCAATTCCATCTTAATCAAGCGTTGCCATTAGTTTCTGAAGTCGTTCCTCCATGGTTTCCGAACTCAACTGCATCGATTGAAACCTGTCGGCTAAAAGTGGTAAAGAAAGTGGCGAAGGCTCTTGCAATTCTTGAATCAAGAAATTTTTAGACTTCAATCTTGCTAACAACATTCTCAATCGCGCTTCTTCGACTTGAAACTCCATCGCTTCTTGAAAAGCTTGCCTAAGTAAAAGATTGTCTGCTTCATATTGTTGGAAAACATCAAAGAACAAGCGGGTGCTGGCTTGTAAATTTTTCTCCTTTTGAGGTTTTCCCGGGTATCCTTTGAAAATCAAACCTGCAATAGCCGCAATATCCCTGAATCTTCTTCTGGCCATTTCGTGCGTATTCAAACTGGACTGAATATCCTTGCTCAATCCATCATCGTTAAAAAACGCCTGGTAATCAGTTGCCTGAAAAGGCAGTCTTTGATTGGTCAATAGTTCAAACCCATAATCATTGAATGAAAGCAAAGCCGTTCCTTTCCAAATCTGGCTGATTCGATACAGGATGATTCCACCTAAAGCTTCATGCACCAATCTTCCTTCAAAAGGATAGAAAAGGTGATGATAACCATCCTCTGATTGGAAGACTTCTATCAAAAAGTCGTTTTCTTCAGGTAGAATAGACCGTTGTTTCTGGTAAAAGACTAGCTTTTGAAGATAACGGTCTTCAGGATTGGGGGTAAAAGGAATGTGCGATAGTTCTTCAAGTCGGTGCCTCAATGCTGATCCTAAACGAGAAGAAAGGGGCATTCTTCCGCCCATCCAAGCGGGAATTTTGGCATTTTTCTTATCTCCTGGCCTGGTTAATACAGTAAGTTCCTTAACCGAAACCAGCTCCAAGCTTTTTCCGGAAAACCAGAAGGCATCACCAGGTTTCAGTTTGCTGATAAACCATTCTTCCACAGTGCCTAACCACTGCCCTTTCATGGATTTTACTTGCATAACTTGATCTGAAACTATGGTTCCGATGCTCATTCTGTGCTTACGGGCTAAAGCCGGAGAAGAAAAACGATAGCGCCCATCCTCCCCTTGCACCAGTTTGTTGAAATCGTCGTAAGCAGCAAGGGCATCTCCTCCTTTCGATAAAAAATAAAAAAGCCAGTTCCACTCTTCATCCGATAAAGATGAATAAGCATGGGTTCTTTTTACTGGTCCCCAAAGTGCAATAGGACAAGCACCTTCTACCAAGGCCATGGTGCAAATAAACTGGAGTAAAACATCGAAAGTGCGGATGTAAGGAAGCTGGTCTTCCATCTCTCGAGACGCTATACCTTTCCGCATGGCTCCCAATTCAACCAATTCTAAGGTATGGGTTGGAACGAAAAATAGTTTTGAAACACGGCCCGGGCCGTGTCCGGAACGCCCGGCACGCTGGATGCAACGGGCAATTCCCTTCGGACTGCCGATTTGAATAACGGCATCTACCGGTGAAAAATGAACGCCTAAATCGAGGCTGGAGGTACAAACCACCACCTTAAGTTTGCCATTAAATAGCGCATCTTCTACCCATTGCCGAATTTCTACTGACAACGAGCCATGATGCAAAGCAATTTGCCCGGCAAGCTCAGGCGACTGTTCCAACAAAGCACGATACCATATTTCACTTTGAGCGCGTGTATTGGTGAAAACAAGGACTGAATCGTGGTGATGAATGAGTTGAAGCACCTCCTTGATCAAAGCCAAGCCCATATGGCCGGCCCAGGGCAAACGAGGTCCATTTTCAGGTGGAAGCACTGCTACTAATTCATAAACTTTTTCTTGTTCAGCTTCTACACAAGTCCAGTTAGGCCAATGAGGAGATGAAGAAAGAAGTACTTCTGCAGCTTGTTCCAAATTGCCTAACGTAGCAGAGATACCCCAAATCCTAAAAGTTGGAACCAACATGCGAAGTCGTGCCAAAGCCAACTCCATTTGATTGCCACGTTTGGTTCCTACCATTTCGTGCCATTCATCTACCACTACCGCTTGAAGGTTAGAGAAGAACTTGTCATGCCGTTTGGAGCCAAATAAAATGTGTAAAGATTCAGGAGTCGTTACAAGAAGTGCGGGCGGATGACTCAGTAGTCTTTTTCTGTCTGAAGCAGCCACATCTCCGGTACGTATTGCCACTTCCCAAGGCAAGTTGAGACCATCTAATAATTGGGTCATGCTTTGAGCAATTTCCCTGGTTAATGCTTTTATTGGAGTTACCCAAACTAGCAGAGGCCCTGGGGGTAACTCATCCGGCTCATATCCTGAGAAAATAACCGCAGGAATCAACAAGCTAAAGGTTTTACCACTTCCTGTAGGCGCTAGTACTAGTCCGTCAAAACCTTCTTTCCAAGCTTCAATAGCCTTTTTTTGAAATGGAAATAAGGTCCAGCTTCGACTTTGCAGCCACTTGGTTAGCCTTTCCTCCAATTCATTCATGCAGACAATAAACGTCTGTAGAGGTCGCAGGTTTGGACGGCCAGCAAATCCGAAGAAAATTTAGCTGCTTGCTCGAAAGTTCTGGCTTCTAGCGAAAACCGAAACGATTCGTTGAGGTATAAGTCATGTAAACCCTGAGCGATAGAATCCACCTGAAAAGCATCACAATAATGAACGGCTTCACCACCCACCTCAGAAAAACAGCCAACTGCTGAGGTTAAAGAAGTTTTTCCTGCGTTTAAAGCTTCTAAAATAGGAATCCCAAAGCCTTCATATTCAGAAACATAGACATGAAATAGGCAGTTTCTATATAGTTCTGGAAGTAAATAAAATGGCAAGTTTTCCAGAATTTTAATTCTAGCATGGGCGTTGGCTGAAAATTTGACTTGCTTTATGAGTTCCGTAAATGCGGTAGCCTTACCAACGAAAACCAAATCAATGTGCTCCATTTCAAGCGCTTTTTGAAAGGCTTTAGCTAGTCTAAGACCATTTTTTCGTTTTTCTATCGTGCCCACCACCAACAGAAATGGCCTATTTAAGCCAAGATGAACAAGGCTAGTATTATCAGACTGTTGAGAAGAAATATGCTTAAAAGCGGGTTGGCAATCTTGGTAATGGACACTTATTTTTTGAGGGTTAACCCTGAGAAGCTCCACCAGATCTTGAGCGGTAAAATGACTGGTAGCAACAATGTGATCAGCCTCATCAACCGCTCTTTCAAGCTTGTACGTGTACATGCGTCTGTCGAACCAAGTATAGTTTTCTGGGTATCGAAGAAAAATCAAGTCGTGGACCGTAACGACCGACTTGATGCCGGATTTACTTATGCCCCAAGGCAACTCCGCGCTTAAACCATGGTAAAGCTGAATGCCATCAGATTGTAACTGTTTGGTAAGGACTGAGCTTCTCCAAAAAGCAGGAAACAACTGATGGAGCCATTTTTCGGGATGATGATGTTGGAAATCAGCATGTTGAAACGACCGAAGCAGCTCCGAATCAGGCTTTGGACCATACAGATGCAACTGATGCGCTTCATTTTCAGCTTTACTTACAAGATGGGCAAGAGCTTGGAGCAGAACACGGCTATAGTTGCCCAGCCCAGTACGATTCCGGTAGGCTCTTTTAGCGTCAAAGCCAAGAATCATAAAGCTTAAACCGCTACCTGAAACTCTCTCAAAGCATCATTCAACGAAGTTTTCGTGTCCGTTGAAGCCTTACGTTTTCCTATTATCAGCGCACATGGAACTTGAAAAGTGCCAGCAGGAAATGTTTTTGGCATCATTCCAGGGATAACTACCGCATTTTCAGGCACTTCAGCTTTATATTCAACCACTTCATTTCCAGAAACATCTAGAATTTTAGTGGATTGAGTAAGCGTTACACCTGCACCAAGCACAGCACCTTTTCTAACTCTAACCCCTTCTACCACAATGCAGCGAGAGCCAATAAAGCAATCATCTTCGATGATAACCGGATTAGCTTGCACCGGTTCGAGAACACCACCGATTCCAACACCACCCGAAAGGTGAACATTTTTGCCAATTTGAGCACAAGACCCAACCGTTGCCCAAGTATCAACCATAGTACCGCTATCCACGTAAGCACCTATGTTCACATAAGAAGGCATCAAAATAACCCCTGAAGCAACAAAGCTCCCATAACGAGCTATGGCATGAGGAACAACTCTCACACCTTTTTGAGCAAACCCCTTTTTTAGGGCAATTTTATCGTGAAACTCGAACGGCCCTAACTCAATCGTTGCCATTTGCTGGATAGGGAAGTAGAGAATCACCGCCTTTTTCACCCACTGATTTACTAGCCATTGATCTCCTACAGGTTGAGCAACCCTAAGCTCACCGGCATCAACCAATGCGACAACTTCACGAATAGCTGACTGATATTCAAAGGTTTGTAACAACGAACGGTTGTCCCAAACTTCCTCGATTTGTTTTTTAAGAAGTTCCATTAACTGCAAAAATGACAATCAATCATGGAACAGCAAGGAAAGATGCTAGTGACAACGAATTTAAAATAGGTTAAAATCCAATTTTGGAGAAAAATTGAGGAGCATTTAAAACATTAATTCAATAATTTTGAACAAATGTGGCATTCTATGAGAATAATTAGACTCGTTTCACTTTTCATAATTGGATTGTTAGTCAGTCATCAAGCCGGCGCCTCCCACTTAGCCGGGGGAAATATTGCCTATACATTCGTTGGGATGACCCCGAATGGGCCTGCCTTCAGGATTGTACTTACACTATTTCGAGACTGTTCAGGTATTACGCTTGGTACCGGTAACCAAACTGTTACTGCACGTTATGCTCCTGGCGTGAACTGTTCAGCACCTATCCCGGGTGCAAACCTTTCACTCCCAGGAAGGCCACAAACAGGAGGTCAGGTAGAAGTGCCATGTCAGCTTGAAGTAACTCCAACCACTTGTAACGGAGGAACTCGATATGGAATCGAACGTTATGAATATGATGGGATTTTTGTTGTTCCATCCTCCATCCCTGACCAATGCCGGAAATTTATTTTTTCATTTGAGATTTGTTGTAGAAACACAGCTCAAAACTATGTTGGCACTAATGGTGAAGACTTTTATATAGAAACCTACCTTGATGCTACATCTGCCATTGTACCCTATAATTCTTCACCCAGATTTCAGCGTTTTGAAATTCCTGCATTTTGCGTAGGTGATCCTGCAATGCTGATCTTTGATGGTATCGAACCAGATGGCGATTCTGTCGTTTATCAATTTATTACGGCAAAAAATGGCCCTGCTGCAACCGATACACTAGATTACACTGCCGGTTTCGGCTTAACCAGACCATTGAATAGCTCTTCACCTATCATCATCAATGCCATCAACGGAAACGTTACTTTCACATCCAACTCAAGTCAGGTGGTGATTGTAGTCATTAGAGCGCTAGAATACCGAAACGGCATTCTCGTTGGCTCCATTATGCAAGATGTGCAAGTGGTAACAGGAACGGGCGGTATTTGTGCCAATGTAAGACCAACCTGGCGACCGCGGCAATTTGCTATGAATTGTGGAGACTCTGTGCTAACGCTTACTACCCAGACTGCATTCCGATGTGCTTCAGTTACGCCTGCAGGAAGTGAATTTAGATTAACAGACCCTGACCAAATTATTACCCCTGCTTTTAGTGCAAATCCTATTAACTGCGTTGCTGATACTACCAGAACCGTTCAAGTTCGTCTTTTCCAACCTTTTATTAAAAATGGCCGGTATACCCTCAGAACCAAGACTGGTTATGATGGGGACACCTTTATGAATATCTGTGACCGCCAAATGTTAGAAGGTGATTCTGTTAACATTGATGTAGTTGGTTGTTTTAGTTATGCGGATGCTCCACAAATTGTGAATGTAAGTGTGGATAGCATCGATAACAAATCACTGTTCATTGACTGGACCGAACCACCTGCTTTCGATTACGCCTATTTCAAAAGCTTCAATCTATACCGAAGAAATCCTGGCTCGCCAGCTTTTGTTCCTGTTGCAACTATTACTGATCCAACAGCAAGAGCCTACAGAGATGCCAATCCTGATTTAGATCCATCTAAGAATAATTACGACTACTTCATCAATCTGAGTTACCTGATTACTCCTGTTTTGCCAAATGTTTCTCGCGAAGCTGCATTCGGCGGACCAAAATCTAACTACATCTTTAATTATGACGATGCCGGAAATCCGGAAGATTTGTCCATGTTAATAGCTTGGCAGAAGTATTCCGGATGGTCTGATTCTACATTTAAACTTCAATTCTCTGCTGATAAAGACCCTAACAACTGGATTGTTCAAGCAATAGTTGATACTACTGTAGATGCAGATAATGTGTATAGAATGATGTATGATAAGCCGGTTGAAGAAGGTGGCTACCGCTTAAGAGTTTATACTGACAGCTTAAACTACCGGTCATACTCCAATTGGATTAACTTTAACGTTCCATCCCGAGTCATTGAAATCGCGAATGTGGTTACTCCTAATGGAGACAATAAAAATGATACTTGGAAGATTGATAATTTACGCTTCTTCCCAAATACCAAAGTTGTAATCTTCAATAGATGGGGAGTAAAAGTGTTCGAAGATGGCAATTACCAAAATCAATGGGGAGCTGATGCTGAAATTGGCATGTATTATTACACCGTGAATATCCCGGGTGAGCCTACCCCTCGACAAGGAATGTTGACCGTTCTTCGTTAATCATTTAGGCTACAATAAAAAAGCCGCAGTAATTACACTGCGGCTTTTTTATTGATAGAAAGTACAAAAACTAATACATGCCCTGCCGCTTAAGAAGCCAGCGTTCTAATACTTGCCTAAATCCTTCCTCTAAATCTGCAAGGATGTAATCAATTTTTGCTTGTCCTGCATGCAACTTGAGCTGCTCCTTAAACTGTTGAGCTTGTTGCTGGTAATAATCTTTAATCCCAGAGGGATTTAACTTTAACTCTTGACCGGTTTCCATGTCCACGAAAACGGTAGGTTGATTGGCAAAGTTGAAATGCAGTTCGGTTTGGCTATCCAACACATGAAAAATTAAGACTTCATGCTTGTTATAGCGCAAATGGTTGATGGCATCTTGAAGTTGATTCCAATCACCATGAGTATCAAAAAAATCCGTGAACAATACAATCATTGACCTACGGTGTGCAGTTTCTGCAACTTCGTGGAGCATGTCTGCGATAGCGCTTTTTCCCTTTTCTGCAAGTTCACTTTTGGGGCTCATTTTGAAGGGTTTCTCCAGCAAATACTCCAATTCTCCCATTAAAACTCGATAGTGATGAAGGGAGGATTTAGGCTGAAATGACTTCACAACAGAATCCGCGAACAAGGTTAAGCCGAAAGCATCTCTTTGGGATTTCATCAATTGAAAAAGTGATGCAGTTGCATAAATAGAAAAAGCCAGCTTATTGGCTTTTCCTACCGGGTAGTTCATGGAACCTGAGATGTCCAAAACCACCTGACACCTCAGGTTTGTTTCTTCCTCATAACGTTTAACAAAAAGCTTTTCCGTTCTGCCATACAATTTCCAGTCGATATGTCGAGTTGACTCCCCCTTGTTATAAAGACGATGTTCGGAAAATTCGACAGAAAAACCATGAAAAGGGCTTTTGTGCAACCCAGTAATGAAGCCCTCTACAACTTGCTTAGCAAGTAGCTCCAAACTTCCAAAACTGGCAGCCTCCTGCAAACTTAGGTCGCTCATCATTCGGCTCTTTTCAACCCGTACTTCTCTACCTTGGTGTAAAGATGACTTCGCTGCATCCCAATCTCTTCAGCGGTCTTGGCAATATTCCAGCTAAACGCCCGCAACTTTGATCGAATAAATTCTTTCTCGAGGTAATCTTTGAACTCTTGTAAATTTTGAAAACCCTCAATCAAATAATCCAATGAACTATCTGATTCTATATCATGGATTAGCTTTTTCGATGACGATCTTTCGAGAGTTGGATTGGTAAACTGAGCTACATCATCGCTTGTTATGGTATTTCCACCCAGTATAGCGAGCCGTTCTACCACATTGCGCAATTCTCTGATGTTTCCTGTCCAGTTGTATTGGCTTAGCGCTTCTAAAGCAGAAGGATCAAATTGTTTCTCTGGCATGTTATAATCTTTTGCAACATCTGCCAAGAATCGCTCTGCAAGCAATGCAATGTCATCTCTGCGTTGATTCAAAGAAGGTACATGAATGATGATGACACTTAATCGGTGATACAAGTCGAGTCGAAAATTACCGGCATCTATTTCTTTCAATAAATCCTTATTCGTTGCAGCAACTACCCGAACATCTACGGGCACGTCTTTGCTATCCCCTACGCGGGTAATTTTGTTTTCTTGTAGGGCTCGTAACACCTTGGCTTGAGCAGCTAAAGGCATATCTCCAATTTCATCAAGAAACAGGGTGCCGCCATTGGCTTGTTCAAACTTCCCAATACGTTGCTTTATTGCTGAAGTAAAACTTCCCTTTTCATGTCCAAAAAGCTCACTTTCAATAAGTTCTGAAGGAATAGCTGCACAGTTCACTTCAATAAGCGGACCTTTATTGCGTAAACTCTTTTCATGAATCCAACGTGCTACTAGTTCCTTACCAGTTCCATTCTCCCCAGTGACTAATATCCGAGCATCGGTTGGTGCAACTCTATCAATGGTTTCTTTAATTCTGGAAATTGCTTGAGAGTTACCAAGTATTTCCTGGGTTTTACTCACTTTTTGCTTGAGTACCCTTGTTTCTTTAACCAAATGCTGCTTATCTAACGCATTACGAACTGTAATAAGCAATCGATTTAAATCAGGAGGCTTGGGAAGAAAGTCAAAAGCACCCAACTTAGTGGCCTCAACAGCTGTTTCTATATTGCCATGCCCGGAAATCATGATAACCGGAATATCCGGATTTACTTTTCCCATTTCAGACAGAACCTCAATTCCGTCCATTCTAGGCATTTTGATATCGCAGAAAACCAACTGATAGGCGTTCTGTTTAAACTTTTCGAGGCCTTCGATTCCATCTGCGGCCTCGTCAACGTCAAAATTTTCATATTCAAGTACCTCTTTCAGCGTATTCCGGATGCTACGTTCGTCGTCTATGATGAGTATTCGCGCCATAGGAACGAAGATAAGAGGGATGTTTATTTTCGCATCAGATGAATTTAAAGCATTGGGCAGGAATCTTAATTCCGGTTATAATCACTTCTATTTTTGTAGCCTGTGGCACTGAGGATACCTCCAACTCGAAAGAGGAATCCAAGACCAAAACATTTCGAAATCTTGGAAATGATGCCCATTATGTGGGGATGGAAGCCTGTAAATCCTGCCATCCTGATATTTATGAAACCTTCCAACACACCGGAATGGGACTTTCATTTGATTCTGCCACAACTGAAAAATCTTCTGCAACTTTTGGCAAACATGCTTTAATCCACGATGAAGAAAGCGGATTGTATTACCAAGCACGTATAGTAGATAAAAACTTGTACATCGACCAATTTCAGCTATCAGGTAACGATACCCTGCATAAAAGAACAGAAAAAGTAAGCTATGTGGTCGGGTCAGGGCAGCATACCAACTCTCACCTTTTGCAGATCAATGGCTATCTGTACCAAATGCCCATGACTTTCTACACCCAAAAAAAGAAATGGGACCTTCCACCAGGCTTTGAACAAGGCAGCAACAGCCGTTTCAACCGAACCATAGGAGCAGAATGTATCACTTGCCACAATGCTTACCCAACGCCGGACCCTGCTGCCGATAACCGTTACCTCAGCATACCTCAAGGAATCGATTGCGAACGATGTCACGGCCCGGGAAGCCTGCATGTAGAGGAGAAAAAGCAAGGAAAATTAATAAATACTGCTAAAGAAGCTGATTACAGCATCGTAAACCCCAAAAGATTGCCGTTTAAACTTCAAATGAGCATTTGTCAACGCTGCCATTTGCAAGGAAATGCCGTTTTAAAGCCGGGAAAATCATTTTTCGACTTTAAGCCGGGCATGATGCTCTCTGATGTGTTAACGGTGTTTATGCCTAGATATGGAAGTGACGATGCGTCCTTTATTATGGCTTCACACCCGGATCGTTTAGCCATGTCGAAGTGTTTTAAACAATCGAATGGCCAATTAACTTGCATCAGTTGCCATAATCCTCATCAAAGTGTGACGGTTACCGGAAAAAATAAATTCAATGAAACTTGTGTGAGTTGTCATCCTGGTAACAAAGCTTTACCTACTTGTAAACTTTCTGCACAAGCGCAGTTAAAAAACAAAGACGGATGTGTGGGTTGTCATATGCCGGCATCTCATACCGTGGACATCCCCCACGTGAACATTCATGACCACTACATTAAAAAACCTGAGCAAGTAAAACTGGAGAAACGAGCAGTAGTGGGAATTGCTCCTGTCAATGAAATCAACCCTGATGCCCTCACCAAAACAATTGCTTGGCTCCAATATTACGAGCGATTTGAGAACAGAAAAGCCTATCTTGATTCTGCCCGCTCTCATTTAACAGGTATTAAGCCCCAGCAAAAACAAGAACAATTCAGAGCACAAGTTCATTTGGCATTTTTAGAAAGAAATACACCTGAACTTGTAAAAATGGCAGGAAGTGCATCGCCTGAAACAGAGACTGATGCTTGGACCGCTTACCGACTGGGAGAAGCTTGCTTCCAAGGTGGAAATTCAGCACTTGCGTTGAGTTGGCTTAAAAGAGCTGTCAATCTAAAACCTCGTAACCTTGATTTCCAGAATAAATATGCCTCTTGCTTGATTCAAAATGGTCAAGTAGCTGAAGCCATAGCCATTTTCCAAGAATTGCTCCGATTACAACCTAAGTATAGCCCAGCTAAAGTCAATTTAGGCTTTTACGCTCTGAGTCAGGGCGACGTGCTTACGGCCGAACGGCTCTATCGGGAAGCCTTGAAAGAAGACCCGCTCTACGAAGAAGCACTGCTCAATCAAATTGGACTCCTTCTGTATAAAGGACAACGCCTGGAAGCAAAAAAAGAACTGAAAAGCTTCCTAAAACGGTTTCCGCAACACCTTCAAGCGCAACAACTCTTAAATTCGCTTTAAGAACATGTCGGCCATCAAAAAATACCTTTTTGCCCTATTGGGACTTCTTTTCTTATTGCTCGTCATATTTGGTGTAGAGGCTATTTTAAAAGTTTATAGAGCCAACATCGACCTTAATGGCAAAAAAGAAGACTATTTACTTATAAGAACTGGTTGGGAATTTCCACAAGTGATGGCAGAGCTCAGGCGACAAGGGTGGATTCAAAACGAAGCATCGTTTCAATGGACTGCTGAAAAAGTAGGTTATCCACAAAAGGTAAAACCAGGCAGGTATCTGTTAACCGAAGGCATGAATAATTTCAACTTGGTGAGGCTTTTAGCATCAGGAAGGCAAACGCCTGTGAAACTAACCTTCAATAAGTTTCGGACTATCGACACCTTTGTTTCAGCAGTTTGTAAAAAACTGGAAGCCGACTCCAACGAACTACGTCATTTTCTCACCGATGACGTTTACTTACGCCCCTATGGATTAAACGCCAACAATGCGATAAGTCTGTTTATTCCCAATACTTATGAGTTTTATTGGAATACATCTGCGGCAAGTTTTATTGAGAAAATGGAGGAAGCTCATAAGAAATTTTGGACCGCGGAGCGAAGAGAAGCAGCAAAAAGGCTAGGATTAGACGCAACTAGTGTGATGATTTTAGCATCCATTGTAGAAGAGGAATCAGAAAACAAACAAGAAAGACCTATGATAGCCGGAGTTTACTTAAATCGCTTGAAACTCCCCATGCCCTTACAAGCAGATCCTACCGTTCGCTTCGCCTGGCAAGACTTCACTATTAAAAGAGTTACTGGTAAACACATTGCCATTCAGTCTGATTACAACACCTATAAAAGAGAGGGACTTCCACCAGGGCCTATTTGCATTCCATCCATCTCTTCAATTGAAGCTGTGCTTCATCCTTCAACCCATAAATACCTGTATTTCTGCGCTTCCGACAAACTAAATGGTACTCATAACTTCGCTGAGACATATGCCATGCATCAAGTTAATGCAAAAAAATATCAGGCAGAATTAGACCGCAGAGGAATCAATTAAACCATTTACTTCATGTATCGACACCTTACTGAAACTCGCATACGTTATGGGGAAACTGACCAAATGGGGTATGTATATTATGGGAATTATGCCTTATTCTTTGAGATTGGGCGAGTAGAATGTATGCGAAGTTTAGGAATCAGCTACAAATGGTTAGAACAACAAGGCGTACACATGCCGGTTTTGGAACTTCATTGCAAATACCTTCATCCAGCACGTTACGATGATTTAATTAGAATTGAAACAAGAATCACCGATTCACCCACCTCTCGTATTCGTTTTGAATACCGAATCATGAACGAAACAGGCACCTTACTCACAGAGGGAGCTACCACCTTAGCCTTTCTATCAGCAGAAACAGGCAAACCACTCAGGGCTCCGCAAGCATTAAGGAATGTTTTAGCTCCTTTCTTTCCTTGATATGTGGAAAAAGCAACTAGCTATTTGGAAGCAACATCCCTATGTAGAACGACTTAGGAAAACCTTATTAGCAATCAAGTTGCCCCTGTTTGAGAACGTTCCACTCTATTTCATCATTAAATTTTATCTCAAAGAGTTGTTGTTGAGCGACATACCTAACAGAGCTTCAGCCCTTTCATTCAATTTCTTTCTTGCCTTATTTCCTGCAACGATTTTTTTATTCAGCCTCATTCCCTACATCCCAATACCCAATCTGGATGTACACATCTTCTTCTTTTTCAAAGATATACTTCCGGAAAATGCTTTTTTGGCGATAGAAAGCACCATTATTGACATCGCCACCAACCAACAGGGCAATTTACTTTCAATAGGTGCAGCTTTGGCGCTCTTCTTCTCGTCAAACGGCGTTCATGCATTAATTGAATCCTTCAACAAGGATTATCCAATCTTCTTTCAGAGAAGTTTCTTAAAAAAGCGGCTGTTGGCACTTGGGCTTACCCTGGTTGAGTCATTGATTTTACTGATAGCATCAGCACTATTAATCGGAGGAGAATGGCTGATTGACTATATGAAAGAAACCGGATTTTTGATGCCGGGATTCTGGACTTTCATTTTGCAAGCCTCCCGAATTCTGCTTACCGCCTTTCTAATTTTTTTAGCCATCGCGTTACTCTTTTATTTCGGCCCTAGCACCCACCAACGGTGGCGCTTCTTTTCTGCAGGAGCAAGTTTAGCCACTACCCTATTTATTCTGTTTTCAGAAGCATTTAGTTGGTATGTGAGTCATTTTGGGCAGTACAATAAACTTTATGGTTCCTTAGGCACCCTTATCGTTTTTATGCTTTGGCTTTACTTCAATGCCATCAGTATTCTCATTGGATTTGAACTAAACACCAGCATTTACACACAAAAAGACCTATTCAACAAAGATTAATGAAGCCAAAGCTGAATCCTATTCAGATTTTTTACTGAAACCACACAAGCAATTTCTCAATAACAACCAAAAAGGAGTTGGAAACCTTATTTTTGCGCAACTCCTGTAACCATGATCCAACTTTTTCAGACGAAACACACCCAACTGGCTGAGATTGATAATATTCAGGAGGGATGTTGGATCAATATCGTTGACCCTAATCTTGAAGAACGTCAATGGATTATGGAAAACAATGCGCTTATCGCTGAATATTTATCAGATTCGCTAGATACAGATGAGCTTTCAAGGGTAGAAAAAGAAGATGATTATTTACTCATCGTACTTAGGCTACCTCATTTTAGGGGAATCGAACACGATGTTCCATTCACGACAATACCCTTGCTTATTCTTCTTACTGACCAAATCTTCGTAACAGTTTGTAAAGAAGAAAATGTCATCATTCAGGAATTTATACGTGAACGAATTAAAGGATTCAGTACTTCCAAACGCTATAAGTTTCTTCTACAAATTATGATGAAGACTGCAACTCGCTATCTGCTTCATCTTAGGAACATCAATAAAATTGTAGAAAGACTTGAAGATGAGCTCGAAAACTCATTAAGAAACAAAGAGTTAATTGAGCTACTTAAATATGAAAAAGCGCTCATTTACTATACCAATGCATTAAAAAACAACGAAACCATGCTTGAACGCATGAGAAGAATGCGTGTTTTCAATGCCTTTGAAGAAGACGAAGAATACTTGGAAGAAGTGATTATCGAAAACCGCCAGGCCATCGAAATGACTTCTATTACCCAGCGAATTCTTGCGCAAATGATGAATGCTTACTCATCAGTTATCAACAACAACATGAATAACATCATGAAAACGTTGACCCTGGTGACCATCTGCATTGCTATTCCAAACTTATTCGCCAGTTTTTACGGCATGAATGTAAACCTTCCCGCCAGTGAATATCCTCACATCTTTTATGTGGTCATGGGAGTCAGCTTTTTGCTGATTATGGGATTGTTTGTCTTTATTAAGCGAAAAAACTGGTTTTAAACATTCTTTCCTAAGATGTCAGATTTGTCCAAAACCTATTCCCCTGAGGGAATCGAATCTAAATGGTACCACCAATGGATGGAAGCAGGTTGCTTTCGTTCTAAGCCGAACCCCAATAAAAAACCTTTTACCATTGTAATTCCTCCACCCAATGTAACTGGAGTGCTACATATGGGGCACATGCTGAACAATACCATTCAGGATGTGCTCATCAGGCGTGCTCGAATGAAAGGCATGGAAGCCTGTTGGGTTCCGGGTACCGACCATGCTTCCATCGCAACCGAAGCGAAGGTGGTGAAAATGTTAGCAGATCAGGGTATTGCCAAAGCCGATCTTACCCGAGAAGAATTTCTTAGTCATGCCTTTGCCTGGAAAGACAAATACGGCGGAATCATCCTAGAACAATTAAAGAAATTAGGTGCGAGTTGTGATTGGGACAGAACCCGATTCACCATGGACCCTGATATGTCTGAGGCGGTAATCGATGTGTTCATTGCACTTTACAAAAAAGGATGGATCTATCGAGGAATTCGCATGATTAACTGGGATCCTAAAGCCCAAACTGCACTTTCTGACGAAGAAGTTAACTACAAAGAAGGGCCATCCAGATTGTTTTACGTAGCTTATCAACTGGCTGAAGGCGACGGTAGTATTACCATAGCGACAACACGTCCTGAAACTATACTTGGAGATACAGCTATTTGCGTGCATCCGGAAGACCTTCGTTACCAGCACCTTATCGGAAAGAAAGCCAAAGTTCCATTGATCAATCGGGAAATTCCCATTATTGCCGATGAATATGTGGATCGTGAATTTGGTACTGGTGCACTGAAAATTACTCCTGCTCACGATTTAAATGATTACCAACTAGGACTCAAGCATAATTTACCTGCTATTGACACCATTGCTCCCGATGGAACCATGAGTGAAGCCGCAGGAATGTTTGTAGGTGAAGACCGTTTTGTAGTCCGTAAGAAGATGGTAAAGGCCATAGATGAAGCGGGCCAATTGGTGAAAACCGAAGACATCATCAACAAAGTAGGGCATTCAGAAAGAACCGATGCAGTCATTGAGCCCCGCTTGTCGGTGCAATGGTTTGTAAAAATGGCAGAAATGGCCGAGCCAGCGCTGGAAGTAGTGCGCTCTGGGCAAGTGAAGCTGCATCCAGCCAAATTTTTCAACACCTACAAACATTGGATGGAAAATGTAAAAGACTGGTGTATCTCTCGACAGTTAATGTGGGGGCAAAGAATACCAGCCTGGTACGATGAGCAAGGTGACTTTGTTGTGGCGAAAACTGCAACAGATGCCTTAATTGCCTTTGCTGAAAAAGGAAAGTCGCTGCAAGAAAGCCAGATACGTCAGGATGAAGACGTGGTAGATACTTGGTTTTCTTCTTGGTTATGGCCGATAACCGTCTTCGACCCTACTTCAATCAACAAGCCTCAATCTGAATGGAATGAAGATTTACGCTATTATTATCCCACACAAGATTTAGTAACGGCACCTGAAATCCTGTTCTTCTGGGTTGCCCGAATGATTATGGCAGGCACTCAGTTTGCCGGAAATATTCCATTCCACAATGTTTACCTAACCGGAATTGTTCGCGATAAACAAGGAAGAAAAATGTCGAAGTCGTTGGGGAATTCTCCTGATCCGCTCGACTTAATTGCACAATATGGCGCAGATGGCGTGAGAATGGGAATGTTACTCTCCTCTCCAGCAGGAAACGACTTACTTTTTGATGAATCGCTTTGCTTGCAAGGTCGAAACTTTGCCAATAAAATCTGGAATGCGTACCGCTTAGTAACCGGGTGGAAGGTAGAAGTTACCCGGCATGATGCCACTCATCCCGCTGTAAGCTGGTTCGATGCTCGATTTAATCAGGTTCTAGTCGAATTAGAAGATTGCTTTGAAAAGTACCGGCTTTCTGAGGCCATTACTTTGGTTTATAAGTTAGTATGGGACGATTTCTGCTCCTGGTATCTGGAAATGATTAAACCGGAATACGGACAAGCCATTGGCAGTGAGGTGTTAGAAGACACCATTCGATTCTTCGATAAAATACTCCGATTGCTGCATCCATTTATGCCATTTATTACAGAAGAGTTATGGCAAACCCTTCCCCTGCAGCGTGATTCTAATTTCTTATGCTTAGCATCTTGGCCTACTCAACATTCCTTCGACCAAGACATGCTCAACCAAGGACAACGATTTCAGGAATTACTTGGCGCAGTTCGAAATCTGAGGAATCAAAAACAGCTTTCCCCTCGTGAGGTACTAGCTGTGAACCTTTCCGAAGTAGAATCACTTGGCGCATTTGAGCCTGTATTCTTAAGAATGGCATGCGTTAAAGTAATGGATGAAAATTCAGCCAATATGTTGGCCATTGTTATTGGGAAAGACAAACTATTTGTCAACCTAGAGGGTAAAATTGATGCTGAAGAAGAAAAAAAGAAGCTTTTAGAAGAAAAGTCTTACTTAGAAGGCTTCTTAAAATCAGTTCAAGCCAAATTGGCCAATAGCCGATTTGTAGAACATGCAAAGCCAGAAATTGTGCAGAACGAGCGTAACAAAGAAAAGGACGCTTTAGATAAACTCTCGTTGATTAACGAGAGTTTATCTAAGTTATAACTCACAATTTTTTACCTGTTTTGTAAAAGCCTTGACTTTTGTTCAAGGCTTTTACTTTTATAAGCCTGAATAACTTTTTCTTTAATGAAAAACAACTTCAACCTCGAAACAAGGTTATTGGGATGTAATATTAATTTCTCCCGAATGTTACATCCAGAGGTTATGCTTACAAAATCAATGTACCATTCACCCCTATAAGGAGAATCTTCTCGGGTATGCAGAATCACTCTGTCAGGTATTTTGCATGAAGTAACTACAAATTTGAGAGGTGCTTTCATGCCTTTTATGGCTACATCGAGGATACTACCTTGATGTAAGGCACCATCAGGAGCCGAGTGAAGCAGAGTTATTTTCACATCCTCTGTCGACAATTGAAATACAGTATCCCGATTAATCAAATCGAAAACCTCCTGTGCACTCAACTTGTAGCTTGTCTTTATCCTAATTTCCACGAACCAGTAAATTTTGGTCCAAAGAAAAGTTAATTTCAGCGCTATTTCTAATCTTGAAACTTATTTCACATAAGAATAATCATAAAATAATACATTTTAATCACATAAATAAAATATTCAACTAAATGATAATGATATCAATTTTTTATTCCATAAACTAAGTCACCGGCATCACCAAGCCCCGGAACAATGTAATACTTAGCCGTAAGCTCAGCATCATAGGCGGCAAGATAGATTTTTGCTAAGGGTAAATGTTCTTTGATGTACAACATCCCAGCTTCAGCACCAATCACTCCTGCAAGAATTATTTGAGATGGCTCGCCATAATTCAGCAATGCTTTTACAGATTTTACCAATGACACTCCAGTAGCTATCATTGGATCCACTACAATCAACGTTTTGTTAGTCAAATCTGGAGAAGAGGCATAAGTAACATCCACCTCAAAAGAATAATCCTTGTGGGTTCGCCTTGAAGCAGAAACAAAAGCGGACTCTGCCTGATCAAACATACTAAGAAAGCCTTCATGCATGGGTAAACCAGCACGAAGAATAGTGGCAATGACCAATCTATTGCTAGTGACTTGCTCGGTGGCAATGCCTAATGGCGTTTGTATTTGACGAGATTCATGATGAAGATCTTTAGAAATCTCGTAAGCCATCAAAGCTCCGATTCTCTCTAAATTAGTTTTGAAACGCATTCGATCTTTTTGTATCTCAACATCTCGCATTTCCGCGAGAAAATTATTGAGAACGCTTCCATGTTGATTGAGGATAACCATCTTATTAGGGTGTAAAATAGTTTTTTCGCGTGAAACGGGTATAGATTTCTACTGTTGCTCCAAATCCGGCATAAAAGCGATCGATACCTTGATTCATGGAACCTTCAAAATCAAAGATTAAGCCTTCTCCGTCAAAATGATTCAGTACACGATGAATTAAAGTGGTCATGGCCATGACTTGTTTGCCCAAATCTGTTGTACTGGGAAGCAAGTTGTAAAGTCTGTTTTGATCTTGCAACACAACTAAGTGTGCCAAATCATATCCGCTATCTCCAGCCGTAAGCTTGAAAGCATGCAGCTTTAAATCTGTTGACTGATTGATTGCGTTTTCTAAATGGCGCCAATGTTGATGGATGTCAAGCCCAAGTTTTCGTCCAACAAGGTGGAAGTATTGTTGCACCCCTTGGTTCAATTCGCAAGCTTGAAAATCTGGTGCCAGCTTTTCAGCGCTTTTAAGATTTCTTTTTGTTTGGCTGTTGTAAGCCCTTAGAAAATGTCCTGTTTGATCAGCGTTCAAAATCCTATTTCGCATTAATTGAGCATCTTGAACATCATACTGACCGAATATGGCTAGGCTAAACTGAAAATAATTCTTCAATAATCTATCTAATTCAATATCTATAATAGCCTGTTTATCTGAAGTTAATACATGAAATCGCTGTACCCATAATGGTTGTTGAATTACTTTCAACAGTCTGAATTTTCGAGTAACTGGCCAAGGAATGAATGCTAAACCATCTCGAAAAGAAAGCATTCCACCCAGCGGAACCAGTGCTTTTAAAAAATCTAAGTGATGGTACCAAAATGGCGCTTGATGTAGATTTACCCTTCTGTACCATTCTTCATGGGGAATTGAATCCCAAGGAACAAACTCCATGGACCTCATAACTGGGCCATTTGCAAACATTTTAGATAAACTGATTTCCATCCAGCCCATGCTCCATGATCTGCGTATGTGTTGTTATGCCAAAGCGTAATGAACTCTCCATTCACTTTTTTACATTCGTTAAGCAGCTGTTTAAATTGCAATGTTGCCTCTTCTTTTCGTTCATTTCCGGAAATTCTAAGCGCTTTATCCATCACAATAGTTGAATGTATCATGAGTTTAGTTTCCTGTTCGTACTCTAAATCATAAAATCGAAAAGGGTGACAAGTGCCGGCTCTAAATCCTGGCTTATCTGGGTATCCAAGGCTATAATCATGCAAAATCTCCTGTCGAACCAATCTTTGATAGCTTTCAGGCCATGTAATTTTTAAAAAATGCTGACGGGAATGTGTCAATGGTCGGTGTAGCATATCTGAAAGAATGTCACATTCTCTGATAAACAATTCAGGACGAGTATGAGAAAGTAAGGAAGGATGAATACCAACAATCGTTTCATCGGCAAGGGCTTTAACCAATGATATAAATCCAGGGTTGAAGTAATTCAAAGCATTGTCGCTGCCCCCATAACTTCCAATCAGAATAAAAAATAGTGGCTTTACTGCATGATATTTCAGGATTTCGTCATAAGTATCGAACGGGTCTTTCTGTGTGCCCATCAGCACCCTTCTTCGTTCTGCTAGTAAGTCCCATTTCCCTTCCGCCAGATCTAAGAACAAACCTTTTAAGGTTCTAATAATAGATTTATTGCTGTAAGCATAAGCCAAATCAATATCAAAAGTGGGAGTGAATTTAAAACTCGGAAAGTGGGCAGAAATACCTGGATAACAGCCTTTGAGTTTTGAGTAAAATTGCTGAATCCACCAATCTAGTAAAGGCCTATCTAAATAGCCCCATTGAAAAAGATGGCTTGAGGTATAAGAAAATCGGCCCAAGTCGTCGTGAGAAGCCTGATTATACTCCTCCATTCTAGACAATACATAAAAAACTGATGCAAATAGGTCAAAATCAAGCCCTTGGAGTTTGTGCGATAGGCTAATGGGATATAGAATAGGTAAGTCACCAAATTTCCCCATTTCAGGAAGCTTCAATTCTCTCTTTCTTGAGTTTAAAAGCCCTGATGATGGAATATGAAAGCCATGTAAATCAGAATGTTCTCCATAAATAATTAAAGGACCAGCCCAAGTTAAAGCATCTTCTTTAGAGGATGTGATTTGAAAAGAAAGTCCAAGCCTGGATTCAAAAATTTCTCTCAATACATACCTCAACCGGTTACTTCCGGGAAACTGGCAAAAGATTAACAGGCTGTCAGTCATGTAAAAACTGTTCTAAAGCTACGTCCAATAAACGATTGTTATACCCTACATATTGAAGTTTATCCTTATATCCTGTGCTAAGTTCATTCATCACCGATTTAAGTTGGGAAAGCTCAGATTGAAGCAAACAAACCCCCATTCGGTTTTTCTCCAATTGCTCACCCAATAACAGTTGTTCTGTTTGACCAGGAGTAGGAATCCATATGGCTTTTTTATGATGCGACAAAGCATCCATCACGGTGCTGTAACCCGATCTGGCTATGAGAAATCGTGTGCTGAACCACAATTCTGACATTGATACATTATTCAACTGATTATAGAGATTTATAGCATCATTTATTTGTAAATGAGGACTTAATGGTCTATCTGTGCCTCTAACAAAGTGAACAGGTACTCCATCTGGCCATTCACTGATTAAAGACTCCTCCAACTCCGTACGATACCACTCAGGACCTGAAAGAGCAACCAGCCAGTCGACCTCAGAATGATTAGAAACTTTCGCTTGAAGTGCGCTTAACCAACCAATCATCCTCACATTTTTGTGAAAATGTTTGATGAGAGGGCTTATAAGAGATTGATTTTCAGGCTCTACTGGAATCCAAATATTTTGAAAGGGGCTAATCAAGTAGCCAAACAGTCTTGCACTTAGGTAATCGGAACCTGGGAAAGAAATTGGAAAAGCAGGAGATGTTTGGTGGGTAATGAGCGCATTTTTAGTCCCAGCAGCATAAAATCCATATAGGTTGTCGCTAATAAAATGTGTAAAACCCTGTTGAGCCAAAGAACTTGCAACCAAACTTGCCTGCTTTTTCCATTGATGTAAATTGGGCAACTGAAGCATGACCGACTGCCAAACCGGCTTTCCAGTGCGATAAACAATGTCAGAATTAGGTAAAGTTTCGAAGGATAAAGCAGGAAAAACTGACTTTAAATAGTCACCAGACTGACCAGAAACCACCAATAATGGAGTTATTCCTTTATTAATCAGTGCTTTAATAACAGGAACCGACCTAGTCGCATGACCAAGCCCCCAATCCAATACTCCATAAGCAAGACGAATCAATTCGGTAAATTTGAAACCTGCGTAAATCAATGAAAAAACTATCGATAAAGACTCTATTGGGTCTTCTTTTCGCCATCACTCTTCTCAGTTCTTGTAAAAGCAAGAAAGGCTGCGATTGTCCGTCCTTCTCCAAGCAAAATCGAATTGTTACTGAAAATCATTCCTAGTGACTTGGAAAAAGAAAAATCATTACTTTCGCACTGTTTATAATAAGTCTAAATAAATGCAACTATCCGACCTTCATGCAGGCGACGTCGCTGTGATACTCTCCTTGGGCAGTTCAGCCCTTTCAGTGAAGTTAATGGAGATGGGATGTTTGCCTGGTGAAAAGGTTGAGGTCCGTTATAAAGCCCCAATGGGCGGACCCATAGCCGTAAATGTATTCGGATATGTACTTGGCTTAAGAAAAGAAGAAGCTAGTTTGGTTCAAGTTGAGAAATGCCTTTGATGGAAGTCAAGCATTTAAAAAAAACTAAGATTGCACTTTTAGGCAATCCAAATTCAGGCAAAACCACGCTTTTTAACGCACTTACCGGCCTCAATCATAAAACAGGAAACTTCCCGGGAGTAACTGTCGAGAAAAAATCAGGAATCTTTTCTCATCAAGAAACTGAAATAGAAATAGTTGATCTTCCCGGAATTTATAGCCTCAACTTTCAATCGATAGACGAACAAATTGCTTTCGACCAGATTTTATTTGGAGAAAATGGAATTTTACCGGATAAAATTTTGATAGTAGCCGATGCAACTAACCTCAAGCGCAATCTTTTATTAATCACGCAACTTATTGATTTACAAACAGAAGTGGTGTTGTGTTTGAATATGATTGATCAGGTTGAGAAGATCAATAGAATACGAGCCCCACACAAACTAGAGGAGATTCTAGGAATACCGGTAATCCCTACCGATGCCCGTTCAGGATTTGGATTGGACAGATTAAAGGATGCACTCACAATTCAACATCCGATTTCTCCCAAGCGATTTTACAGCCCTGATCCGGAAGTTATGGCGATTGCAGACGAAGTAAGAAAAACACTTAACCTTCATAGTCCTTATGCAGGTTTTCTGATTAGTGCCAATCTTAACCGCCTTACTAGCGCTGTAGATCTTCCAAAAGAAGTAAGAACTGCCTGTGAAGCACAGGAATGGAATCGCATTCAAGCCATTGAGACGGTTGATCGGTATGCAAAAATTGCCTCTATCTTACGTGAGTTTACACTCAAACCAAGAGAGCTCAGCCAAAACGTAAGCCGGAAATTAGACCAGATTTTGACTCACCCAATTTCAGGATTGGCCATCATGTTGGTTGTACTGTTTTTGATTTTCCAGTCCATCTTCAGTTTGGCAAGTATGCCAATGGATTTGATAGAAGGATTTTTTAATACCAGCAATGAATGGTTTAAAAACAGGCTTCCCAAAAACATGGTCACCGATTTATTAATCGACGGTGTTTGGGCTGGTTTAGGAGGAGTAATCGTTTTCATTCCACAGATTGCGCTTCTATTCGGATTTGTGGCACTCTTAGAGGAAAGCGGCTACATGGCTAGGGTGAGCTTTATTACCGATCGAATCATGCAAAAATTCGGACTTAATGGAAAGTCTGTGGTACCCTTGGTTGGCGGTTTTGCCTGTGCAGTTCCTGCTATTATGAGCACCAGAACCATCAGTAATCAACGCGAACGACTCATTACGCTTTTCATCCTTCCTCTGATGAGCTGTTCAGCACGTTTACCGGTTTATACCCTCTTGATTGCATTAGCCGTTCCAGACCAACTTATTGGTGGTGTGATTAGTCTTCAAGGCTTGGTGATGTTGGCCCTTTATTGCCTAGGATTCTTTACAGGACTCATCGTTGCTTTTGTAATGAAACGCTTTGTACCTGAAGATGGACAATCGTTCTTCATGTTAGAAATGCCGGTTTATCGTGCCCCACAATGGAAGAATGTGGCCATTACAGTTTGGGAAAAGTCTTCCTCATTCGTCAGTGGCGCAGGAAAAGTCATCATTACCGTATCTGTAGTGCTTTGGATATTGGCCTCCTTTGGACCGGGTGAATCTTTTTCTAAACTTAATGAAGCTTATGAGCAAAGCATAGTTCAGTATCCTGACCAAACCGATGTTCACAACAAATTGGCTTCCGCAAGGCTTGAACATTCCTACGCCGGAAAAATTGGAAAAGCCATAGAACCCTTTATTCAGCCATTGGGTTATGATTGGAAAATCGGCATTTCGCTTATTACTTCCTTTGCCGCAAGAGAGGTTTTTGTTGGCACTATGGCTACTATTTACAGCCTCGGAAGTGGAGAATTTGAAGAAAAAGAATTGAAAGAGGTCTTGAAACAAGAAAAAAGACCTGATGGCTCTCCACTTTATTCTATTGCAACTGTGCTTTCATTGCTGGTATTCTATGCTTTTGCTTTGCAATGCATGTCCACTTTAGCCACAACTTGGAAAGAAACAGGCTCTCTTTTCTGGACCCTGATGCAATTTGTTGCTTTCACTGCCTTGGCTTATGGTAGTGCTTGGTTGGTGTATGTTGCATTTTCATGAAACATTTAGAAGAAAGACTTCAAAAATATTTGCCGGAAGGAACCATCTCATTTGTGATACCACTCTTGTTAGCACACAAGGTGAAACTGGTTTTAACAAGAGAAAGAGCTTCAAAGCTTGGCGACTACCGTCATCCACATGCGCACCATGGCCATACGATAACTTTAAATGTCACACTTGGTCCTTACCAGTTTCTTGTAACCCTAGTTCATGAACTTGCACATTTACTTGTTTGGGAAAAGCATAAAAACCAAGTAGCTCCTCATGGATTAGAATGGAAACAATGCTTTGGAAGCATGATGATTGAGCTGGCTAAATTGGAACATTTACCTGTTGAATTTAGAAACGCCTTGATAAAGAGCGCTCGAAATCCCGGAGCTAGTAGTGTTACCGATCGGTATTTGTTTCCTGTTTTAAAGCAACTTGATCCCCAGCAATATTCAGAAGAAGGAACTATTCTATTAAGTGAATTAACTAGTGGTAACCGATTTATTTTCAGGGGTGTAATCTATACCTATGTAGATAAAAGGCGAACGAGAATTGTTGCTAAGAGAGAAGATGGTGCAACATTTCTAATTAGTCATTTTGCCACTGTCACAAGACTTGACTAGGCAAATCTTGGTAGTTTAGAATACCATACACTTTTTTCAAAAGTCTAAGTCATCTCGTTATTTCCTCTTTGATAACCAGTCAAATAAGTCAGTTTCTGTCCAATAATTCAAACAGTTCAACTTTTGCAGGCCTCCTTTTCTTGCTATTCCAATTCCAAATCGAACGTCTTGTAAGCCCACCTGCTGGTGAGCATCAGGGTTGATGATGATTTTCACTCCCATGGCCTGGGCAATTCCCACATATTGCCAATCTAAATCAAGACGATAAGGATGCGCATTAATCTCAACTGCCACTTGATTGTCTGCACAGGCTTGGAGTATTCTTTCCATGTTGAGTGGATAGCCTTCTCGCCCCAATAATAGCCTTCCGGTTGGATGCCCTAAGATGGTGGTATAAGGATGCTCAATTGCTTTTAAAAGTCGTTGCATGGCTTTTTCTTCCTCCATTCTTAACCCACTATGTACAGAAGCGACCACATAATCGCATTGAGCAAGAATTTCATCTGGATAATCCAACGAACCATCTGATAAAATATCCGATTCTACCCCTTTGAATAGTCTTAATTTTCCAAACAACTTTTCATTAAGCTGGTCAATTTGCTTAAACTGAGACAACAAGCGCTCTTCTGAAAGACCCTGTGCATAAAAAGCAGATTGGGAATGATCTGCAATTCCCAGCCATCGCCAACCCAATTGTATAGCAGCATCTGCCATTTGTTCCAGAGTATGATGACCATCGCTCCAGTCGGTATGATTATGCAATGCGCCATAAAACCCTGTTTCGTTCACTAAATTATCAGGGTCACCTTGTTCAAATTTTTCGAAATGATCACGCAGTTCGGGTGAGAGCCAAGGTTTTCCTAGTGAATCATAGAAGGCTCTCTCATCTAATGAAGGAGAACGTTGGAATTGTTGTACGTATGCAGAAGGCCCAGTAAGATTAATCATTTGATAGCCCGGACTATCGGTATCATACAAAAAAGCATCGACAGAAACGCCAGCAGAACTTATCCAGGTAAATCCGAAATCATGTTCTTGAACCTGATGAGGCCAAATAGTGCGATTATTTGATGCTTCATCTAAAACCACCTGGAGCTTTTCAACCACCGGCATAAATCTTCGATACTCCCCTACAGGAAAAAATTTGAGTTTGGGAGCCACTTCTTGCAACTCTTTTAGCGTCTTTTCTGCTTTGTCGAGGCGCATTTTCCCACGACTCATAAGCACAAACTCAGCAGCAGCTTTTACGCTCTGTTGGGTTTTCTCACCAAAACCTTTCAGCTGAACAAGTCGGTTCTCTTCACATGCATAAATGAGTTCAGTAAGAGTTTCTATTCCAAGTGATTTCCAAAGAATCCGCACTTTTTTAGCGCCTAGACCACGGATAGAGAGCATTTCTAAGACCCCATGTGGCGTTAGATCAAGCATTTCCTGTAGTTCCGAAAAAGTGCCGGTCGATTTAAATGATTGAATGCGCTTGAGATGAGAAGCGCCAATACCAGGGACTGTTTTCCATTCCTCTTCTGTTAAGGTTTCAGCTTGAGGACCTAATCCATCTATAGCTCTTGCAGCTGATGTAAAAGACTTAATTTTAAACGGATTATCATCATGTAATTCAAGCAGTTTGGCAACCAATTCAAAAGCTGATTCCAGCGATTCGGTATTTTTTGGCATATCCCAAAAATGAGGAAAGAATCGCTGAGATTCTATTTTTGCGCCCTCATGAAAAAAATTGCACTATTACTTTCTTGTTTCATTCCATTGGGTTTATGGGGACAATCGGGAAAAACACTTCCTGAAACCTTTATAACGTCAGCGAGAACACCTGTAAAATCAGAAGAGATAGGTCACCAAGTTCTCACCTTAACCGCAAGAGATATTGCAGCCCTACCTGTTCAATCTTTTGATGAATTGTTGAGGTATGTAGGCGGAATCGAAGTGCAACAACGCGGTCCAATGGGCACACAAGCTAATTTTTTGATTCGTGGAGGCACCTTTCAACAGGTCTTAGTTCTGTTAGATCAAATGCGATTGAATGATCCTTTGACCGGACATTTTAGCAGCTATTTACCCTTACCACTTTCGGAGATAGAGCGAATAGAGGTACTGAAAGGCCCTGCGGCTGCCGTTTATGGACCAGATGCAGTAGGTGGAGTTATTCATATCATCACCAAATCTTTCAATCATAACGAACCCATCAATAACACCCACTCAGCCACCTTCAATGGAAAAGTAGGCGATTATGGTTATCAATCACAGGAAATTGGAGCTACCGCAGGTTGGAAAAAAGCGACACTTTTTACTGGATTGAGCACACAAAGCAGTGACGGCTTTCCGGCTAGAGATGGAAGAAGAAACTTCTTTAGGTTGAATAGTGGAAGTCTTTCAGCTAAATTTCAGCTTAAACCTAAACTTTACCTAAGTATTCGTAGTTCTGCTGATTACAGGGATTTTAGCGCAAGAAACTTCTACACCTCTCTCCTATCGGATACGGCAATGGAACAAGTGACTCAATGGTGGAACCAAGCCCGAATAACCTGGAAACATGATGAAAAAAGCAGTACAGTGGCTGATGCAGTGTTCAAATACACCACTGATTTCTATCGTTTTAACCCCATTGCTACACCCAATGAACATGTTACAAGGTTAGCTAACATGCAGGTGCTTCACTTCCATCAATTCAAGAAACATCGCTTGAATCTGGGAATTCAGGCAGACCAACGATCTATCCTTTCTAATGACCGAGGAAATCACATTACTAATCATGGCGCCATATTCGTTCATCACGTTTATACGCCAATCCAAGGTCTGACCTTAAACACTGGGTTAAGGGCAGATGCAGACGATAACTATGGACTAGAATGGTTACCCCAATTTTTTGTTGCCTATAGAAAAGGCATGCTTCACTTTCGTGGTGGGGTTGGGAGAGGAATTAGAGCGGCTGAGTTTACCGAGCGGTTCAATAATTACAATAAATCTTTAGTTGCCGGTGGCAGCATCGGAAATCCGAATCTTGAAGCAGAAAGAAGTTGGAGTTATGAATCAGGAATAGACTTACACACAAACTTTGGGTTAAAATTTGGCGGAACGGTATTCAGGAGAGCAAGCACCAACCTGATTGACTGGGTCTTAACACCGATGAGCGAAATCCCTAGAAACTTCAATTTAGTTACTGGCCGTTCTTACAACTATGCTCAAAACTTAAGAAGCACCTACACCCAAGGCTTTGAGCTAGATATGGAATATCGAAAAAGCTGGTCTAATTCTAACCAATTGATTCTTAAAGTAGGATACTTAAACGTTTACTCAGAAGCTGCAGAACAAGTGATTTCGGCTTACCTCATTGCGCATGCGAATCAAGTACTCAATAGTCAGTTACAGTGGAGAAGCAAATGGATCAATGTAGGCGTGAATTATCTGTGGAAACAGCGCGCTTCTATTCGCTCAAGCACTTTGAATGTTTCACTTCCAGCAGAAGTTCACCAGGTTAATGCCAAGATTGATATAAAGGCAAATAAAACACTCATTTTCAATATACAATGTTTGAATTTATCTAATAATTCGATTCAAGATTTTAACGGAGCCGACATGCCTGGGCGTTGGTGGATGGGAGGATTATCCATTAGCTTGTAAACCTTGCAAATAGGTATCCCAACGTTGAAGTAAATGACTAAAATCTTCTGGCAATGGCGCTTCAAAACGAATAAAGTTGCCATTCGCCGGATGGCTAAAGCCCAATGTTCTTGCGTGTAATGCCAATCTGCCCATTTCTTCCAAGGTGTTTTCTGCAAATTTCTTGTAAGAACCTACCGGATTACCCGCTCTAAGTTTGTCACCACCATAAATAGGATCTGCAAAAATGGGATGTCCTATATATTGACAATGCACCCTAATTTGATGTGTTCTTCCTGTTTCTAATTTGAAGGCACAGAGCGTTACAAAACCCCATCGTTTGAGCACCCGATAATGAGTAACCGCGCGTTTACCGCGTGATCCATCCGGATATACGGCTCTTACTTTTCTATCTTTGATACTCCTATCAATGTGGCCTGTTATTGTTCCCTCATTTTCCGGCATATCACCCCAAACAAGCGCGTAATATTCTCGCTCAATAGTGTGATTAAAAAACTGGGCAGCTAACATGGTCATTGCTTCTTCATTTTTCGCAATCACCAGCAATCCGGAAGTGTCTTTATCAATTCGATGCACTAAACCCGGGCGTATATCGCCATTTCTTCCGGTAGGCAATTGGCTGAAATGGTAAACCAAACCATTAACAAGCGTTCCGGAATAATGACCAAAGGCAGGATGCACCACCATGCCCGCTGCTTTGTTAACCAGTAGCAAATGAGCATCTTCATAAACGATGTTTAAGTCGAGGTTTTCTGCTAAAAGCACCTTCTCACGAGGTGGATGAGCCATAACCACACTAACCACCTGTCCGGGTTTTACTCGAAAACTGGGCTTAACGGGCTTACTATCTACCAAAATTGTCCCTGCCTTAGCAGCAGTTTGAATTCGGTTTCTAGAAACATTGGGGAGTCGATCGATTAGAAATTTATCTATTCTCAACAACGATTGTCCCGGGTCGATAACGATCCGGTGATGCTCATATAAATCATCTTGACCTTCGGTTTCAAGGTCATCCTGCAATTCTTCCTGGCTCAAATTCATGAAACGAGTTCAAGGAAGGCCGAAGTTAATTGTAATTCAAGCTTTGAGTGGTACTGTGGCCAAATCATTTTCTCATTATCCAAGATAACCAGAAACTCAGGTTTTAAGAAAGAAGGCATTGCATGATCTGTAAGCCAATCGCTAAGTTTTCTAGAATGCCCATCCGGCTTGGTTAAGTAATCACCGGGCTTCCATTTTCTATGAAAGTGATGACTAAAGTCTTTGGGATAACTTACAATTTGTTTGGTGCTTAAATCATTCGATACAAATACAAAAGCATGTTTTTCTCTCCAAAGTACACCATTCGCCAAGAGCATTTTTTTGCCTTTTTGAGCCGATAGCAACCTCACAATCTGCGGCAATTCCTTTTCTGATAGCTGAATTTCAAAAGCTCGAAACAGAAGGCTTAACATAGAGGTATGCTTTTCAAGAAGAGCCACCGGAAAAACAATCAAACCGGACTCTATCAGCATTTGTGACTTTAGCTGTTCTATCCACTTTTTTTCAGCAAGTACTGCGTTTGTATGGTGTTGAATAAACAGATCGAAGCCTACCTTCCAATTGAAAGGCAGCTGATTGAGTTGGGGAATAATTTGATGTCGAAGTTGATTACGACGATAATCAAGGGAAGCATTGCTGGAATCTTCCCTCCAACTAACGTGAAGCGCTGCCCTTAGTTTTTCTAGGAAATCGGGGGCAGCATTTAATAGAGGCCGAAGGAATGGCTTTCTTACCTGGGGAATTGGATTTACAGCGCGGCCTTCCAATATCCTCATGAACAAAGTTTCTCGTTGGTCACCAAGATGGTGTGCTGTAAGCACCCACGCGTTCCGATTAGAAGCTGAAACACTGGAGAAATATCGATATCGAATGATTCGAGCAATTTCTTGAGCAGATTTTCCGGGAAAAGAAGCCAGCAACTCAGACTTAGATTGAGCCTTGTAAATGTGGATTGGAATCTGATTTTGTTCGGCCCAATTTTCCAACCATTGTTGATCATCGTCTGACTCCTCTCTCCATCCGTAATTAATGTGAATCAGCGCAAACTCTATCTTCAGCTCAAGTAAAACATGAGCTAATAACATCGAATCTTTGCCCGCACTGCAAGCTAATAAAAAAGGAGTTTCAGGCTTTAAGTAAGGAGTAAGCCAATCTTTTATAGACTTAAAGAAGCGCTTTACTTCCTTTTTCTCCATTTAATTAGGTTTTTCGAACAGTCAACGGAGGCATTTCCCTTTACCAATAAATCAGCACCTAAGACACCTAACACTTCCGGCAAACCAAGTTGTTCATAAGCCTGTCTGACGTGGGTTAAATCGAGGAGGGCAATGATAGCATCGCAAAAGACCTGACTTCCGAAATTGAGTTCAGGAAAAACACAAAGGGCGCTGTCGAGATCAACAGCGCCCACTGAGGCAGATTTTTCATCGGTAGCTTGTACGTTTCTGTGAGGAAAATAATTTCGAATTGCATTCAAATCGAAAGTAGTTCGAGACGCACCAGTATCAACCACCAAAAAGAAACTGACCGCCTCAATTTGAACTTCAATCAGCCAATGGAAACCATTAGCCGGAATGGAGACCCTTTGAAGCGGAGCAATCAGCACTAATTAGCTATTTTGATTATTCATTCTATCGAGCACATCCATGACTTCCTTCACGGCTTTAGCCGAATCCTTCAGGAGTTGCATTTCCGCGTCATTCAATTGGAGTTCAATAATTTCCTCGATTCCATTTTTTCCAAGTTTAACAGGAACACCGAGGTAAATATCTTTCAAGCCATATTCGCCATTTAACCAAGCACAAACAGGGAAAATACGTTTTTGGTCACGAACAATTGATTCAACCATTTGAGCTGCGGCAGCACCTGGTGCATACCAAGCAGAAGTGCCCATCAGATTCACCAATTCACCACCGCCCACTTTCGTGCGCTGCACGATAGCCTCTAATTTTTCGTCACTGATTAACTCAGTTACAGGAATTCCTGAAACCGTGGTGTAACGAGGAAGTGGTACCATGGTATCGCCATGACCACCTAACAACATGGCTTGGATATCTTTTGGAGACACATCCAAAGCTTCTGCTAAAAATGCGCGATAGCGGGCAGTGTCGAGAATACCTGCCATCCCAAACACTTTACGACTATCCACCTTGGCGGTCAGATAAGCGCAATAAGTCATAACATCAAGTGGGTTAGAAACCACAATGAAAATGGCGTCAGGGGAATACTTAATGGCATTTTCTGTGACTGTTTTCACGATAGCCGCATTGGTAGAAATGAGGTCATCACGTGACATACCAGGTTTGCGTGGCAGACCGGAAGTAATCACCACCACATCAGATCCTGCAGTTTTTGCATAATCATTGGTTGACCCAGTCATACGAGTATCATAGAGGTTGATAGGGGCAGTTTGCCACATGTCAAGTGACTTGCCTTCGGCAGTACCTTCTTTGATGTCCACCAATACGACTTCATTGGCTAACTCGCGGTGAGCGATTACATTAGCGCAGGTTGCTCCCACATTACCTGCACCTACTACGGTGATTTTCATTGCCTGTTGAAATTTGAGTTTGTTAAAATGATGTGCAAAGTTAGGAGAAGCACCTTAAATGGCAGATATTTGAGAGACAGGATCATAAAAAACTACCCATGACGCGAAAAATTCTACTCTTTGCCTTATTGCTCTGGAGTACTGCCGCGATGGCACAAACCGGACAAACACGCGGGCAACATTGGTGCGGAACTGAAACCAATGCGCAAATCATGCAAGATTATGCTGCTTTCCTTTCTGTTCAGCAACGTCCAGGAAGCACACAGCTCGACACCTTCATGAATTTCCCTATCCAACTTCACGTGATTACTGACCTCAATCAGACCATAAGAATCAGCCAGGGAACGCTTATTTCTACCATTTGCGAGCTCAATGATCGTTATGCACCGGTTCGATTCAGGTTCTTTTTAAGAGGTGATATCAATTATATTTCCAACAACGCTTGGGCAACTCTCCCAAGTAAAACAGTAGGAGATCAGATTATGCTCCAACATAATGTTAACCGAGTTATTAACGTGTATTTCACCGACCTTTCTCAGCTCAATCCTCCTCTTTGTGGTTACGCTTATTTCCCAGGGACAGGTCCCGGTACTACTTTCCGACAAGGTGGCTTATTCATGGGAACCAACGGAAACTGTTCCAGCAATGGAAACACCACCTTTGCTCATGAAATGGGACATTATTTCCAATTAATGCACCCTTTCCAAGGCACTTCTTCTCTCAATAAATTTTCTCCTTCCTTCGAACGTGTGACCCGCAATTTCAATGAAATCTCACCCAGATTAAATGCCAACTGCAACACTGCCGGTGATCAGCTTTGCGACACTCCAACTGACTGGATTGGCGACCGTTGGAATTGTAATGTAGCTCAGCCGGTACAAACAGACTTGAATAACGACACCATTAGGCCTGACGCTACCCTTTATATGGGTTATGCAGATGATGCGTGTCAATCAAGGTTCTCCCCACAGCAAATCGCGCTGATGCGAACTACTGGGAATACGAGCAGAGCTTATCTAAAGTCTCCCCCTATGGAACCTTTCGATACTATTCTGACTACTACCTCCAACGTTGAGCCTGCTAATAACACCCAACTTGTGAATCCACAAGATTTTACACTTCGTTGGAACAAGATTAACGGTGCAACTGCTTATGCAGTGCGCATTTCCAGATCTCCTACTTTCAATACGATTGATTTTGAAACTATTGTAACTGGCGACACTTCATTCAGGTATTTTGTTACTGGTGCTACTAAATTTATACCGAATGTAAACTACTCCTGGTCGGTAAAACCTTACAATCATGCAGTTCTATGTACACCTTTCTCTCCAGCTACCCGTTTCAGGGCTGGATTTGTAGGAACACAGAACTTAGATAGTGAAATGGGAATTTACCCCAATGTTGTTCAAAACGGAGAATCAACCAAAATTCAGTTTAAAAACCCCATGTCTGGTTACTTCCAAGCTCAAGTGATTGATATGAACGGAAGACTTATTCGTACAGAAGCCTTTGAAGGCCAAAATCAAACAGAATTTACCATGGGAATGTTCGGAATGTCTCAAGGACTTTACCTCGTTAGAGTTCAAACTGAGGCAGGAACCATGACCCAAAGAGTAGTCGTTCGATAAGAAGTTCAAATGCTCCAACAATAAAAAAAGCCCCGAAATCGGGGCTTTTTTTATTGTTGGATAGTGCTGTGGGGTTTAGCTATTGAGTGGTTTAAAATGTCTGGTTCTTCTAAAAGGTTTCATGCCTCTTAGCTTAAGCAACTCGTGCTTTTCATCTTCATTAAGATGCAGTTCGTGCTGGCAATCGCTGCTACAGCAAGATTCATATTGAGCAGCACATTTTTCACATTGAATGAATAAGGTGTGACAAAGTGCATTGGCGCAATTAAGTTGGCGGTCGCTCTTCTCGCCACACTGATGACATTGGCTGATAACTTCATCGGAAATTCGTTCCCCTAATCTTTCATCAAAGACAAAATTCTTTCCTTTAAATCGATTGGGCAGACCCTTTTCTTTGATTTGACGCGCATAATCAATGATTCCACCATGCAATTGATTGACATCCTGAAAACCTAAATGTTTGAGGTAAGCACTCGCTTTTTCACAACGAATTCCACCCGTACAATAAAGAAGAATTTTCTTATCCTTTTTATCCGCCAATTCAGAAGCCACCCAAGGAAGCTCTTCTCTGAAGGTATCTACTGGAGGACAAATGGCCTTTTCAAAGTGACCAACTTCGCTTTCATAAGCATTTCGCATGTCCACCACAACAGTTTCCGGCAAATCTAAAGCTGCATTAAAAGCTTCAGCTGTTAAATGATTACCCACGTTGCTTGTATCAAAAGCATCATCATTAAGACCATCAGCGACAATTTTAGACCGCACTTTTACGTCAAGTTTGAAGAATGATTTTCCATCGTCTTCAACAGCGATTTTAAGTGGCATATCCTGAAGACCGGAAAATGATTGCAATCCTTCTTTAAATGCGTCAAAATGATGCTCAGGAATGCTCATTTGAGCATTGATTCCTTCTCTTGCCACATAAATCCGCCCGAAACAAGACCATTTTACCCACATTACATACAGTTGATCCCGATATTCCTCAGGATTTTCAATAGTAAAATAACGGTAAAATGACAACGTAACCCGGTGAAATGGCTCTTTCATTAACCTTTCACGAAGTTCATTCCGATTAACTCTATTATGTAGAATCATGATTAGTCGATTAAAATACCCAGTCCTGCATTCACGGTATTGAGTGATTGTGCGTAGGCATACTCGCCATAAAGCGACAAGATGTATAAAAACCTAAACCTCAACCCTAATTGATAACCTAGACCTGTGTAAGTATTCGCAAACGCAATGGGATTATCCTTTACATTCACTACAACCTTTCCAAAATTGGGACCTTGTGTGGTTTCGTAACCTTCAATATAAGGAAATGGACCTTCAAGTGACACATTGGTGGAACTAAATTGATAGTTCACAGCCCCATAAAAAGTGAAAACACCGAGCTCTTTAGACACGTTAGTGCCAATTTGCCAATTGGTAGAGGTAATTCCTACAGACTGATTTTTTACAGGTGTTGGCGGACCTTTATAGACTACGTCCAGATTAGAAAAATCTGGATTGAAGTATAAGCCAATGGAAGAATTAAGCCTACTAAGAGAAGTAAATACCGACCAATCAAACAGCCTTTTTGGATCTCTTAGGTTAAAAAAGTACTGACTGATGCTATGCTTAATGCCGCCTCCCCATAAATCCACTGCGCCTTCCATATTGTCAAACAATACAAACTTGTTTTTAGGGAAATAACGGAACATCACTTCGGTTCCACCACCAACCCCAACTGAAGCTTGGATCATAGGCGTAGCAAAAAAAGTAAAAGCAATTCCCGGCGGAGGTGGCGATTCAACCCACAATTCCTCTTGACCATTCACAGGACTTTTGCCATAAACACTTAGCAAACCTTCAGGAAAAGCGGTACCAAATACAGTAGGAATACGCGCATTAGGAGATTGAAACCTTACTTGCGTCAATCCAAGCGTAGAAGGATTGAAGAACGTCATGGCATCTTTTACCTCTAACCCATTGAAACTAGCCATCAGGCTAACTCGAAATGGCTTTAAAGGCTCCGCTGACTGAACCCAATTGGCATTGGCGCTTAAGCCATAGGTCTTAGTTAACGGTGATAGATAGGCAGAAGCAAGCAAAGTAGCATCCCGAAAGCCAAGACTCATGAATTCTTGAACGCTACTTTGTGCGCTAAGATTTTCTTTGAATAAGCAACAAACAAGTAGTATCCAATACCATCTTTTCATATCCAAATATCGGATAAAAAAATCAGCTTAGCTTCCCAACTGGGCGCTTGATACCGGTATTTGGCGATTCACCTTTTTCACAAGTCCCTGAAGCACTTTTCCTGGACCAACTTCCACAAACTCAGTTGCACCATCGGCGAGCATAGCCTGCACACTTTGAGTCCAACGAACTGCACCTGTTAATTGTGCATTGAGATTAGCTCTAATTTCATCAGGATTGGAGACCCCTCTAGCCACCACATTCTGATAAACAGGACAAGAAGGCTTCTTGATTTCAGCATTTGCTATGGCTTGAGCAAGTACTTCCTGGGCAGGTTGCATCAAAGGTGAATGAAAGGCCCCACCAACGCTCAACATCACGGTTTTCATGGCTCCAGCCGCTTGCATCTCCTTGCAAGCTTGTTCCACAGCAGGAATTTCACCTGATATAACTAGCTGACCAGGACAATTGTAGTTAGCTGGCACAACCACACCTGAAATTTCAGTACAAACTTTCTCAACTGCATCATCAGCCAAGCCAAGTACAGCAGCCATGGTAGAAGGTTGTAATTCGCAGGCTTTTTGCATAGCTGCAGCACGGGCAGCAACTAATTTCAACCCTTCCTCAAAGCTAAGTGCACCGGCAGCCACTAATGCAGAAAATTCACCTAAAGAGTGACCTGCAACCATGTCTGGCTTGAATCCGGGAAGCCTTAATGCAAGAATAACCGAGTGAAGAAAAACCGCAGGCTGTGTCACATTGGTTTGACGCAGTTGCTCCTCCGTTCCCTCAAACATGATGTCGGTGATTCTAAAGCCTAGGATTTCATTGGCTTTTTCAAACAACTCCTTGGCCTGAGCATCTTGCTCGTAAAGGTCTTTTCCCATTCCGGGAAACTGTGCTCCCTGTCCGGGAAAAACGTATGCTTTCATGAGTTAGTTACCTCCGTAGTAATCGACGTAGTTATTGTCGGTTTCGTAAAGTCTGATGGAATGAAGCTGATGATTGGGAGATTTTAGCAAAGGAAAAAGCTCGTCCCAAATACCGATGGCTAGGTTCTCGGTTGAGGCCATTTTTCCTTGGAGAAAATCCACATCAAGGTTTAGGTTGCGGTGATCCAGTTTTTCAATGACAGAATCACGGATAATGTCTTTTAGCTTTTTGAGATCAATAACGAATCCGGTATCAGGATTCACGGTACCTTTTACCGTCACATGCAATTCAAAATTATGCCCATGCCAGTGCTGGTGCGCACATTTACCGAACACCTCTAAGTTTTTTTCCTCTGACCAATTGGGATTATAAACCCTGTGGGCGGCATTGAAGTGCTCCTTTCGCGTGACGTAAATCATTCAGAAAAATTTCCGCAAATATAATCAGGTGCGCTTCAAGATGCCTCCCGCCATTTGTATCAGTGGCTCTGCCTTCAATAGACTTTCTTCATATTCTTCTTCTGGTTCGGATTGATACGTTATAGCTCCACCGGCAAAGCAGTAGGTCTTTTTTGTTCGTTCATCTAGGTATAAGCTCCGTATCAAGACGTTAAAGTCGAAGTTTCCATCTGCATTAATGTACCCGACAGATCCTGAGAATAAATTTCTTGCAAAGCCCTCTAACTCATCTATTTGAATCATGGCTTCTCGCTTAGGTGCTCCGGTCATAGATCCCATCGGAAAACAAGATTGAATCACTGATTCAAACGATTCACCTTTTTTAAGACTGCCTGTTACCGTAGAAATCATTTGGTGTACAGTAGGAAAACTGTAAACTTTCATCAAATCTGGGACTTGAACAGAACCTGTTTCGCATACCTTGGCTAAGTCATTGCGTACCAAATCCACAATCATCACATTTTCAGCCCGATCTTTTTCGCTGTTTTCAAGCTTATTAGCTGCTAATTGATCTTGCTCCAAACTCTGCCCTCTACCTATGGTTCCTTTGATGGGTTGACTCGTTAGCTTTGATCCACTTTTTCGTAAAAATCGTTCTGGTGAAAAACATAGTAACCAACGGTGTTCCCACTTCACCAGTGCTGAAAAACTTACCGGCTTTTGATTGCGAATATGAAAGAAAAGGCTGATTGGATCTGTAGGAATATCGTTGGCTTCAAAAGCCTGGCATAAGTTAAGTTCATAAACCGTTCCTTGTCTTATCAAATTACGCACTTGGTCCACTTTATCAAGATAGGTAGTGCGATTTACCTTTGGAAAAAAATGAGGATTTTCTCCTGATTTCCAATGACTTAAACTACTTGGAGTAAAGTCAATGTTTAAAGTCTGATTGACACCCTTTGAAATAAAATCCGGAGAAATCCAACCCATCAAAGGCCAATCTAAACTGGAATTATACTTACTGTTCAGCCCCTGTAAGGGATTTTTTAGATCATAACTAAGAAAGCCGAATTGAAACTGATTTGTTTCAGGCCATTGATCGATCCGGGCCACCTTGGAGACACCGCCCAGCCAAGAAAAAGTTTCGTAATCAGACGGAAAAGAGGCGCCATTATTCCCGGAAGAACAAAGAAGCACGCCATAAGGCATTTGCCTCAATTTCACTAAAAGCTCAGATAGCGATACTTCAATGGGCATTTCTAAACAGGGTCTGTTTTCTGTCCGGACCCACAGACACTACTGTGATTGGAACCTTCAGATGCTGTTCAATAAATTCGATATAAGCTTTGAGTTTTACAGGTAATTGATGATAGTCTGAAATAGACGTCAAGTCTTCTGTCCATCCGTCAAATTCCTGATAAACCGGCACAGCCTCTTTGATATCATACGGCATATCTTGAGTTAAAATGCCATTTACCTGATAATGGGTACAAACTTGAATTTTACCGAAACCGCTTAAAACATCGGCTTTTGTCATGATTAATTGAGTAGCGCCATTTAAGCGAATGGCATACTTAAGTGCGGGTATATCAAGCCACCCGGTACGTCTTGCACGACCAGTGGTTGCACCGAACTCATGGCCTAACTTCCGTAATCTTTCACCTAGTTCATTGTCCAATTCTGTGGGGAAAGGGCCACCACCTACACGGGTACAATAGGCTTTGAAAATACCCATCACTTCGCCTATTTGAGATGGAGCAATACCTAGGCCGGTACAAGCGCCTGCTGTAATGGTGTTGGATGAGGTTACAAAAGGATAAGTGCCAAACTCTAAGTCAAGCAGTGTTCCTTGGGCTCCTTCTGCTAAAACTGATTTTCCTTGAGAGAAAGCATCGTGAATCAGATTTTCACTGTCGATAAGCGGATATTGACGAAGAAAATCGATAGCAGCCAACCAATTAGACTCCAATTGTTCTAAATCAAAGTCCGTGAATCCTAATTGATTCAACATTTGTAAATGACGTTGACGAGCTTGGTGATAGCGCTCTATAAAATCAGGAAAGGTGATATCCCCTATTCTAATTCCATGTCTTCCCGTTTTATCTTGGTAAGCTGGACCAATTCCCTTGAGTGTTGAGCCTATCTTTTCATCACCTTTTGCTTTTTCAAGGGCTGCGTCTAAAACAGGGTGAAGCGGCTGAATAAGGTGAGCTCGTCTGCTTATTTGCAGTCTTTCACTTACTGGAACACCTTGTTTTTCAAGGTTTTCTATTTCTCTTTTAAGGATAACTGGATCAATTACAACACCATTACCAATAACATTGAGACAGTTTTCATGAAAAATACCTGAGGGAATAGTATTCAGAACAAACTTTTTCCCATCGAAATGTAGGGTGTGGCCTGCGTTTGGTCCACCTTGGAAACGAGCTACAACCTCATACTTTGGGGTAATCACATCTACAATTTTCCCTTTTCCTTCGTCACCCCATTGAAGGCCTAACAAGACATCTGCTTTCATGATGCTACAAAATGCGGACATTGTCCAGTTTTCATCAACTGCATACAAGAAGCATAAAGTTGAAGTGAGTGATGCTGAATTTTCATGTCAAAATGTTCTCCCATATCGTTTTGAATCTCTTGAAGACGAGGATCACAAAACTCTTCCACCCTATTGCAGTCGATGCAGATAAGATGATCATGTTGCTTGTAGCCGTATGAACGTTCGAATTGAGCTTGATTTTTTCCAAACTGATGTTTTACCACAAGATTACAAGCCAAAAGCAAGTCGAGGGTATTGTAAACGGTGGCCCTGCTCACGGTGTATTTACGATTCTTCATCTGGATGTAGAGCGATTCCACATCAAAATGATCATTGATGCGATAGATTTCTTCCAGAATAGCAAAACGCTCGGGAGTTTTTCTATGACCATGTTCTTCCAAATACGCTAGGAAGATTTTTCTAGCCTCTTCGGCCTGTTGAGCTATGGGCATGTGGGTAAGAGATTTGCGAAAATAGTTAATAAAAACATGGGATTCGCGTCCGCTTTCATTGGTCTAAACCATAATAACGTGCAACCAACCATTCAACGCTCAACAACATGCCAATTAAAAGTAGCAAAGGCCACCATTGCGCGAGCGGGCTTGAGTCTGTTTCGGTCAAATACACCGGCTTAAACAAAGGAGATTTTTTAATTGAATCAGCCATAGCCTCAGCTTTTGTCCAAGGTGTGGTAACTCCTCCAGTGGCTTGGGCCAGTTGCTTCAAAACATCGTGTCTGGCGGTTATTTCAAGACCTTCCCAGTCGGTTTCTTTGACTTCAAAAGCTCCGCTAGAATTAAAGGCTTCTTTTCCTAAGGTAGTAGAGGCTGTCCATTGGTAATTTCCTTTTGGTAAAGATCCAATAGACAAGGAATAACCTTGCTGGTCGGGTAATAATTTAAACTGATATTTAACTTTATCTGAGGAAGTTACTGTGAGTTTGATTTCCGCGTTGAGGACAGGCTCTAGTGATTGATTCAGCAAACGTCCGGCAAACTGAATCTCTTCAGTGGTTTCATAAAGATTTTTATCCGTCCACACTCGGAGTGGTCGCTTGTCTTCTCTCACTAAGAGGTATTGAACGGATTTCTTTATGAGTTCATCAAATGCCTCATGGTTATTGTTTCTTTCGAAAACTGACATTCTCCAGCGCCAAATGCCCTCTCCTATCAAAAATCCCATTCGACATGAGGCAGAAGATCCAAAAGCCAACAATGGATAAGGAGTCGCCACTTGACCGATTTGTTGAAGCAGTGCTACATCTAAGGCATTATTTCCCGGAAATGCTAAATCAGGTGACTCTAAGGGGGGTAAATCATTAAGGATTGGCAAAAGAGAAGCCGGCAAGCCAAATGAATAAAATGTGCTAGCCGGGCGAGCATTTACATACTGAGGGATAACTCCGTTTGGAAGTGCCTTAAAAATAGGCTGAAGGCCATTCAATAGACTGAAATTGATTTTCGAACCCAAGAACCAAACAGACTTACCACTATCCAGTAATGGTTTAAGTAGTGCCCGTTGTTCCTGGCTGGTTGGGATGTTGTGGGTAATTATTAATGAATAAGGCTGAAAATCAGGTCTATTACCAAAAGAAAAGACCGTTTCTATCTCGTATTGCGGATTATTGGCCAAAGCTTGCCTAATCGCCGCTAAATCTGGATGTGGCGCTTGCGCCCAAATAAGAATTCGACTTTTGGTATCTACTACTTCTACGTAAAAGTCACGCTGGTTGTTGCTAAGGTTACGCTCACCTTTCACCCCTTCTACCACAATCCGGTAGTGATGGATGCCCTTAGATTCAGCTGTAAGCAAAGTGCTGAGCTTGCGATAACCTTTGGCAAGTATGGACTCAGATTTGAGCCGCTTGCTTCCGTTTGAAGTGATTTCTTCTAGGAAGTAATTGGTGTTTATCCCCTGGCCAAATCCTTCTTCTTTGATTCCAAATTCAACATTGAATTGATTGCCCACAAACACTACTTCATTGCTTCTAATGGCCCCAACAGCTAAATCTTTAATCGCAACCGTATCTCCTGCTAAGAGTCCATAAATAGGCACCCTTAAACGCGACGCTTCCAACATGGGGTGGCTTCCTCGGTTGTAGATGCCATCAGACATCAACACTACAGCACCAAGATTGGCATCAGCATATCGTTCAAAAACATCTGCAAGCGGTTGATCTAGAGCGGTCGATTTTCCACTGTAAGTATTAGATATAGAATCATAAAGTCTATCACTGAAGTCAAGCATTTCTACCTTGGCATTATTACCAAAAGCAGCTGCAAATTTTTCCCGAATGGCTGGCCAATCTTTTTTTATTTTTTCTCCATCTGAAGATTGAATCAGAGAACTGGAGTTATCCTGAAGCAAAACCACGATAGGTGGTTTAATTTGCTCGGTTTGACGCACCAACCACGGACTAAACAACAATAAAGCAATAAGAAAAACCGCAAAGCCTCTAAAAAAGGCTAACCAAAGAACAACCTTGCGGGATTCTGTTTGCTTAAATAAACGGCTATATCGTAAATAAGAAAAGGCGGCACCTATTAAAAGTGCCACCAATATCATCACAAATGGATGCGTAGCAATCAGACGCATGGTCTAAAGGCAGCCTCCCAACAATTACATGTGTAATCCACCACAAACATTGATCACCTGGCCGGTGATGTAGGCAGAATTATCTGACCCCAAGAATACGCATAGATCGGCCACATCTTTGGCAGAACCGGGTCTTCCGAGAGGAATCATTTTATTCCACTCAGCAATAACTGCCTCATCGAGTGCACCAGTCATTTCGGTAGCAATAAAGCCGGGAGCAACTGCATTGCATCTTATGTTTCTTGAACCTAACTCTTTAGCTAAGCTTTGAGTGAAGCCGATAATCCCAGCTTTGGAGGCTGCATAATTGGCTTGACCCGCATTTCCTTGACGCCCTACAATAGAACTCATGTTAATGATTGAACCTTTCCTTGCTTTCATCATCACCCTTACAGCGTGTTTCGTAAGGTTGAAAACAGACTTTAGGTTGGTGTTCATCACTTCGTCCCATTGCGTTTCGGTCATTCTGAGGATTAACGTATCACGGGTAATACCTGCATTGTTTACCAAAACATCTAGCTGACCAAAATCAGCTACTACTTGGTTAATGAGTGCTTCTGCCTGAGCAAAATCTGACGCATCAGAGCGGTATCCCTTTGCCTTAATTCCCGAGGCCTGAAGTTCGTTTTCCAGGGCTCTGGCCTTATCTTCTGAAGACAAATAGGTGAAAGCAATGTGGGCACCTTGGGCTGCAAACTCTTTTGCTATGCCGTATCCTATTCCTCTGCTTGCTCCTGTTATGAGCGCAACTTTATCTTTCAATAACACAATCAAAACGTTTCTGCGAAGGTAGTATAAGAATCAGGATTCTTGAATTAGGTAAATGGATATAGCCTGTATAAAAATGTAAGATGTTGAGGTAGTTCCGAAATGCTTCGTATGAGCATTTAAAGTCATTGTTAAAGTTTAAAATCGCGAAAACAACTTGGTTTCGTGATACAATCACCTTGGCTCAACAGCTGGGCAAATTCGGCCAAATGTCATTTAATCATTTACTTGAAGGAAGGTGAGAATTGAAAAAAACTAATTTTAGAAGGCCATTTTTCGGACTGATGTATCCTTACTTCGGTGGGAATAAAATCCTCGTCCTTGCACTGGTACGGATTTACAAATTGTTGCGGATTGCGGTCCACGAGTGGAAACCAAGTACTTTGGATTTGCACCATCAACTTATGGCCTGGCATCCAGCAATGCGCCACATCAGGCAGCGTGTAGGAAACTAAAGTAGGCTGATTGGGGACTATAGGCTCAGGCTTCGAAAAACTATTTCTAAAGCGGCTTCTCATCACTTCCCCCCTCACCAGTTGTTGGTATCCACCCATGGGATATTTTACCCCTGCTTTTATAGCCGCCTCAGGATGGCGATAATGTTCAGGATATTCATCAATAATTTTAACAACAACATCTGCATCAGAAGTGGTTAAGCTGAGATTCAGGCTCGCCTGAACCGGACCCGTAATGCAAAGCATAGAATCGAGTGGTGCAGTTCGGTAAACCAATACATCAGGTCTTCTGGAAGCAAAACGTTGATCATCCGTCATGTATTCTCTTGTTCTCGCCAAATGAACATCTTCTGTATAAGGGACAGGTTTAGTTGGATCTGAACGGTAAACAGAAGAAGTAGATGTAGCATCAGGATTCAAACTAAGCTTCTCACTAGCCGTTAAAAAGAGGTTAGAACTGTTGGCATTTACAGGCGGCCAGGTTGGGGCTCGGTACCATTGGTTGATGCCGCTAAGGAATACATTGGCTGCTTTCCAACTATTCGGCAAAGTTTTTCCGAGTAAATGATGATCCAAAAAAGGAATCTCGATGCTATCCTGGTAAAACTTGCAAGTGGCTTCCTCGAACCAGACGTTCCCCAACCGATTTCCGATGCTGTCGCGGTACCATTGACCATGCGACCAAGGTCCGATACACAGGGTGTGGTTTTTTTTACCTGTTTTCTGAATCGATTCTGAAAGCCGATACGCTCCAAATACATCTTCCGCATCGTAAGAACCACCCACTACCAGCGTAGCGGTATGAGGTTTAATCCTGTTCACATGATTGCGGGAGTTTCTTGCTTGCCAAAACTCATCGTAGTTGGGATGGTTAAAGAGATCTTTCCAAAAGCCACTAGCATCTCCAAGTAAGGGTAGAATGTTGCTCAAAGAGCCCGCCTTTAGGAAAAAGTCATAGTTATCTTGACCTTTAAACTGAAATCCTTTAGCATGTTGAGTGGTTGGGGTGGGTCGTGGTTGGCCAAAACTGCTGTAAAATTGGAAAGCATCTAATAAGAAAAATGCTCCATTGTGATGGAAATCATCTCCCATGAACCAATCTGTAACAGGCGCTTGTGGAATAGAGGCTTTCAATGCCGGATGGCCGCTCATAGCTCCCATGGCTGCATAAAATCCCGGATAAGAACTTCCGGTAATGCCAACTCGTCCGTTATTTCCTTTTACATTTTTCAAGAGCCAATCAAATGTGTCATGGCTGTCGGTAGTTTCATCTATTTCCTTGGCCTTGGGCTTAGTGTTAACTGGCCTAACATCTACGAATTCGCCTTCGCTCATGTACCTACCTCTGACATCTTGAAGCACCAAGATGTAGCCGTTTCGAATGTAATGCATCCAATGGTTTCTCCAGAAGTTTCGAAATGCGGCTCCATATGGACTCACGGAATATGGCGTTCTGGTGATGAGAATCGGGCTTTTGCCGTTCGCATTTTTAGGAGAATAAATGGCTGTAAACAGCTTGATTCCATCCCTCATTGGGATATAGACTTCTTCTTTCCGGTAGTGCTCCAACGTGTACAAAGAATCTTCTGTTACACCGGCTAAAGCCGTGAATGGTAAAAGAAGGAGGGCAAAAAGCAGCTTTCGCATAATCATCAACTGTTGGCGTAAGTTACACGTAGTAATCGAATAGAAGAAGAAGACAAAAGAAGCTTATTTGTAGGTTTGTACATGCGAGTTATACTGTTTGCTTTAATACTGGTCATCAGTTTTGGTGTTTCTCACCAAAGCCATGCACAATGGAAAGAACATCAACAAGGACGCTTTAAGTGGAAAACCTACGAAGCAGATCCACTACAGGCAAGATTCTATGAATTGAAAAATGGATTTAAAGTATTTCTTGCCAAAGATGTAACTCAACCAAGAATTTACACTTATATACCAGTCCGTGCCGGTTCAAATACTGATCCTGCTACCCATACAGGCTTGGCTCACTATCTGGAACACATGCTATTCAAAGGTTCTGAATCATTCGGAACGGTGGATTATGCTAAGGAGAAACCCTATTTGGATCAGATAGATCGGCTATTCGAAAAGTACAATCAAACCAAAAATCCGTTGGCCAGAAAGAAAATATACCGGGAAATCGATAGTGTTTCCGGCTTAGCTGCCCAATGGGCCATCGGAAACGAATACGATAAAATGATGGCGGACATGGGTGCAAAAGGTACTAACGCATTTACTTGGTATGAGCAAACGGTTTACTTGGAGGATATTCCTTCCAATGCCATTGATCGGTTTTTAAAAGTGCAGGCTGAGCGTTTTTCAAAGCCTGTTTTTCGAATTTTCCACACTGAGTTGGAAGCGGTGTATGAGGAGAAAAATCGTTCTTTAGATGAAGATGATTGGAAATCTTATGAAGTGATGATGAAAGCCTTGTTTCCTACACACAATTATGGGCAGCAAACCACCATTGGAACCATCGAGCATCTTAAAAATCCTTCACTGCTAGAAATCAAAAAATACTTCAAAAAATTTTATGTACCTGCTAACATGGCTTTAGTAATGGTGGGTGATTTTGATTTTGAGGAGGTTATAGAGAAAATTGACAATACGATTGGTCAGATTCCAAGCGCTGATTTTAAAATTGACTATCAGCCAAAACCGGAAAAACCGCTCTTGAAACCCATTATTAAAACCGTGACCGGACCTAACCCGGCCAATGTAATGATCGGGTACCGAATCCCTTCTGTGCTCGACCCGAGCTATCCTATTGCATACATGGTATCTAAAATTCTTTATAACGGCCAAGCCGGGTTATTGGATCAAAACCTCAACCAACCTCAGCTTGTATTAGAATCGAACGTCAATGCAGAGTTTCTTAAGGATTACAGTGTAATCAGCTTGCTTGGAAGGCCTTTAAAAGGCCAAAAGTTAGAAGCTACCAGAGCACTTTTACTAAAAGAAATTGAAAAGCTGAAAGCTGGAAAGTTCTCCGACCAACTCATGAAAGCTATCATTCTTAATGCCGAAAGAGAACAATTGGAGAAATGGGAATCGCAGCAAGGGAAAGCCAGTGAGCTGATGGAGAGTTTCATCCTCAGCCGTGGGGAAAATTACCCTGCTGTAGTTGGATTTATTGATAGGCTTAAGAAAGTCTCAAGAGATCAAGTGATTGATTTTGCCAAAAAGTACTTCTCGAGTGGTAGTGTTACCGTTTACAAGAAAACAGGCATTGACCCATCCGGAAAAAGTGTTGAGAAACCTGCCATAACTCCGGTTAGTTTGAATGCAACTGCGCAAAGTGACTTTCTTAAGTCAGTTAATTCCATGCCAATGCCGAAAATTGAAAGCCAATACCTTATACCAGGAACGGATTTTAAAGATGTCCACTCAGGCCCAATTAGGATGTTAATCAGAAAAGAAGAGAATCCTGTTCCGGCACGAATCAATTTACATTTCAAAAAAGGAAAGTACCACGAAAAATGGCTGCCTTTAGCATTGGATTACTTCAAGTTTTGCGGCACTACAACTAAAAGTGCCAAAGCCATCAGCCAAGAATTTTATTCTAAAGGAATTCAATACCAAATGGGTTGCGATGAAAGAGAAGTAATCGTAAGTATTACTGGGTTAGCCAGTAAAATGGAAGAAGGTATCGTTTTATTTCAGGAATGGGTGAAACAGGTCATTCCCGATGAAAGCGCCTTCAAACAATTGATAGCAAATGAACTTGAGGAAAGAGAAAATAATAAGCAGGACAAAGACCAGTTATTGGAAGCTCTGACCGACTACGCTTTGTATGGCGATGATAATCCAACCAAATTTATCCCTGATAACCAATCACTAAAGGCAGTAAAAAGTCGCTTTTTATTAAACTTGGTACAATCGTTACTCCAAGATTCACTCACCATCACCGCCAGCAGTAATGAGGATATTCTGTCCATGCAAACGATGCTTTCAAAAGCATGGACCAACAACCTTAGTCCATCAAAATCAGCGCAACTTCATGTTTTTACACCGAGAACGATAAAAGAAGAAGAGGTGTATTTCACCACCTTTGATATGGTTCAATCTGAAATCAAATGGGTTAGAAGCGGAACCTCACTCAACCAAGAAATTCTGGCAAAAGCTCAACTATTCAACCAGTATTTTGGTGGCGGAATGGCTTCCATAGTATTCCAAACATTAAGGGAATCGAAAGCCTTAGCTTATTCTACTTATGCCGATTACACTTCACCAAGGTATTGGGATCATCCTTTTACTTTCCAAGCTTACATCGGCTGTCAGGCTGACAAATTCCATGAAGCCATCCAAGGCATGGACTCACTCATCAACTATGTCCCTACCAACACCAACTTATTGAATACTTGTAAAGAAAGTCTATTAAAAATCAAAGGATCAGAGCGTTATCCTGGTATTCAGGGATTAGAACGCTGGTTAGCTTGGGAAAAACAAGGCTTCAACCAAGACCCCAGAACATGGGTCATGACGCAATTGCCCTCCTTATCCTTCGATAGTTTGAAGCCTGTTTGGGAGAATGGCTTTTCAGGAAAGCCGATGGCCAAATGTGTAATTGCTTCTCCCAAAAAGATAAAAGACACTGATTTACAACGTTATGGTAAAGTCACTAAACTTACAGCTGAGCAAATCTTAGGATACTAATCCTTCCCTGAGATTTTAATTAGAAAGGCCGGCGTCCATATTCACCTCATACATTTGTGAATATGGACACCGGCCTTCTTATTAGCACCCTCACCATGCCTACCCTTTTATTTTTTGTATTGGGGATGGTAGCAAGTTTGGTCAAAAGTGATTTAGAGATTCCGGCCTCTACTTCTAGATTCATTAGTTTATACCTGTTGTTTTCTATAGGGTTCAAAGGAGGTCAGGAACTAGCGCATGAAGGCATCAACAGTACCACTTTAGCATGCTTAGGATTTGGGTTGTTGCTTTCTTCTGTTGTTCCGGTGTACACTTTTTTTCTTGGAAAAAGAAAGCTGGGGGTCAGTAATGCTGCGGCCGTTGCGGCCTCCTATGGTAGCGTAAGTGCGGTAACTTTTGTTGCAGCTACTTCTTTTTTGGAGCACTTTAGCCAACACCCTGGTGGACATATGGTGGCAGTGATGGCCTTTATGGAAGCTCCAGCAATCATAGTTGGGATGTTGCTGTTAAGAAAATACTCAGATAGCAGTGAAAAAGGAACTTCTATTAATCATCAACTACACCATGCTTTAACCAACAGCAGCGTATTGATGGTGTTAGGAAGTTTGATCATTGGACTCATTGCCAATACCAAAGAAGCTGAAGGAATTAAACCATTTACCACTGACATCTTCAAAGGCTTTCTTGCCATATTCTTACTGGAAATGGGGATGGTAACTGTTAAAAGACTTTCGGCTTTTAAGCAATATGGGGCATTCGCCGCATTGATGGCGATTGGCATTCCGATATTCAACGGTTTAATTACAGCTTACCTCAGCGGATTAGTAACTCAAGCATTACCGGACAGGTTCATGTTCTGCATACTAGCTGCTAGTGCCTCATACATTGCCGTTCCGGCAGCCATGCGATTGGCTGCACCTGAAGCAGATCCGGGTTTGTATATTCCCATGGCTTTGGGAATCACTTTCCCATTCAACATCAGCTTAGGACTTCCGATATATTGGTGGGCCATCCAGCAGATGTAATTACCACTCATTATTGCCTATGGATGAGCATTCTTAGCTCGAACAAATTCATCACTTGGCGGGAGAGCGCCATTAAGACTTCTAATTGTTCTGAGCTCAAACTCCTGGATTTCGTATCGATTACATTGAGCGTTCCAAGGGCGTGCCCATCTTTCGTAATAAGAGGAATGCCGGCATAAAAGACAATGTAGGGATCTCCGGTAATGAGCGGGTTGTCATAAAATCGAGCATCTAACTTAGCATTTTCTACAATAAAGGGCTTCAGTGGCTCCAAAATAGCATGACCACAGAAAGAAACTTGTCGAGGGGTCTCTTGTACTTGAAGCCCAAAGTGAGATTTAAACCATTGTCTGTTTGGATCCAACAGGGAAACCAAGGATATGGGAGTATCGCAGACATAAGCGGCAATTCGGGTGATATCATCGAAGTCTTGCTCCGGAAGTGTATCCAAAATCCGATAGGACTCCAGTGCCTTTAGGCGGTATTGCTCATTGGGAGGTGTTGGAGGCGCAATCATTTAAAAAAAATCTGATTTTATCGATCGTATTTGTCTAATTGCTTAACAAAGACCTCTAAATCCTTGGGGTAAGGGGCCTCAATTTCGACCATCTTATCGTCCGCAATCATCAACTTGAGCTTTTTTGCATGCAAAGCAAAACGATTGATCATTGGCTTTTCCTCCTCAAATTTAGAGAAGTGGTAATGTCTTTTGATTCTTGACAGCAAAGGTTGGTGACCTTGGTAAAGCGTATCTCCGGCAATTACCGCCTGTTGAGAGGCCAAATGTACCCGAATCTGGTGAGTACGGCCTGTTATAGGAACACAAGCCACCAAGGTGTAATGTCTGAAATAGTCGATGCTGGTGAAAAAGGTTAGCGCATCTTTCCCTTCACGAAAATCTACCCGCATGGCTCCTCCCCTTCCTTTACCAATAGGCAAATCCACTTCAAGATTATCAAAACGATGCGCCCCTTCTATCACCGCATGGTAAGTTTTTATTACCCTGCGGTGCTCTAATTGCATGGAAACATACCGGTAAGTTGCCTCGTCTTTAGCAATCATCAAGGCACCGGAAGTTTCCTTATCCAGACGATGACATAACATAGCTTGAGGACAATATTTACGCGCTTCAGCTAACACATTAGTGGCTTGCATATCGCCACGCTCGTCTAACGAGCTCATCATAGGAGGTTTGTTCACAACCATAAAGTGGTCGTCCTCATACAATATCCAGTCTTTAAAGGGAGAAAATTTTAGCACTATGGCAAATTTCGCATTATAAATGCGACTAGCCAATCAAGTTCTTATTTTCCTTTGGCTTTTGTTAGCGTAAAGCCAAAAGTAGAGCCCAATCCGAGTGTTGAGCGGACGTTGATGTTTTGATTGTGGGCTTCCAGAATATGCTTCACTATGGCTAATCCTAAACCGGTCCCCCCAACGTTTCGAGAGCGGGCTTTATCAACTCTGTAGAATCGCTCAAACAACCTGGGGAGATGTTCCTCTTCTACTCCTTCTCCATTATCAGAGACTTCAATCAAATAGTTTTCAGCCATGTCGTAATAGCCAATAAGGACTTGCCCGCCTTCTTTTCCATATTTTATGGCATTCACAATTAGATTGACAAGCACAGCTCTTATTTGTTTTCGATCGGCATAAACCACAAAAGGAGGCGTGCAACCTTGCTTAAAACCTATAGAGATATTTTTTTCCCTTGCTTTGAGTTCCAGGGACTCATAAACATCCTTGGTCAGCTCATAAACATCAAAATTTTCCATTTCGAGGGTTACTTCTCCTGACTCCAACTCTGAAATGGTAAGCAGATCCATCACCAACATTTCCATACGATCGGCGCTCTTCGCTGCTTTATTAAGAAACTTTCTAGCTTGTTCGGGGTCTTCCATAGCGCCATCCAGTAACGTGTGGATGTACCCTTGAATATTGAATATGGGCGTTTTTAATTCATGAGAAACATTTCCAAAAAACTCTTTTCGGTACTTCTCTAATTCATACAACTGCGCGAGTTCTCGTGAACGTTCATTAACCCATTTTTCTACATCTTGTTCTACCTCTAGGAGCGACTCATTTTGGGCTACATCATTCACTCTTGAATTAAGCTTATCTGATTTCGCGGTAGAAATGGTTTTGTAAATGAGTTTAATTTTTCGATAGATGAAGAAATCAATGATTTGATAAAATATGGTGAAGGACAGAAAGAAAAGTACAATGCCTTCAAACAGGAGGAATTTCCATCCCTGATTGAAGGCAATGCCAAACGCTAAAGAAACTAAGGTAATGAGAGCGGCAGCCAATAAGGCGAGACCAAAGGGTGTGGGGTTTTTCAATTCGCTTTTTCGAACTTATAACCTACGCCTTTAACAGTTGAGATATAATCTTCTCCGAGTTTTTCTCTCAACTTGCGGATATGCACATCTATGGTTCTGTTGATGACCACAACGTCTGTTCCCCAAATCTGTTCAAGAATCATGTCACGGGTGAACACTTTCCCGGGCTTTGAGGCCAGCAAATAAAGCAGTTCAAATTCTTTTTTAGCGAGAACCACTACTTCACCACTCTTGGTGACAGAAAAAGTTTCACGGTCAATCACCAAATCATCGATTTCAATTCTTGGCTCTCGGTCGTCGTCTTTAGATTCTATTCTTCTTAGAATGGCATAAATACGACTGAGTAAAGCCCTAGGCTTGATAGGCTTCGCGATGTAATCATCAGCACCAGCATTAAATCCGGCTATTTCTAAAAACTCTTCAGAGCGGGCGGTGAGAAACACCACCACGCTTGACTTGAGTTTGTTGATTTGGCGGATTTGGCGACAGGTCTCGATACCGTCTAGTTTAGGCATCATGATATCGAGGATGATTAAATCTGGAATGACTTCCTTCGCGATTTTAATGGCTTCTTCTCCATTAGCGGCAGTATAAACTTCGAAGCCTTCTTTTCTGAGGTTGTATTCCAGAATTTCGAGGATATCCTCTTCGTCGTCAACGGCCAGTATCTTGTACTGTGAGGGACTCATTGGCAGGGGTAAGATGTTGTCCATAAAGATATCCTTAAGCGAATTAAGCCAATTTTACCCTAAAATTAAGTCTGGATTACTTTCCAAGCGCCAATTCTACTGCTTTTTCAAGTTCTTGCCCCCTCAAATTGGTGGCTAATACCTTTCCTTGCGCATTTAAAAGGTAGGTTGCAGGAATAGAAGTAACGCTGTAAAGTGCCGCAGCATCTGATTGCCAAAACTTTAAATCAGAAACATGAATCCAGTTAAGTCCATCTTTCTGAATCGCCTCAGTCCAAGCTTTTTTATCCTTATCGAGTGAAACTCCATAGATTTCAAAGCCTTTGTCTTTGAAACGGTTATACAATTTTACCATGTTCGGACTTTCTTGTCGGCATGGCTTGCACCAGGAAGCCCAAAAATCGATTAACACCACTTTTCCTTTCAAGGAAGATAGTGCCACTATTTTACCTGAAGGATCTGGAAGTTGGATATCCGGAGCTTCCATATTCTGTTTCACTTTCTCCTCTGGAAACATGGCCCTGAACATGGTATCAAAGGATTTGAAATACCTGGAACCGGGCGATGCTTTCTTATATTTTGCGTGTAGGTTTGAGAGATAAGCTGCATCCTGTGTCGGATCAAGCATGTTAAGCGCGAAGATGGCCAGGTTCAACGCAACAACTCCAGTATCGGCTTTTTCGATGAGTGTTTTGATGGTTTTATTCTGGTTGTCATATAGCTTATAATATTCATCACGTGCTTGCGTACGGATTGAATCTAAATTTGGAAGCTGCTGTTGTTCGGCGTTTTGCACTTTCAATTGAAGTTCTCTTACGCCGTCCTGAACTTTAGAAAAGCTGTCAAAAAAGGTTTGAAGCATTCTGGTTTCCTCTGAGCCTTTCACCTCATAGCCTTTATTCACATTGGCGGTATCTTTAAAGGTTAGCGCAACCTCATAGCCCGCTTTCAGAACAACCGGTGCAAGGTTGTTTCTGCTTAACCCCACGTAGTAAACCACGTCTTCTGCGAGTTTACCTTTAAACTGGGCATTTCCGCCGGAGAGCATGGTGGAATCAAGCACTACAATCCCGCTATCATTGAAATCGATTAAGTAAACGGTTCTATCGGCTGCTGCGGGAAAGTCAACGTCGATAATATATCCATTTTCCTGTACACCACTGCAAGAAGCAAGGATGAGCGATACTCCCGCGAGCAGGAATAATTGAAGTTTTCTAAGCATTAAGTGCGTTGTTAAAAAGTTGAGTAGCTGTTTTGGGGTCAGCTTTACCCTTTGATTTTTTCATTAATTCTCCCATGAACAAGCCGAGTACCCCTTTCTTACCAGCTTTAAACTCAGCAACCTTTTCTGGCCAGGCAGCAAGAATTTCATCGACCATCGCCTTAAGTCCTTCTTCGTCGGAGTCCATGATAAGGTTGAGTGATTCAGCAAGCGATTGTGGGTTGGCTTTCGGCTGAAGAATGAGCTCCGGAAAAAGGCGTTGGGCGGCCACACTATGGCTCACTTTTCCGGATTCAACTAAAGCAATCAGCTCCGCCAATTTCGACGGACTCATTGGGAACTCATTCAAACTTTTCGCTTCTTGATTGAGCCATGATTTTACAGGGCCCATCATCCAGTTGGCAGCGGATTTAGCTGTGCTCACTAACTGACTTAACTCATTGAAATACAGAGCAATAGACTTATCATCGGTTAGGTTTCTTGCATCAAAGTCAGACAAACCCCACTCTTTGGTGTAGCGTGCGTACAGTTCGTGTGGCAGAGGAGGCATCATGGTAGCTATCTGACTGATATAGGCCTCGTTAACTACAACGGGCTGTAGATCCGGTTCAGGAAAATAGCGATAATCGTTTGCTTCTTCTTTACTTCTCAAAGCGAAAGTGGTTCCGTTCTCTGCATTGAAACTGCGTGTTTCCGAAGTAAAACTTTGACCACTTTCCAATAAATCAATCTGGCGGATGATCTCATGTTCAATGGCACGGCGTACATTGTTGAAGGAGTTCATGTTTTTCACTTCCACCTTGGTTCCGAATTTGGCTTCGCCTTTCTTCCGAACCGAAATGTTGGCGTCGCAACGCAAACTTCCTTCTTCCATATTTCCATCACAAATGCCGAGATAACGAACCAGTTTTCTGATTTCTGTAAGATAGAGATATGCTTCCTGAGCTGAACGAATATCAGGTTCAGAGACAATCTCTAACAATGGAACACCGCAACGATTTAAATCTACCAGTGAATCGTAGATGTCTTGGTCGTGCATGCTTTTTCCTGCATCCTCTTCCATGTGGATTCTGGTGAGGTTAACCACCCTCTCGGAGCCATCTTCTAGACGAAAATGAATCTGCCCACCTGTACAGATTGGGGTGGTATGCTGGGTAATTTGATATCCTTTAGGAAGGTCAGCGTAGAAGTAATTCTTTCTGGCAAACTCATTCCATTCACGAATTTGACTCTTAGTAGCTAATCCCAAAAGAACCGCATACTCCAAAGTTTGCTCGTTGAAACGCGGCAAAGTTCCAGGATGACCCAAGGTGATTGGACTAACTTGAGTATTAGGATCTGCTCCATAGGAAGCGGAATCAGAGCTAAAAGCTTTGCTTTGAGTATTTAGCTGAATATGTACCTCTAAACCAATAACTGGTTCATATAAGTCGTATGCCGACATCAGAAATTACTTGGGTTAAATGATTCAATGACAGAAGCAAGTCCGCCGGCATTGTTTCCACCTGCGGTTGCGAAGAAAGGTTGCCCTCCCCCGCCGCCTTGTATAGCCTTAGCGATTTCACTGATTTTTTGCCCACAATTGATGCTTGCTGCCAGTTCATCAGAACACGCAAGCGCGAGCTGAGGTTTTCCACCAATGACAGCACCAAGTAGAATCACCACATTGTCGAGGTCTTTTCTTAAATCAAAGGCAATTTTCTTCAGAGAGTCAGCTTGTTGAACTTCCACTACCGCAGCAATGGAATTTAGTTGACCATGGTTACGAACTTCTTTCTTAAGCTCCTGAACCAACATTTGGCACCAACGGTCTTCCGAAGCCTGCCATTGTTTCTGGAGTTGGCTGTTTTCATCGAGAAGCTTCTGGACTGCCTGGGTGGTAGAAGCTGGATTTCGCAGAATCTCCCGGACTTCTTCCAATTGTGCCACCTGTTCATTCAGGAATTGGAAAGCACCTTCAGAAGTAATGGCTTCAATGCGTCTTACGCCTGATGAAATAGAAGATTCTGAAAGCAAATGAAAGTATTGAATCTCTCTGGTATTTTGAACGTGAGTACCCCCACATAGCTCAACAGAAAAAGCGGAATCAAAGGTGATTACTCGAACAAAATCGCCGTATTTCTCACCAAACAAAGCCATAGCTCCTTTAGATTTTGCCTCCTCAATAGGAATAGACCGAGCTTCATTTAAGGCGATGCCCGCTTTGATTTTATCATTCACAATTTGACTCACCTGGCTCAGCTCCTCTTTGGTCATTTTGCCAAAGTGGGCAAAGTCGAAGCGTAATAACTCTGGAGTTACTAATGAGCCTTTTTGCTCAACATGCTGGCCCAGCACCTGACGAAGTGCCGCGTGCAACAAATGCGTTGCACTGTGGTTGCGCATGCTCAATTCCCGCTTATGAGCATCAACTTTTCCGAAGTATCGTTTGTGTGAAGGTAGTTTATCGACGAGGTGAACTATCAGGTTGTTCTCTTTCTGGGTATCCAGAACTTTCAACACCTCACCGTCCATTTCAAGAACACCGGTATCCCCTACTTGCCCACCAGATTCAGCGTAAAAAGGTGTTGGTGTGAGTACCAGCTGATATACTTCTTTATTCTTGATTTTAAGCGTTCTGTGTTTCACCACTTCCACTTCCGCCTCAAGCATATCGTAGCCAATGAAACGAATTTCGAGGTCTTCTTCGGCTACTGAAACCCAGTCAGAAGTTTCCTTGGCTGCATCCTCCCGACTACGGCTTTTCTGAGCCGCCATTTCTGCCTTAAATCCTTCTTCATCCACTTGAAGTCCGCTTTCAGCAGCAACAAGTTGAGTTAAATCAAGCGGAAATCCGAAAGTATCATAGAGCTCGAAAGCCGAAGCGCCGGAAATCGAAGACTGTGCAGCTTTTATGGCTTCTTCCACCAAAACGTCTAAACGTTTTAATCCATTACTAAGAGTTCTCAAAAAGCTTATTTCTTCTTCAAGAATGATTTTTTTAATGAACTCTTTTTGAGCAGGAATCTGAGGGAAAGCTGTTTCAAACTGCCAGGATAGAATATCCACCAACTGGTGCATGAAAGGATGCTGCAAACCAAGGCTCGAATAACCATAACGCAAAGCTCTGCGAAGAATGCGTCGACAAACGTAACCAGCTTTGTTATTGGAAGGCAACTGACCGTCAGCAATCACGAAGGTTATTGCTCGAATATGGTCTGCAATGACCCGAATGGCGATGTCCGTTTTCTCAGAGGTTCCGTAAGCGATGCCGGAAAGCCTTGAAATTTCTTCAATTATTGGGGTGAATATATCGGTATCGTAATTCGACTGTTTGCCTTGAAGGGCCATGGTAAGTCGTTCAAAGCCCATTCCTGTGTCAACATGTTGAGCTGGTAAAGGTTGAAGACTTCTGTCCGCCATGCGATTGAACTGCATAAATACATTATTCCAGATTTCAATCACTTGTGGGTGTGAATCGTTGACCAGGGTTTTTCCGTCCACTTTTTTACGATCTTCCTCAGAACGTAAGTCAATGTGAATTTCGGTACAAGGACCACAAGGACCGGTGTCGCCCATTTCCCAGAAATTATCTTTTTTACCAGCCTTCAAAATTCGGTCCTCGTCGATCCACTTTTTCCATTCGTTAAAAGCCTCTTCATCGAATGGGAGCCCATCGCCTTCGTCACCGGCAAAAACTGTTACATACAAGCGGTCTTTGGGCAGTCCATAACGATCAGTAAGTAATTCCCAAGCCCACTCAATGGCTTCTTTCTTGAAATAATCACCAAAAGACCAATTTCCGAGCATTTCGAAAAGTGTATGGTGATAAGTATCTCTACCTACATCTTCCAGATCATTGTGTTTACCGGAAACCCGTAAACATGGCTGTGAATCGGCCACACGGGTGTCTTTTGCGGGTTCATGGCCAAGGAACCAATCTTTAAACTGATTCATTCCAGCATTGGTAAACATGAGGGTTGGATCCCCTTTCACCACAATAGGTGCAGCCGGATAAACCGCATGTCCTTTAGAGGCGAAGAATTCAAGGAAGATTTTCCGTATTTCTTTGGAAGTCATAAACATCTGATTGCCAGGCTTTTCTTTTTATTTTGGAGAAGCGAATGTAAAAGTAGTGTTGCCATTAGTCGGCAGCGCCGCTAATTTAGTGCAATTCCTACGAAACTCATGGCCCGAGTCAAGTATTACTACGATCGTCAACGTTTGCAATTCAGGCAAGTCAGGCTTAGCCCTGGCCAATGGGCTTTGCGTATTCTGGGTTTTTTAGCAGCCTCAGCTACCCTGGCCTTGATAATCATTTCGCTAGCCTATCGGTATTTAGATTCTCCCAGAGAAAAACAACTTCAATCAGAATTAGATCTGATGAAAGAACAATATGAGGGTTTGAAAGACAAAGTGGTGTTGATGGAGAAAGTCATGACGGATATTGGGGAACGAGATGAAAACATTTACAGAGTAATCTTCGAAGCTGAGCCTATTGCCTCAGAGATTCGCACTTATGGCCCAGGCAATGCCGACCGTTACGAAAAATTAAGAGGCATGAGCGCTTCCGGCCTGATGATTGAGAGCAGCGCACGAGTAGATAGGCTGGCTAGACAGATGTATATTCAGAGTAAATCCTTTGAGGAGGTAACCAAGTTAATTCAGCGAAAATCAGAACTCATAGCAGCTATTCCAGCTATTCAACCAGTTAGAAACCGCAACCTTACGCAATTGGCGTCAGGATTTGGATATCGAATTGACCCCATCTACAAGACCATTAAATTCCATTCAGGGCTCGATTTTAATGCGCCAATGCGAACCCCTGTTTTTGCAACCGGCAATGGACGAATTGCTCAAGTGGTTCGAAATGACCGAGGTTACGGCAATTACATCCTTATTGACCATGGTTTTGGATATCAGACCCTGTACGCTCACCTTTCCGGATTCGCCATTAAACCCGGACAAAAGATTAAAAGAGGTGAAACCATTGGCTATGTGGGTAATAGCGGAAAATCTACCGGCCCGCATTTGCATTATGAAGTGTTGAAATCAGGTGAAAAAATCAATCCAATCAATTTCTTTTACAGCGATTTAAGTCCTGCCCAATATGAGAAAATCTTACAGCGGGCTTCCGCACTTAACCAATCATTCGACTAATGCCTTACAAGCCTAAAACCATTGAAAAAGCCTACTACAGCATTACTGAAGTGGCAGAAATGCTGGAATTAAGCCCTTCTTTACTTCGCTTTTGGGAAAATCAGTTTTCCGCCTTAAATCCTAAAAAAGGAAAAAAGGGGAACAGGATGTACACTCCTAAAGACATTGAACTGATTAAAAAATTGAAGCTTCTGATTAAAGATCAAGGCTTTACCCTAAAAGGGGCTCAAATGGCTCTTAAGAAAAAAGAATCCATTGAGCAAACAGAAACCCCTGTAATCCAGACAGTTCAACCTGACCATGAAAACTCTCCTAAGGAAATAAATACTCAGTCGGAACCATCCGTGAAATTTAACAAAACAGAACTTGCAGAGAAGTTGGTTCGGATAAGAATGGGTTTGGCTGAAATCATTAAGCAGATTTGATGAACAAAAAGTTAATCGGATTCTTGTTGGGGATCCTACTTGCTCTGTCATCGATGGCACAAGATTGGCCTTCCAATTTATTGTTTACCGATTCTGTTTATTCAGAGCAGCTAAAAACAGTCCAACTTGGTAGAAAGGGAGAAAAATTTGGCGATCCGGTTATTCGATTTCAAACTAATGAAACATTAACCTTGGCTTTTGATGAGCTAAAACCCTCAGTTAGCACTTTTCAGTGGGCATTGGTTTATTGCAATGCAGATTGGAGCCCGTCAGACTTATTTCCTAATCAATTTTATCAAGGGCTTCAAGACGAGTTTATCAACCAATATCAACGCTCTTTTTCAACCCGCCAGCCTTATGTGCATTATCAAGCTGATATACCGGGAAAAAACAATCAATTTCTGCTTCCTGGAAACTATTTGCTCTATGTTTACAGAGACGGCACCAAATCAGACATAGTCATTTCAAAAAGATTCATGGTTTACCATCCTATCTTTTCGGTAAAACCAATCTTGAGACGAACCACTCAAGCGGGAATGGTTCATTATAAACAAGCCATCGACTTAGACGTCAATACAGGACCTGAAGAAGTGCTTAATCCTTTTGACCAAATAAAAATAGTCATTCGGCAAAACAGTCGCTGGGACAACGCCTCCACGAGTTTGAAACCACTGTATGTCCGTGACCGCTTGCTTACTTACCAATACGAAGGCGACAATGTGTTTGATGGCTCCAATGAGTTCAGAAGATTTGATATTCGAACTACACGCTTTAAACCGGAGCGAGTAGCAGATATTGGATTAGATAGTTTGTTGATTTTTAAGTTATTAGAAGACCAAGACCGCTCTTATTTGCGGTATTCGCTCGACCAGGACGTCAACGGAAGATGCTTTATCGGGCAGCTGGATGGAGCACAAAATCCGGATACCGATGCAGATTATGCCTGGGTAGAATTTACCCTGAACTTTCCAGATCGTACTGCCGAAGGCGACTTTTTTGTTTTTGGAGAACTGTCGAATTGGAACACCCATCCAGCCAACAAGCTTCTATACGATCCACTCAGAAAGCGCTATTTCGGAAAACTATTACTTAAGCAAGGTCTCTATAATTACCTGTATGCCTTCAAGAAAAACAACAGTTCACAGCTAGAAACCATCATCACCGAAGGAGCGCACGAACAAACAGAAAACAATTATGAGGTTTTTGTTTACTACCAAGATTTAAAGAATCCACGCGCCGATCGTTTGGTTGGTTACAGTAAAATTAATTCACTTAACAACAGCCAAAACCGGAATTAGGCTAAACTCCGAAACTGAGCAGCAAGAATGCCGAAAGCTATAGCAGCATTCAACGATTCTGCTTGTCCGTATGAAGGAATTTTGACCAAAAGATGGGCCTTTTCTATCCAAAAAGGAGAAACACCATGAGATTCTGAGCCAATGACCAAAGCCGTTTTGGTAGGCCAATTGAGTTTTGCTATGTTTCCATCAAGCGTACTTACCACCAATTGATACCCTTGCCGATCTACCAATTCCCGAACGATAGAAGTTGAGTCCATGACTTGCGGTTTCAAACGAAATAAGCTCCCCATAGACGAAGCCACCACTTTGGGATTAAACATCTCTACGCAACCGGGGGTTACAAAAACCTGCGAAAAGCCAAACCATTCTGCGGTTCTAATCATGGTGCCGAGGTTGCCGGGATCCTGGATGTCATCCACAATCAACACAGGACCTTCAGGAATAACTAAAGGTTGAAATAAAACATCAGCAACAGCCAAAACACCAGGAGCCGTAATATGGGATGAAATGCGCTCCATCTGTGCATCAGGAATGATTTGAACCTTATCAAGGACTGGTAGCGCATACTCCTGGAACATTAACCACATGCGCTCTGTCACTAATAATTGACCTATAGCCCAGCCTGAAGCGATAAGTTCGGCGACCGGCTTTAGCCCTTCCACCAAAAACATCCCTTCTTCTACTCTGCCTTCTTTTCGATGCAAGGATTTAATTCGCTTTATTTGTGCATTGCTCAATGCCAGAAAACGCAGGTCGTTCATATTTCTTGTGGATTCCGCTCCTGATCTTACTTGCCGGATGCGATGTGACTCGGCATTTGCAAGAAGACCAAACGCTTTTGGTCAAAAATAGCATTAGCGGTCTCCCCTCCCAAACAGCAAACGAAGCGCAAAAAATTCTAAAACCCAGGACCAATAAAAAATTCCTCTTCATCTGGCGATTCAATACCTGGGTGTATCTCGTGACGAGCAAGGGAAAAGAAAACCGATTGAAGTGGAGTCTTAAACGTTCCTTGGGTGAAGAACCCGCCTTATACGACTCTATGCAAGTCAAGGAAAGTGCTCAAGCCTTGCAACGTTACCTCAAAGACCGAGGCTATTTCAGAAACAAGATTGAGGTTGAAGTAAACACCAAAGGTCGAAGAACTTCTGTAACCTACCGAGTCAAAGATTCTGTTCAGTACACCTTCAGAAAAATACATTACGTGAGTGGTGAACGTCCAATTGACCAACTCATCTATGCAGCATCTCCTTTGAGTATTATCCAAAATAAAAAGTCCTATGATTTGGAAGTTCTGAATCTTGAAAGGGCAAGAGTGGCTGAATACCTTCGAAACCGAGGCTATTTTTACTTCAGCCGAGAGTTTCAATATTTCGAACTTGATACAACGGTAGGCAATCGTCAAGTAGATGTTTATCCCAAGTTAAGGGTTCCTCAGGCAGAATATCTCTATAAACCTTTCCTTTTTGATGAGATAAGAATCAACTCCAACGTCGATTTATATCGCAATTCCTCCGATAGCCTTGTAGGTCCATTTCGCAACTCCGATGAACTGCTATACCTCCAAAATATTCCCGGGTCAGTAGAAGATGAAGTATTGGAACGATGTATTCAATTCAGACCGAATGAGCTTTTCTCTGAAGACAAAATCAGATTTTCACAGTCAAGGCTCTCTGCTTTAGGCATTTACAGTAACATAAGCTTTAAAATGAGGCCCTTGCTCAATGATAGTGTCCCTAAAGTGGGCGTAGATGTCTTTCTTACTCCAGCCAAAAAAGTGGAGACTAGGCTGGAAGCAGAAGGCTCTACCAACTCAGTGTCTTTGTTCGGGATATCGGGCAGCTACCTGATTCGCGATAAGAATATCTTCAAGGGAGGAGAATTGCTAGAGTTAAGATTGAATGGCGGTATTGAATCCCAGCAATTCAACAACCCCACACTCGACAACCGCAGCTTGCCCTTCAATACTTTAGAATATGGAGGTTCCCTTTCTTTGGTGATACCCAAATTCCTCTTCCCATTTCAGAACTTTAACAAGAGCAATTACTTCGCACCAAAAACCAGGTTCCAAGTAAGTTTTTTCAATCAGAATAGATTCGACTATAATAGGTCAATTCTCAATCTAAGTGTTGGATACGAATGGATAAACAGAGCCAATGAACGTTGGGGATTTTATCCATTTGAACTCAACTTAGCCAGAACTGGAAATTTAGATTCTGTATTGAAGGAGCGACTAGACCAGATTAACGACCCATTCCTACGATTCAGCTTTACTAACCACCTTACTTCCAGTACCAGAGTTAGTTATACAGCCAATAACCTGAATCACGAAAATCCGGCTAAACGAACATTCAGCAGAGTTACACTTGAATCTTCCGGGAATATCATCAACCTCATTCAAACATTGGCTGACCCAGATGCCAGCAATCCACGGCAGCTGCTCGGATTACCCTATTTTCAATATTTAAGAGCCGATATCGATTTAAGAAAATATTGGACCATTAGTCCACAAAGCGAATTTGCCGCAAGAGCATTTGTGGGAATTGGACTTCCATTACAAAACAGCAATACCTTACCCTTAGAGAAACGTTACTTCGTTGGAGGAAACAACTCACTTCGCGGATGGTTAGCCAGACAGCCCGGCCCCGGAAGTTTCTCAGGATTTGGCGTCAACCGATTCGATCAGTTTGGAGAACTTAAGCTTGAGTTGAATGCTGAATATCGATTTCCTCTGATCAAACTCCCTAATGGATATGCGGTTCAGGGAGCTGTTTTCTATGATGCAGGCAACATCTGGACCCTCAAAGACACTGTAAGTAATAAGCAACAGTTTACCAACTTTAGCTTTGGCCGTTCCTTCAATGAGCTAGCTATGAATACCGGCTTCGGAATCCGGATGAACTTCACCTTTTTCATCATCCGATTTGATGTAGGACTCAAATTACATGATCCTGCATTTACCCAAGGAAACCGTTGGGTCATTGAACATTTGCTCAATCCAGATTGGCGATTCAACCAATGGCAAAACGAGTTGAATATCCCCAACCCGGCGGGCGCTCGCTTGGGTGTATATGAAATGTGGGGATACAACTTAGGGATTGGCCTACCCTTCTAATTTTTTTTTATTCTTTTCACTTTATAATATAAAGTACTTTATATTTGTTCATGGAATCATCGAATGTACACCCACAGGAGTCTCTGCAACTCATCCATCAGATGATTAGAGACAAGAGAAAGCAAATGGGGAAATCTGCCATTCATTATATTATTTGGGGAAGCTCGGTCAGTTTAGCTGCCATTATGCATTTCATATTATTGAAAAAATCAATCAACCATGCTGAACTCGTTTGGCCTATCATGATGCCCTTAACGGGATTTATTGCCATTTACTTTGGCTACAAGCAGCATAAAAAACAAGCCTTTCAATCATGGATTGACAAAGCCAGTGATGCCCTTTGGCTGGGTTTTACCATCAGCATGCTCATTGTGATTTTTGCCGGATCTATAACTGGAAATTGGTCGCTTGCCTATACCTTTTTGCTTTGCCTTTATGGGCTGGGTTTGTATGTTTCCGGCTCCTTAATTTCATTCAAAGCATTTAAGATTGGAGGAATAATCAATTGGTTACTAGCGGTTGTAAGTTTAAAACTTGATTTTCCGGAATTGCTCTTAGTAATTGCCATTGCTATGGTAACCGGTTACCTCATACCGGGCATTTTGCTTTATAGAGAAGAAAGAAAAAATGAAGTTTGAAGAATTAGATCCACTACTTCATAACCAACTCAGGCTAGCTGTGATGTCATTACTTATGACGGTAGAAAGTGCTGAATTCAATTGGTTATTAGAACAAACTCAATCTACCCCCGGCAACTTAAGTGTTCAATTGAGTAAGTTACAAGCGGCTGATTACATCACCGTAATTAAATCCTTTCGAGATAAAAAACCGCTCACCACTTGTGAAGTCACTAGAAATGGGATATTAGCCTTTGAATCATACGTTCAAAAACTGGAAAGTTATTTAAAACCCAAGAAGTCCTCTTCTTAACACCATGAAGTTTTTTTTCTTAGTTGGAATTGTACTCGTATGTACTAATCCTTTCATCAGCCAGGCACAAACAACCGAACTCAACGGGATTGTTACAGACCAAAAAAAGAATCCGCTTGCAGGCGTAAACGTTTTTTTAAAAGGCACCTACGATGGAGCCACCACCGACGCCAAAGGTCAATATCGGTTTACAACGAGCGATACTGGAACTTTAGAGCTTGTGGCTACTTTACTGGGCTTTAAAGATTTTAGAAAAACCCTGATACTCCAGGGAGGTAACCAGCAACACAACTTCATGATGAAGGAAAAAGTGAATGAACTGAAAGCGGTTACCATATCGGCTGGAACCATTGAAGCCTCCGATAGCCGTAGAGTTACGGTGTTGAAACCCCTAGACATAGTTACCACTGCCAATGCACAAGGCGATATTTTCGGGGCGTTGAGAACCTTGCCTGGAGCGCAACAAGTAGGAGAACAAGAAGGACTTTTTGTTAGAGGAGGAGCCGGATCGGAAACTAAAACCATTATTGATGGCATGGTGGTCAACAATCCCTTCTTTTCCTCCACCCCTGACATTGCACAAAGAGGACGCTTCAACCCCTTTCTTTTCAAAGGAACCGTATTTTCAACTGGCGGTTATTCCGCGCAATACGGGCAAGCTTTGTCCTCGGCTTTGGTCTTGGAAACCCAAGACATGCCCGACAGAACCGCCTCAACCTATTCGATTTCTGCGGTTGGATTAGGAGGAGGGCATGTGCATTTATCAAAAGATAAAAAATCAGCCTGGGGAGGCGATCTTAACTACACCAACCTTTTACCCTACATGAAGTTGGTACCTCAACGACAAACTTATCAACAGTACCCGGAGTTTTTCGGAGGCTCAGCCTTTTATCGCCATCAATTAAGAAAAAATGGACTGCTGAAGTTTTACGGCTACTACAATTACGGAAGGCTTGGGCTCTCCCAACCTCGCCTTGATAGCTTACCCGCAAACTTTCGACTGAACAATCACAATGTTTATACTAACCTCACTTACAAGGATATCATTAGTGATAAATGGAGTATCTATGGAGGCATTTCATACAGTTATAATTTAGACAACATCCGTCCTGACAGCCTAATCTTGGGCAATAGAAACGAACTACTTCAAACCAGGGTCATGGTTACTCGAGTTACTGGAGATTTGAGCGCGCTGAGAGTTGGTGGCGAATGGCAACAATATGGGGATGGAAGAAGCTTTCAAATAGATTTAAATGGTTTTTCTACACCGAAGTTGTTTCAAAACCTTCAGGATTATTTAAGCAGCGCCTTTGCGGAATACGATTTATATGCAAGCAACAGACTAGTATTCAGATTTGGAGGACGATATGAATACTCTTCTATTCTTGCGCAGGCCAATCTTGCTCCGCGTGTGTCTATTTCTTATAAAGCAGGTGCCAACAGCACTTTAGGGCTTGCCTATGGAGATTTTTACCAAAAGCCGGTCACCCAATGGCTTTACGATACCCGTTCACACCAAGGATTTGAAAAAGCCACTCATTACATCCTCAATTATCAATGGATAACACCCGCCTACACTTTTCGAGTGGAAGCTTACCGGAAGCAATACGACCAATTACTCCGCACCTTTGAACCTAATTGGGATTTAGCAGGTGGAGGTTATGCCCAAGGCATCGACCTTTTCTGGAGAGATCGAAAAACCTTTAAAAACGTAGATTACTGGATTTCTTATTCCTTCCTGGATACTCGAAGACAGTACCTCAATTACCCGATTCAAGCGATGCCCACCTTTGCAACTCCCCACACAGCAACGCTTGTATTCAAAAAATTCTTCACCAAGCTGAACACTGCCGCCGGATTTACCTACAGCTACTCAACCGGCCGGCCATACTTCAATCCTTATGAAACTGGGTTTCTTACCGGACGAACCCCTGACTTGCACAACTTTGGTGTAAATGCCAGCATTCTAAAAACCATAAGAGGCGCATTCTGTGTATTGGCGCTCTCTGTAACCAATGTACTCGGGCTTGAGCAAGTATTTACCTACCGCTTTAATGCCGCTGGGGAAAGAATCGCCGTTGGCCCACCTGCACCGCGATTCTTTTTTGTAGGATTGTTCATATCGGTGGGGCAAAATCGTTCTAACGAAGTCGTAAACCAAAATAACTAGCATGAAACAACTTTTAATTGTCGCAGCACTCGTTGTTAGCGCACTTTTTCCAACTGCTTCTCAAGCTCAGAATGCCAAGTATTTGGCAGCTATGGAAAAAAATCTGCTCCATTTAGATTCTATTCAAAACCCTGAAGAATGGATGAGCAAGGCCGGGCAGTTTGCCAGAATTGCCATGGCAGAACCAACGGAATGGCTTCCCTCCTATTATGCTGCGTATTGCCAAATTATGGCAACCACCAGAACCAAGGGTACAGAAAAGCTGGATGAATGGTTAGATGAAGCGGATAAAAACATTGAGGAGGGCTTGAAAAGAAAACCGCAGGAGTCAGAGCTACTAACCTTGAAAGCGATGTCTTCCTTTATGCGTATGCGCGTAAATCCTATGGAACGCTGGCAGAAGTATGGAGGAATAAGCCAAGAGAATTTAGCAAAAGCCAAGGAGGCAGATCCAACTAATCCGCGTCCATGGATGCTCCAAGGTCAGAGTGTTTTATTCACTCCTGAACAGTTTGGCGGTGGAAAAGACAAGGCAATGCCAATCCTGAATACCGCTATCGACAAGTTCAATGCTTTTAAACCCGCAAGTAAAATCCACCCAATTTGGGGTAAAGAATACTGCGAATCGCTCATGAAGTAGGTTTTTGAAGGTATTTTTGAGCATGCAAAATCGCTTGATAAGAGTTTGTTTTTTACTTCTGTTGTCCCTTGGGATAGCGAAAGCACAGCCCTATTCTCTTAAAATTGGCAAGCTCAAATACAAAGGCGGTGGCGATTGGTATGCGAATCCGAGTGCTGTAGGAAACTTAGCTCGTTTTTGCAACCAGCAATTGCAAACCAAAATTGATCCGAACGAAGTGGTGGTGGAAGTAGGTTCAGCAGAACTCTTCACCATCGCTTTTGTTCACATGACTGGCCATGGAAACGTAGTTTTCAGTCGGGAAGAAGCAGAAAACCTGCGACAATATCTCATTAGCGGAGGTTTTCTGCATATCGACGACAATTATGGCATGGACAAATTCATCCGCAGGGAGATGAAAAAAGTTTTTCCTGAGCTGGAGTGGAAAGAACTTGGCCCAGGTCATCCCATCTACAAACAGAAATTCAGCTTTCCCAAAGGACTTCCCAAAATTCATGAACACGATGGAAAGCCAGCCCAAGCCTTTGGCTTATACTGGCAAGGTAGGTTGGTAAGTGTTTACACTTATGAGTGTGATTTAAGCGATGGTTGGGAAGACCCTGAAGTTCATAACGACCCACAGGATGTCCGATTAAAGGCACTGCAGATGGGCGCTAATTTGGTTCAATATGCCTTCTCCAATTAACACCACCCCATTAGAAAGCCAATTAAGGTCGCTTTTCCCTGAATTTTCGCCAGAGCTCATTCAATTTTTAAATAAGAATAGTTTAGTTAAAAAGCTTGCAGAAGAGGACGTGTTGTTATATCCCGGTGAAAAGCCGGAATTTGCGATGTTGGTGCTTTCAGGTAGAATAAAAATCCTAAGCCGAGAGCTGGAAGAAGAAGAAGCTACCGCTTGGATGTACCATGTAGAACCAGGTCAAGCCTGTGCAATGTCCTTGTTTTGCATCAATGGCAATGCGGCAACTCGAATAGTTGGAGTAGCTGGAGCAACGTCTGAAGTACTGCTTATTCCCGCGCGGTTGATATCAGAAATTGCAACGAAGTTTCCTGAATGGCAAACCTTCACTGCTTCCGTATTCAGAGCCAGGTTTGCAGAGCTTTTAGAATCATTTGAGCAAATCGCCTTTAAATCTTTGGATGAACGTCTTATTCATTACCTAATTCGCCAGAGTAAAGCCTTTAAAAGTGACCTTATTCCGCTTACCCACGAACAAATTGCGAGTGATTTGAACAGTTCCAGGGTGGTGATATCAAGGCTTCTTAAACTCCTTGAAAAAGAAGGAAAAATCAAACAAATCAGACAGGCCGTAGTGTTGGTACGCGAACACTGGCCAGCTTTTAATTAAGTCCTAGGTTAAGAATTTGATTGATTTTACTAATCATGTCGCTCAAACTTTCAAGCACAATGATGTTCGAAGGCATCAGGTGTTTCACCTCTAAGGCTTGTCTGCCAGCGGCTAAAATGGTGACTTTGGGAAAGTCTTTATGAAGTTGTAGCAGATAGTTTTCTGCATGAATTGGTGTAACCGGTGAAGTAAGCACCGTAAACATAACTTGAGGCTTATAAACCTCCGTAACTACTTGTAAATCAGAATATGGCACGTTTTGACCAAGATAAATTGATTTAGCCCCGCGTGACCTAATAACGAAACTTGCATACAACAGCCCTATTTCATGCCATTCATCTTGTGGCAAAAACAATAGAAACTTGGGAGCATTGGGGCTTTCTTGTAAAGGTTGACCATCGATGGCTACAATCAGCTTCTGTCGGATCAGGTTGGTGATAAAGTGTTCATGCGCCGGATTAATGGTTCCGGTTTGCCACATGATGCCGATTTGTTGAAAAAACGGGAAGATGACTTCCTCCATTGTTTTTTGAAGACCAAGTTGGAGTATGCTGGTGGAAAGAAGTCTTTCGAACATAGATTCATTCAAATCCAGCATTGCAGTGGTAAGCGCTATCATCTTACCTGTTGCCGCATCGTTTTTCAAAGTAAAGTCCTGAACCAACTTGCACAGTTCAAATTCAGTTAACCTTGCTAATTCGGAAATGCGGTAGCCATAGTTGTATAGCAAGCTTATATTCAACAGCTTACGCAAATCTTCTTCCGAATACAACCTGATGTTGGTATCGGTCCTATCTGGTGAAGTAAGCTTATATCGGTTTTCCCAAGCCCTGATGGTATGGGCTTTAATCCCGACAATGGCTTCTATGTCTTTGATTGAATACAAATGAGGCACAGAGAATTAAACAAGCCAAGTTTATGAATGTTTATAGTAATAGATAATTTTATCGCTTTTGTGATTAAGGAATTACGGCCATGTTCGAAGCAGCTTTACCTATAAGTGTCTTGTGGTTTTGTTCAACAGTAAAAATTTCAGCTTCACAATAGATAATGCGGCTTCCGGTTTTTAGTACCCTGCCTATGGCCATGAGTTGATCGCCCTTTCCGGAAGCGAGAAAGTTCTGGTGCAAATCGAGGGTAACCACCTTAGCCGTTTCAGGAGCACGGGTATAGGCCGCAAATCCCATAACCAAGTCGGCAGCGGTCATGATAACTCCACCGTGAACCCGTCCAAAGTGTTGAAAAGCAAATTGTTCCAGGTTCATAGCTCCAATTACTAAACCATCTTCAATGTTGGTTATTTGAAAACCCAAATGGTGCATGAAATGCTGACCTTTCAACATCTCGCGAATGGCTTCTTCTCTAGGGTGCGACATCGGCCCTTAAGGTACGGCAATTCAATTACCTTTGCCAAATGGAAGTACGCCTTGCAGACGCTTCATTCAAGGAATCAGACCGTTCAGCGCAGCATCTTTTCGTCTATGTTGGCCCGGAAAGCCTTCAATGGTTAGTGACATCTGAAGGAGAATCTCGCTTTCTGGGTGCCAAACCTTGGAGTGGTGCCGGGAAAGTGGAAGCCGTTCATTCGTTAATTCAGGAAGAAGAAGCTTTCGGATTTGCTTATACTTCCGTACATATCATGCTGAGCGCCTCGCGACTCAACCTCGTACCCAAAGATTTGTACAAAGCAGGAGAAGGAATGGATTATTTTTCCATCACCGATGAATTGGGCATTGACGAAGAACTTCAAAGAAGTGAAGCGACATCTCTTCCTTACGAATTCCTTTTCCCAATAAACAGAGGCTATTTACTCGCTTGGAAAATTGCCTTTCCGCAAGCGAAAATCAGTTTGTTGCATGAAGTATTAGCAGAGAAGATGATCGCAGGCACCTCGCTATGGGTGGAAGATAATCGGGCGCATATCATGCATTTCCATGACGGAATTCTTCAAAACATGCAAGTGAAACCCCTATTTTCTCAAGCTGATTTAGATTACCAAATCGGCTTGTTAATTCAAGCATTTCCCTCTATCAACTTAAACGACATTCAATTTTATCTGTGCGGATCCACTCATACTTCGAACTTATTTTCAGCATTACCCCAACAGATAAATTGGAAAATCTTAGCTGGTCAGATTCGGTTTTCACCAGCACACATCAAATATTTTTCTGAAGGACAGTTTCAGGCATTGGCGCTTTTGACATGCGAATAATTGGAGGAAAAGCAGGCGGACGAATTTTAAAAGTACCCGCCGGATTGCCGGTTCGCCCAACCACAGACAAAGCAAGGTTGGCTCTATTCAACAAAATCAACCATTTCTGGGAGCTTGAAGGCTGCAGAGCCTTAGATTTATTCAGCGGTACCGGAAGTTTTGCGTTGGAAATTGCTTCAAGAGGAGCTGAAACCATAGCAATTGACCAACACGCCGGCTGTTGTAATTTCATAAAATCGAGCACAGCCCTGTTAGATTTACCAGTTCAGGTCTTTCAAGCTGACGTTTTTTCTTATTTAAAACGTTCGCCTGAAAAACCTTTCAACCTCATTTTTGCTGATCCTCCCTATCAACATGCACAATTGCGTTTGTTGCCTCAACTTGTACTTAATAATTGGTTAGCTCCGGAAGGATGGTTTATTCTGGAACATCCTCGCTCCTATTCTTTCGAAGAAGAGCCTCACTATATGGAGGAAAGAAGCTTTGGACAAAGTGTTTTTACCATCTTTGAACGAAATGCCTAAGATTGCCTTGTTTCCGGGATCTTTCGATCCGATTACCATTGGTCATGTTGATATTGTAAGAAGAGCCGCACCATTATTCGATTCAATCGTTATTGGCCTAGGAAGCAACAGCCAAAAGTCCTCGCTTTTTACCGTTGAACAACGCTTGGAATGGATAAGAGAAGAGTTTTCAGATTTGAAATCAGTGAGGGTTGAGGAATACCAGGGACTTACGGTGAACTTCTGTAAACAAATTGGTGCATCCTACATCATTCGAGGGTTGCGTTCTGCTCCCGATTTCGAGTATGAGAAAAACATTGCGCAATTCAACAAAGCCATGGAAGGCGTTGATACCTTGTTCTTCATGACCGAACCAGCACTTTCTCCTATTTCGTCCACCATCGTGCGCGACATCATTCGCAATCAAGGAGATCCCAGCGCTTTTGTCCCGGATAGCATCAAAAGGTATTTCAAGAAGTAAGTTCCGCTTTATCAGCGCAAAATAGTCCAATAGAAATTGGCAAATTTGCGCCGTGAGTAAACCAGCTCTTGCCCGCGGAACCCGCGATTACAGTCCGGCAGATATGTCGCGACGTCAGTATGTTTTCAATATTCTTGAATCACTTTTCAAAAAGTATGGTTTTCAACCGCTTGAAACTCCGGCGGTAGAAAACCTTGATACGTTAACAGGAAAATATGGAGAAGAAGGAGATCGACTGATCTTCAAAATCCTGAATTCAGGTCATTATTTGGAACATGTTTCTATTGAAGATTTCAATCAGGCGCTGGCCACTCAGTCCAAGTCATTCACCGGAAAAATTGCTGAAAAAGCCCTGCGATACGACCTTACCATTCCATTTGCCCGGTATGTGGCCATGAATCACGGTCAGCTAAGTTTTCCTTTCAGAAGGTATCAGATGCAGCCGGTATGGCGCGCTGACCGTCCACAAAAAGGCCGTTACAGAGAGTTTTATCAATGCGATGCTGACATCATTGGTAGCCAATCGGTGCTCATGGAAGCAGATTTAGTGGCGCTTTATAACGAAGGCTTTAAATTGCTTGGATTCAATGACTTTTCCATTTATGTGAATCACCGAATGGTGCTTCAGGGATTGGCAGCAAGTGTAGGCTGTACCGACAATCAGCAGTTTATCCGATTCGTAACCACTTTAGATAAATGGGATAAAATCGGGAAAGAAAAAGTAGCCGAAGAATGGAGCAGTTGGCTTACCAACCAAACTGGTATTGAGGCGGTCATTGACTTACTGGAGCAAGAAGAAGTTTCAATTGAAACCTTACTAGATTTCTTCAGACAAAACGGAGTATTGAACGACTTAATCTCCCAAGGTTTTGCTGAATTAGAAGAATTGCTCTTGTACTGCCAAGACATTGCTTCCCTTAAATTCAACCTCAAATTAGCGAGAGGTTTAGACTACTACACCGGCTGTGTGTTCGAAGTGGTCACTCACGAAATGCAGATGGGAAGCTTGGGTGGAGGTGGCAGATATGCTAACCTAACAGGCGTTTTCGGGTTGAAAGACATGAGTGGTGTCGGTATCTCTTTCGGTTTTGAAAGAATCATCGACGTGATGAGTCAATTGAATCTTTTCCCTGAGTCACTAACTTCAGCCGCTGAAATATTAGTAATTCCCATAGACGAAAGCATACGAAACGAAGCTTTTCAACTACTGAAGCAAATACGTCAAGTCGGTATTTCTGCCGACATGTATCCTGAAGTGGTTAAGTTTAAAAAGTCGATGAGCTATGCAGAAAAGCGTGGCACCCATCATGTAGTTCTACTAGGGAAGACAGAAGTAGAACAAGGTGTTTTTCAACTCAAAAACCTAACATCTGGAAACCAGGTAACCATTAATATGAACCAAGTTTCCGAAATCAAAGCCCATTTGTAGGCCTATAAAATCAGAACATGCGAGTCATTCAGGCAGGACTTCCGCTCACCATCGAACAAATCAGATCAGTAGCACTCGGGGAAGTTAAAATCAGTTTAAGCCCGCAAGCAGAAGCCAATATCGCGGCGAGTTACCAATACCTTCAGAACAAGCTACAGTCAAACGACCGCTTGTACTACGGCATCAATACAGGCTTTGGCTCTTTATGCAACATTGCTATCCCGGAAGAAGACTTAAGCCAACTTCAACACAACCTTGTTCGCTCTCATGCCTGCGGATGTGGAGAACTTGTTCCTGACCACTTGGTCAGGCTGATGTTGTTTTTAAAAGTACAATCCTTATCCTACGGACATTCAGCTGTTAATCCTGCTACAGTTCAACTTTTGTTGGAATTATACAACCTAAATATTCTTCCAGTAGTCTATAACCAAGGTTCCTTGGGCGCCTCGGGAGATTTAGCTCCCCTCGCCCATTTGTGCCTTCCCTTGATTGGCGACGGAAAAGTGAAAGCCCATGGACAAATCATGGAAGCATCCGAAGCGCTTCAAAAAGCAGGACTTCAACCCGTTAAATTAGGAGCCAAAGAAGGACTGGCTTTACTCAATGGAACACAGTTCATGCTGGCTTATGCCAGTTGGTGTGTGTTAGAAACTGAGCGCTTAGCCCATTGGGCCGACTTTCTCGCAGCTGCTGCATTAGATGCCTTCGATGGAAAATCAGAGCCATTCAGACCTGAATTGCATCGAATTAGGCCTCATAAAGGACAGATTCACACGGCCAATCAAATACTCAACTGGCTCAAAGGCAGTGAAATTCAAGCGAGTGAAAAGGTCCACGTACAAGACCCTTATTCATTCCGGTGTGTGCCTCAGGTTCATGGAGCGAGCAAACAAGTTGTAGAACATGTTCGACAGGTTGTAGAAACAGAACTCAATTCAGTTACTGACAATCCCAATGTTTTCCCCGAAGAAGACGCGATACTCTCCGGTGGCAACTTCCATGGCCAACCATTGGCTTTGGCTATGGACTATCTCGCAATTGGCCTTCATGAATTAGGTCATATCAGCGAGCGTAGGGTTTATAAACTCATCAGCGGAGAACGTGGATTACCACCATTTTTAGTAGCCAATCCTGGTTTAAACTCAGGGCTGATGATTCCACAATACACCGCTGCTTCTATTGTTAGTCAGAACAAGCAGCTTTGCACCCCAGCCTCTGTAGATAGCATTCCTTCTTCAAACGGACAAGAAGACCATGTGAGCATGGGTGCCAATGCTGCTACCAAACTCTATCGCGTTCTTGACAACACTTATAGCCTGTTTTCCATCGAGATGCTCAACATCAGTCAGGCTTTGCATTTTAGAAAACCACTACAATCCTCTCCTTCTATCTGTCAAGTAATGGAGCGCTGGAGGAAGGTTGTACCGGTAGTAGAAACCGATCGTATTTTGTCAATAGATATTCATAATGGCCGTGGATTTATCCAATCCAACACCCCAACTCTCTGATATTCAGGGAATAAAATCAGTTATTCCCAAAGCTGGTTTTTGGGCACCGGCCACGATATTGTTGTTATCGGGTTGGAGCACCATGGCCTTGGTGCCTAAGGAAGAAAGCTTTCGAGTACTCACCAGCTTTCATAGCCCTTGGATGGATGTTTTGATGCGTAACCTCACGTACCTGGGTGATGGATTTATGCTGTTGCTAGCAGTGCTTGTTTATCTCGCTACCAATCGACCAAAAGCATGGAGACTTGCTTTAGCCGGAATAGCTACCTCTTTGGTCGTTCAATCCCTTAAGCATGGCCCATTCAGTGAGGTAGCTCGCCCCTCCCTTCATTTCAAACAATTAGGCGAGATGATAAGAAGCATTCCGGGTGTTGAACAACACGCCATGAATAGTTTTCCATCCGGGCATTCTGCTTCAGCATTCGCACTGTTCTGGATGTTGGCTCTTTTGAATCCTAAACGGCGCTATGCATTTCCATTCTTTATTTTAGCAACCCTTGCTGCTTACTCCAGGATATACCTCGGGCAACATTTCTTCAATGATACCATTGCCGGGGCTACGATAGGTATGTTGGTAGCCACGATAGTATATTTAAGTTGGCCGATTAAAACTGGAAATAAATAAATGGCTGAATATCAGAGGTTTTAGTTTGAATAACCAACCAAATTACCAGGCCAAGTGCTAAGCCATTTACCCATAATGGCCAAGCAAACTCACTTTCTGAACGTTTTTTCAATGTTGTTGCGGGTAAAAATTGTATGCCTATCGCCAACAGCATCATAACAGCCACCATTGGAAAACCTTGAATCCATTGGAGGAAAATTTCAGGATGAAAAGCAGTGGTGATTTGGGTTAGTTGGTTGATGGCGGATTCAAAATCTGGTATGCGGAAGAATATCCAGCAGAAACACACGAAATGAAAAGTAAGAAACCAAGAAAAAAGCTTCTTGAATGAACCATCTTTCGTTGAGCCAAACAATGATTTGAAACGCTTCTCAACTACCAAAGCAGTACCATGAAGTCCACCCCACAGCAAGAAATTCCAACTTGCGCCATGCCATAAACCACCGAGCAACATGGTTATCATCAAGTTCAAATTTTGTCGCCAAGGTGCACATCGATTTCCACCAAGTGGGATGTATAAATAATCTCGAAGCCAGGAGGATAGCGAAATGTGCCACCTTCTCCAAAATTCGGTAATGTTAGTACTTTGGTATGGCTGAAGGAAGTTATCCGTAAGTCGAAAACCAAACAAGAGCGCAATGCCAATGGCCATATCGCTGTAACCGGAAAAGTCACAAAAAATCTGCAAGGCATAACCATATACTGCCAACAGATTCTCTACTCCGGAAAACTGCATCGGACTATCCATGACACGGTCCACAAAATTGACCGAGATGTAATCTGAAATCACTGCTTTCTTAACTAAACCAAGGCTAATGAGTGAAAACGCTATCGAGGCTTCAGCGCGATTTAGCGGAACTAATTGACGTACTTGAGGAAGCACATCAGCCGCCCTCACAATGGGCCCAGCCACCAATCTTGGAAAAAAGGTCACGAAAAAGGCGTAATCGAGAAAGTTATGTTCAGTGCGCTTAATTTCACCTCGATACAAATCCACGACATAACTGATTGATTCGAAGGTAAAAAAGGAAATACCTACCGGTAATACCCAGTTTAACTGAGTGAATGAAGTTCCGGTAAGATCACTCCATAAGGTGCCAAATAAATTGAAGTATTTGAAGACAGCTAAAAGTCCCAAATCACCAATCAAAGCAATGATTAACCAAAGCTTAGCCATTTTTTGACTCGAACTTTTGCTGATAGCGCCACCCATCCACCAGTTAAACAGTCCATTAGCGAGTAATAAAGTCCAGTATATCCCACTGGATTTATAGTAGAAGAATAGAGAGAAAAAAACAAGCCACGTTATTGCACCTTTTCTTGTTTGGTTAGAAAGCAGTACATAAATCAGGAAAACAACCGGAAAAAGAAGCAGAAACAATCCGGTGTTGAACATGAGAGGCTGTTGTGGGTGATACTGCAACAGCTTGACAACATTGGACCAATCAATCACGGGCATCCGGGTAAAGAGATGAAAGAAGCGCTTCGTATAACATTTCTGCCTGTAAAGCATAACCAGTGGCCGTGAGATGCACGCGATCAGACTGCATCAATCCTTTTTTCACCCAATCAGCCCTTGAGCCTGGGCCACCCATAACCCGCCTAAAGTCCCAATAGGCAAAACCGATACTTGCCGCCTTGGCTTTTACTACCTCTAAAGCAGCACGTTGAGCGGGTTGATCAGCAGGAATTCCGCCACTTCTGCGAGATTTCCTCCTAGGTCCAGGCCCAAAATCAGGTGGGAGTGTAAACAACAAAGCTGCTTTGGGGTGAACTTCTCGAATTTTACAGCAAAGATTTTCAATCTCTTGAGCAAATTTTACTGCATCGAAAGCAGGTTGATTGGAATCGTTAGTGCCAAGTGAAACAATGATTAAATCGGGAGTAAGTGCAAAAGTTTGATCCAACCATTTCTCTGCGATGTTTAGATGATCAACTCTGGCACCATTTACACCTGCGGCATGATAACGAATACCGTGTTCATGCTCATTGAGTAGATTTATCCCATATAAGTTCATCCTGCAATTCCCATTGGCGGATTTAAGTTGAAGCTTTCGAAGTGGTTGTTTGAACTGAAACAAACTAACTTCTTCAAAATCTGCCGACTTTTTGACCGCAAACTGCCCTAGTTCGTCAGTAATTGATATTGCACATCCATTGGAAAACACTTGTATCCGTGTGAAACTATCCTCTAAAGCACGAGTTTCACACCAAAGAGAAAAGTCTGTACCGGTAGATTCTAAGGTAATTCCGCTTATACCTATGGCTTGTGGTTTTTCAGGATGCACCATTCGTTTCGAACTCCATGAACTTTCCGAACCAGAGCGCAAATCGAAGGGTTCATTAGTTCCGGCAACGCGATAAGGGAATACCAGTCCGCGGCCTGCATGTCCGAACTTTTGTTGAAGCTTACGACGTAAAGTTCCAGTGAATAAATCAGCTTGAATATGACTATCTCCAACATGTAAGATGTTGATGATTCCACGCTTACTCGATTCAAGTGTATCAAGTTTTGTCAGAAAATTCACCAAATAAGGGTCATTTTCAATGGAATTGTATCCTGTAAAACGCTTAATTGTTCCTTTCCAATGTCGAGATGGATCATTGCGAAGGCGGAAAGGAACTCGTTTTAGTTTCTTTCCTCTTTTATACTTACGCCCCTTCTTGCTTTTTTTCTTTCCGGTCGATTTGCTGGATTTTGCTTTCTTCTTTCGTGCGGCATAGGCTTCATTGGTAAAGCCTAATGCTAACATCGCCATGATTAAAAACAGAACTACTCGGAACCTCATGGCATGGTAATATTAGATTTCAGGGTCGATTTTAAAGCTTGTTCAATTAAACCAGCCACTTTCCTAGCACCAGCCGGGCTTAAATGGGTATAGTCTTTGGCAAGTAATGGAGGATTTTGTGCAATCCAGTCAAGTGCAGCATTTTCTCCACCCATGGCATGAAAGAGGCTCCAGAAACAAATTTTCTCTTCCATGGCTATTTTTCGCTGAATGGACAAGATATGAGGAATACTGGGGTCAGTTTTGTATTCTCCCTCAATTCTTGCGCTTTTATCTCCAACACCTATCATAAGAATAGTGGTATTGGGAAACAACTTTTTCAGATGACGAACTGCACGCCTCAAACCTACTTCATACCAATAAAGCGAGGTAAGTTCCGGACTGGCTACATTGAGTCCATATTGAAGGACCAAACATTGATAGGGCAAGTGTCGGCTGAACTGCTTGGTTAAGTTAACGCTGAGCTGGGACAACGGCAGACCACTATTTCCTCTTAAGCTTAGATTGTCGAGAATTACGCCTCGGTTACTTTCAAAGCTAACACCATAAACTTCATCCCGAGCACCTGCGGGCCATTGTATAAAATAGCTTTTGCTGGCACCCAAGCTTAGACTCTGAAGCCTTGAAGAACTATCTACTTGTATCTGTGTATCTCCGATTTCAAGTTGATGTTGGAAGTATCGATTTCTGAGGTAGAGGTTTGCTGGAGCAGGTGCTCCTTTTTGACTAAATCGCACCCATGATGTTTCATTGGAAGAGGGCAATGCCAAGGTTCCGCCCCAGCCCATAGATGCAGACACCTTTTTGGGTGACATCCAAGTATAGGAAGACCAGTTGTCAGAAAATTGATGCTTAATTGTAGAACGAAATGCGGCAACCGGACTGGTAATCGGTACCCATCCAACCCCGTTACCACCATAAGTCTTTTGAAAAAATCGACGCAAATCCTGTGTAACCAAATCTCCCTCAATCGCACTATCACCAAAATAACCAATTCGAACTTTTCTATTTTCAGGATTAGTCTGAAGTGAATCTAGTGCCGATTTCAAATATTGAAAATTGGGTATGGAATCACCAAAATCTTCAATGGGAATAGGTCCAACAGGATATTCGGGAAGAATGATTTTCGCAAGTCCGATGCCGGTAGTTGTGTCGATTAATGAAGATGAAGTATCAGATAATCCAAGTGACGTGGCTTGTTTTTTTGTCTTCCTTACATGTCGTGTTCCCTTGCTTTCTCTTTTAGGTTGGATTTCAGAAAACAAACTGTAGGATTTTAAATTGAGGCCTAATGCATTGGACTCAGGAATGAAAGAACCAAGCCAAGCAATGAAAATTGCCAAACATAAAGTTGCCATTAACGGCCCGAAAGTAACCGGTCTGTTGTTGCTTTTTCTCATGGATTTACCTCACCTCCAGCGCAATATGCTGACTAATAACAGGGAGAGTATGATTCAGAATATCGTCCAAATCATTAGAATTAGAAGGAAAAAGCATCCTAACTACATCACCACCTTTAGACTTTCCGTCTTTATCGAGTACGGTGAAATGAACAGAAAGTTCCCGTTGATAAATACCGGCTGCCTTATCCAAGCATAAATCAGCTCTTGTTTTCAACTCGAACATGGATAGTAATATCAACCTATCTAATTGATAAGTTGAATCTAGATAAGGCATTAAGTTCTTGTTGGTGATATAGGCTTCGTAATAACGCGTAGTGGCTTCATTGGGAAGCACTTTATCATCTTGCACGTATGCAACTTGATTGGATTCCTTTTTTCTAAACAAATTTTTAATGCTAACTCTAGAACGTTCATCGGCTTCTGCCTTTTTCTTTCCAGATCCCGAATAAATAAATCTAAATCCCAAGGAGTTATAAATTTTACGAAGGTCTTCTTGTGTATCAGCAGTTTGGTTAGCAAAGTACAAAGTGCTATCAAAGCCAGATAGCTTTTGAGCAATAGATGCAGACAAACGTTCTCTGATAATTTCCCTTACTCTGCTTGCCGAGAGCTCACTACCATGAGCTATTTCGTGGTCAGCATCAGAAAAATGTTCGTTAGGCTTGTAAGGAACTACAAGCGCAATCCTCTTTTGGGCATGAAGGGTAATTGAATGGAGAAGAAGGAGAATTACAAAGACCCTAAACATCTTATTTAAGCACATGTTGCCAAATGTCATTGCCGAATATAAATACCATGAGCGCAATGAGAATGGCCATACCCACATATTGAGCCGCTAACATAAATTTTTCGCCTACGGGTTTGCCTCTAACTATTTCAAACAACAGGAACAACACGTGCCCACCATCAAGTGCAGGAATAGGTAGGATGTTCATAAATGCAAGGACAATAGATAGCAAAGCGGTAGTCATCCAGAAGCGATACCAATCCCAAACGCCTCCATACATTTTTTTAGCGATAGCAATGGGCCCACCGAAACTTTTAGACGCCGGGATTTCGCCTGAGAAAACCCTCCCAAAACCCTTGATGTTATCGTTAATGGTTTTCGAAGCCAAGTTGTAACCAGCAGGTAAAGCCTCTGCTACTCCGTATTTTTTAGTTTCTGTAGGTAGAGTTTCAATTCTCGGATAAAAGCCTATTGTTCCGTCTTTGCTTACTTCCACTTTTAGCAAAGTGTTGACTCCAGAACGCAAAACCTCTAATTCTATTGATTTACCTGCATTTTGCTTTAGTCCTGTCTGTAACTCATCAAAATACAAGACTGGACTACCGGCAATTTTGATGATGCTGTCGCCATCTTTTAGGCCTGCCGCGGCAGCAGGACTACCTTTCGATACTTGCTCTACAGAGAATCGAACCCTCGGCATAACAAACATTGACTTATCAGATTCCAACAATTTGGCAGTGAAATCTCTAGGGACAATGATGTCAACTAAATCGTTACCACGTTTTACAGTAATTGTTGTGTTTTGGCCCAGCAAAACTTTACTTCCTACAATTTCATCAAATCTTCTAACAGGCTCACCATTGATTGAAACCAAAACATCTCCTGATTTCAGACCAATTTCTCTTGCCAACTCAGAAGCATGAATACCATTCTTTAGCTGATTATTGGGAATGTATTTCTCACCGTAGAATATGAGCAAACAGGTAAAGATGATAACACCAAGTAAAGCGTTGATAAATACCCCACCTATCATCACAATTAAGCGTTGCCAAGCTGGTTTCGAGCGGAATTCATCGGATCTTGCGGGTTGTTTTAATTGTTCGGTATCAAGTGACTCATCCACCATTCCGGATATTTTAACATATCCACCGAGCGGTAGCCAACCAATTCCGTACTCAGTTCCTTTGTAATTAAAAGAGAAGAGCTTTTTGCCCCAAGCATCAAAGAAGAGGTAGAATTTCTCCACTTTTATTCCGAAGGCACGGGCTGCCCAGAAGTGGCCAAATTCGTGAAGTGTAACTAAGATTGAAAGTCCCAGAATCAACTGGGATACCATGATGAATATTTCCATGAAGGGAAGATCAAACGATTAAAGTGCGGGCGAAATTACGGGTTTGTCTATCGGCTTCCACAAAATCTTCCAAATTCTGAGGAGTTCTATTAGGAATGGCTTGTAAGCATTGATCCACCAATTGCTCAATTCCCAAAAAGCTGATTCTCTTTTGTAAGAAAGCTTCAACTGCAATTTCATTGGCTGCATTCAAAACACAGGGGGCTATTCCTCCCATTTTCATGGCTTCTATGGCCAGTTTTAAGCAACCAAAAGTTTCTAAATCAGGCTGTTCGAACGACAACTGGGGATATTGGGCAAAGTTGAATCTCGGAAAATTGGTCTGTAACCTATTGGGATAGGCTAGTGCATAAAGTATAGGCAATTTCATGTCTGGAAGTCCCATCTGGGCTTTCATTGACCCATCCGTAAACTGAACCAAGGAATGCAGAATAGATTGAGGATGCACGATAACGTCAACCTGCTCAGGATTTAAATTGAACAACCACTTCGCTTCAATCACCTCAAGTCCTTTATTCATCAAGGTGGCCGAATCGATGGTGATTTTTGCACCCATGCTCCAGTTAGGATGCTTTAATGCTTGTTCCAAGGTAACCTGCTCAAGATCTACTCGAGATTTTCCTCGGAATGGACCACCGGAAGCTGTTAAAATGATTTTCTCAATCTCATTATGCCACTCCCCTGCCAAGCACTGAAAAATGGCAGAATGCTCAGAATCAACCGGATAAATGTTTACACCACGCGCTTGGGCAAGACTGGTCACCAATGAGCCGGCAACCACTAAGGTTTCTTTGTTCGCTAAAGCGATGGTTTTACCTGCTTCTATTGCTTTGATGGTAGGACTAAGGCCAGCAGCACCAACTAAGGCCGTAAGTACCACATCAGTCTCAGAACTTTCTACCACCTGTTCTACAGCAGCCTGTCCGGCATAAACCTTTAATGGCAAATCAGCCAATGCTTCCTTTAAAGCCTGATAATGAGCCTCATTGGCGATGACTACTTTGTCAGGCTGGTACTTTCTCGCTTGTTCTGCTAACAATTTCCAGGAATCCCTGGCTACTAAAGTGTCTAAACTAAGTTGTTCAGGATGGGCCTCAATTACTTCCAGCGCTTGAGTTCCTATAGAACCTGTTGAACCGAGAATCGCAATCCGGCGATGTGAGGTGGATAAATTCATGGAATGTTAATACAACGTATGCAATCAAGAGAGGTTCAGACGGTTTGCAATTTCTCGGTCATTGGCTAGTCGGGGTAGTTTGTTTTGCCCGCCCAATCTTCCAACTGACTTCATGTAATCCGCAAAGCTACCTGGCTTAAGCCAGCGAATAACCAATGGCCTAAGGATGCTACCAGAGATCAAATCATCGTAATAAATGTTCTTCCTGCGCATGAGTTCGTCCATGAAAACAGCAATCTCCTCTTCTTTTGAAGGTGGATTTTCTATTTCAATGAACCATTCGTGATAAGGAAGTCCGCTTGGTGGAGCTACTTGTGGAGCTACATGAAATTCCAACACTTCCAATCCAAATTGAGCAGAAGCTTTCTTCATGACTTCGTCCACTTCTTCTCCGATAACATGCTCGCCAAAGGCCGAAATGAAGTGTTTGATTCGTCCACTAACCCTGATTTTGTAAGGATTTTTTGATACAAATCGAACGGTGTCGCCGATGCTATAAGCCCAAAGCCCGGCATTAGAGCTTAAGACCAATGCATAATTCTTATTGAGCTCCACCTCTCCTATGTGCAAACGGGGAGGATTGGGGTCAAAGTAATTTTCTGCAGGAATAAACTCATAGAAAATTCCGGCATCAAGTAAAAGCAACAATCCATTATCATCCTGTTGATTTTGGTAGGCAAAGAAGCCTTCTGAAGCTGGAAACAACTCTATGCTGTCAACTTTCCGTCCAATGCTTTGCTCTAATTTATGTCTATATGGTTCAAAGTTAACTCCACCATAAATGAATAAAGAAAAGTTAGGAAACAACTCTCCTGCTAGCTTTCCAGTTCTGGAATAAAGCCTGTCAAAATACATCTGCACCCAAGGTGGAATTCCGGAAATAAGACGCATATCGGATTTTACCGTCTCGTCCACAATTTTCTCTACTTTTTCCTCCCAGTCTTCTATACAATTGGTAGGATAGGAAGGCATTTGATTGGTCCTAAGATAAGATGGGACATGGTGATTGGAGATACCAGACAACCTTCCGGTAAGAATACCATTCTTTTTATCTAAAACAGGACTACCTGAAAGAAAGATAAGCTTACCATCGAGGAAGTCAGCTTTACCAGTGTCATGAACGTAAGCTAAAATAGCGTTTCTAGCTGCATGGATATGATTAGGAATAGAGTCTCGGGTTATTGGAATGTACTTTACACCAGAAGTTGTACCTGAAGTTTTCGCTAGGTACAATGGTTTTCCTGGCCACATAACATTCAACTCGCCGGACGCATTTCGTTCGAACCACTCTCTTCTGCCTTCATAATCCATCACCGGAACACGTTTCTTGAACTCCTCATAACTATTGATAGAAGCGAAATCATGTGCCTTACCAAAAGCAGTATTTGCTGCCTTTTGAATGAGGGTATTAAAAACAGAAAGCTGTGATTCCACCGGACGGGAGGACCACAGCTTAGTCTGTCGATCTATACGGGCTGCCCAAAGTCGGGCAGCCCATGTTTTGATGCTCATGTCACAAAAATCTGCCTTATTCGGGATAAAGCAAACTCAGTTTTCAACCACCTTAAATTCTGTTCTTCTATTGCGTTGATGTTGCTCTTCGGTACAAGGTACTCCATCCGGACATGGTTCAATGAGTTGCGACTCTCCATAATACTTGTAGGTGAGTCGGAATCGTTCAATGCCACGTGCAACCAGGTAATCAATTGCGGCTGTAGCTCTTTGTTCCGAGAGTTTTTCGTTGTAAGGGCCCGTAGCGCGGGAGTCAGTGTGGGAACCCATTTCTACGCGAATAGTTGGGTTATCGTTCATCACTTTAATCAACCTATCAAGCTTTGCAGCAGCATCCGGACGAATTTCCCATTTATCCAAATCGTAATAAATAGGCTCAATGTTAATGCGTTTATCGAATCTAAGACGCTCTAAATCAATAACAATCACGCTATCAGCGCGGAAAGTTGATGAGCCGAAGTTGATCATTTGAGTATTGGTTAAATACCCTTCTTTAGACGCTGTAAAGACCACTTTATTGAGGTTATCCGCAGTAAACTCAAATCTACCATTGGCATCAGTAATAAAATTATCCTGATTTTGGTTCACAACATCTTGCGTAAGAACCGAGGCAGCCTCAATAATCAGCTTGGTTTCAGCATCTCTGACCAAACCTTTCATGATTATTGAACGGCCTTTTACCATTTCTGTCATGATGTTGTATCGAGAATTTGCACTGCGTCCCGATTCAAGATTTTTCATTCTACAACCATAAACGGTTCTCCGAGTTGAGTAACCTGTTGCATTTACGACCATATCATAATTGGAGACCGGGTTAAGTTTCACCTCAAACTCTCCCAAATCATTGGTAATGAGGTTAAAAACCTCTCCCCCATTGTTGTCATCCAATTTTACTTTTGCTCTAGCTATAGGTTCAAACGTTAAACTATCAAGGATAAGACCTTTGATGTTACAATTCAGTTCTCTGAATCGGTAAACATCATCACCACCTACACCACCGGGTCTGTTACTGCTCACATAACCCGTTTCTGAGCCAGCGGCAATCCAAAACCCAAAGTCATCAAAGGAACTATTAATGGGAAAGCCCATATTGGTAGGTGTAGTAAAAAGTTCTCCTTTGATACGAGAATTAAAGACATCCAAATCACCAAGCCCAACCAAGCCATCAGAAGAAAAATAAAGAATAGAATCGCCCTGCAAAAATGGAAAAACCTCATTGCCTTCTGTATTTATTCCAGGACCAAGATTCATTGGTTCTGACCAAGTCTGGCCAATTCTTTGGGATAAATACAAATCCATTCCCCCTAATCCACCCGGCATATCAGAGGCAAAAATCATTTTACTGCCGTCGGGATAAAGCGCTGGGTGCATGCAGTTATACTCTTTTTTACTAAAGAAAATCAAGTCACCTTCCGACCATTTACCGTTTTTCAGTCTTTTATGCTCAAAGAGAGCCATGTAATCGACCGGAATATCCTTGTTCCAACTTAGGTTGGCTGCATCCGGATGATTATGGGCAGTAATGGCTAAATTGAAGTCGCTGTTGAAAGTTATTGGTCCGTTATTTCCTTCGAAATTCAATCCTTTATCAAACACCTTAACTTCATTGCTTAGAATGGAATCCGTTGCAGCTTTGAAAATCCAGGTAGTGCCTTGTTGATCCCAAGAATAAAATGGCCTTGAAATGCCTGCTTTTTTCCTACTGGAAGTAAAAACCAAACCATCCGGAGTAATAACAGGTGAAAAATCGTTTTCAGCAGAATTAACTGAAAGTGGAACAACTTCAAAACGAGTAGGATTAGCAATGGCTTTTTTAGCAAAATCTGCTGATCGAAGTTTGTTCCGTGCTATTCTACTCTCGGGCTTATATCGAAGATATTGTTTAAAAAGTCGTTTAGCCTCGTCATATTTTTGAGATCTTAAAAGCGCTAGACCATACCCATATTCAATATCAGGGTCTTTGGCACGGGTCAAATAAAGTTTACTGAATAAATCCAGCGAAGTTTGTCCATCGTTGGTTTTTGTAGCCAGAAATGCTGCACGTTTTAAGGCATCAACATTGCCTGTTTTCTCATAGCTTTTAGCGTAAGCTTCAACTGCAGATTTAAGCCTGAGTTCTTTTTCAAGTCGTTGACCTTTGCGAAAAAAGCGATCCTGAGCATGGGCTGCAACCAAGTTGGCTACGAGCAAAGTCAATAAAAAAATGGTCCTCAACATGCAATTAAAAATAGCGTGGACTTAAAAATTTGGTTTTACCCAAGTTGAAATTGTAACCAATGAAAACCTCGTGACTTCCTTCTTGATAGGTACGAAGCACATTTGTAGAGTAATCATATCCATAACCCATCCAAAGGTGTGGCGTCAGTGCAAACTGGGCCATTACGGCTATAGCTGAATTACTCCTCCATGAACTTCCAACCCACAACCTCTCTCCGAAAATCGCAGTTAAGTTTAAGTCTAACTGAGGTGGTGCATTTTCAACATAACGTCCAAAAAAGCCTGGCTTGAGAGCAAAATCTTTAGAAAATTTGATGTGGTAGGCCGCTGTTACCAAAATGTGTTGTTTTAATAATGCAGCAGAGGGTCTTGAAGGGTCTTCCGCGATTCTAGTAGAAATAAGGTTGGGTATGGATACTCCTAACGCAACTTTGGTATTCCTAAAATAGACGCCAGCACCAAAATTAGGTTTGGTAGTTTGAATCGTATTGGCCTGATAGAAAGCTGGATCAGGTACCGGATTATTGGTATTGATTTGGCTAAAATCATTGGTATAAAAATTCATATTGCCTTGAAGCCCAAAAGCTAAAATCGAGGTAGGATTGAATCTAATTTTATAGGCATACGATAAGTTAACGCTGGTTCGGTTTTCGACCCCAATGCGGTCGTTCATCAAGTTTATTCCAAAACCATTAACGTCTTTGAAAGGCATATGCGCTGAAGCATTGAGAGTTACTGGCGCTCCATCAACTCCAATCCATTGATTTCGGTAGAATAGTACGGTGCTTAGTTCCTCTTTAGATCCGGCATAGGCAGGATTAAGTGTCAGCATATTAAACAAATACTGACTGTAAAGCTGATCCTGTTGTGCGTAAAGCCAGGCTGGGAAAAGCAATATGATGAGGGTAAAGAATTTCTTTTTCATGTTTAGTTATCGTTGAATGACAATGAAACCACGGTAAACTGGAAAGTCGGGGCCTAATTCAAGCAAATAGAAATAGGTGCCTGCGGGAAGCGGTTCGTTGTTTCTGTTAACACCATTCCAATTATCGCGGTAGGGTTGTCCCGCCCATACTTCGTTGCCCCATCGATTAATAATGGTAATCTTTGGATTGGAGTATTCCTTGATATTTTCAATCACGAAGAAGTCATTGATATTGTCTCCATTGGGCGAGAATCCATTCGGGATAATGGGAGGCTCAGCCGGCAATACGTAAATGACGACATCCGCTGAATCGCAAACTGGAGGCGTAAGTCCGTTACAAACTCTGTAACGCATTCGATCTGTACCTACGAAATCAGTTTGAGGAACATAGCGCAACAACAATTGATTTTGTGTAAAGGAGCCTCTTGTGGGAGGACTCAATACGGTTACTCCAGCGAAGAGTACATTATTACTGTCTTTATCGTTGATGGTTGGATTGAATACCACCGGAGTGTTCGTACGAGTAAAGATGGTATCGTTGTTGGCTTTTACGTTAAAGATTCGTTTCTCTACCGTAATAACAATGATTGCTTCTAAACAAAACTCACCATTAGGCAATCCTGCGCAGAGGTAGTATCCAACCGTATCTCTGCCATAAAAACCGCTATTGGCAGTATAGGTGGCAGTTCCAGCACTCAAATCAAAATTAACCAGTCCATTCTTTGGGGTAACTGCTGGGTTTGTTTTGAAATATGTTGTAAGTGCTGAAGGACGTGTATCGTTACTAAAGAAAGGTACGGTTACCGGGGTAGTTTCAATGGTAGTGGCAGCATCATTTCTCGGACGGATTCCTGGATTCAACACTTGAATGAAAACGGTAGCGGTATCTGTTATGGGAGAAACATCTGTTTGAAGTGCTACTACATATCGAAGGGTATCTCCCCCAATATATCCATTGAACGGAGAGTAAATCAAGCTATCTCCTACAAGTGCAGCTGTTCCAAACTTAGGACCACTTCCGGGTACAATGGCAACAATTTTAGTGGTATTGGTGTCAATTAAATCGTTGGCATATTGATAAACCGTGACAGGAGAATTTACCAAAGTGGTCGCTTGGTCATCTTGCAAGTCTAGTTCAAGGTTCTCAATTGTAATGAAAATCTTTGCAGAATCACAAAATGGTACCGCAGTATTCACACAAATCTGATAGAGTATGGTGTCGTTGCCTGTAATATTTTGGTTTGGCGTGTAAAGAATGACACTATCCCCAATTATTGATATGGTGCCCAACCTAGGATTTTGAGGTACACTTACATGACTTACCCGAACGGTGTTGTTGTAAATGTCATTAATCCTTGGGTCAATTCTTTTCCTGATGTTACGCTTTACGATAACAGTGTCATTGATTGCATTCAAGTTGATTGGCTGAACATTGACTACAATGATTGCCGTATCGCAAACTTGAGGATTGGGCTGTAGCAAGCAAACGGTATAACAAATGGTATCTGATCCAGAGAAACCTGGGGTTGGTACGTAATTGATTAAACCTCCGGGTTGGCTGATTTGTGCTGTACCATTTTTAGGAGTACAAGTAATCTGAATAGATGTTGGCCCTGGAGGAATGCTATCATTGGCACGCGGATCAATAATTACAGGAGTATTAGCCGTGGTGGTTGCCGTATCGTTGATAAGATTGATTGGATAAGGCTCTACGTTGATGAAGATTAAAGCTGTGTCGCAGAAAGGAACTGTTGGCGTTGGGGCACACAACATGTAGCAAATGGTATCTCTTCCTATGAAACCAGGGTTAGGCGTGTATTGAATCCCAGTTGTAGTTATTACCACGGCATTACCACGTTTTGGAGGACAGGTTATGGTGATAGATACTCCGGGAACTGTTTGGTCGTTGACAAGTGGTGGAATTATTATGGGAGTATTGATATTGGCTCTTATGGTGTCATTTACAGCACTGATGGGTATAGGATTGACCTGAATTACAATAAGGGCTGTATCGCACAATGGAATTGCACCGCCAGTAAAACAAATGGAGTAAACAATCGTGTCTCTACCGGTGAATCCCGGATTAGGGGTATATCGGATAGAGTCAGTTCCGGGGATGGTGGTGATAAGGCCATTTCCAGGCAAACGAACGATTCCTAAACTTAGGTTATTTTGAGCGGGTACAAAGTCATTAAGGAACGGATTAATCCATACAGGCGTATTCACAGAGGCATTTACTGTGTCGTTGATCGCTACAAGAATGAGTGGAAGAACCCTAATTCTAATGACTGCCGTATCACAAATTCCATTAAAATTGTCACATAACTCATAAACGATTGAGTCGTTTCCACTGAAAAAACTTTGTGGGGTGTAAACAACTGTATCATTGGTAGCATTGATGAAGGAGGTTCCGAAGAAAGGTCCGCTCAATCTCCTCATGAATACTTGATTGGTGAATAAGTCATTCAATTTTGGACGAATGCTTATCGGGAAATTAACAAACGTGGTGACATCATCATCAATAGCCAATACAAAAGAATTACTACAACGAACTGAAGCTCGTGGGATTGAAATTCCGGTTATGGATCCACCTTGAGTTCCTGCAGTAGCGCCGTAACTGGTACCGAAATCAGGGCTATTGGGATTAGTAATAATTCCGGGATTGCCCGCGCTAGCGTCAATAAAGGTACCTGTGGGGATGTTATTTCGGAACATAACAACACCACCGCCGCCGC
>JAIXUI010000132.1 GCA_027484125.1 Bacteroidota bacterium | reverse complement strand
TTTGAATTTGTAACGCCCTCCACCTACACCGGCGATTCCATCGTCTTTTACGTCGCCGGAATGTTGGGCAACCAGGATGGACAAGTCACCGGCGACCAAGTGCTGCTTCAGTCTTACCGCTTTGCAGTATCGTCCGGCACTCCACCCACACCTCCTGCCATAAGCATAATCAACAGCCCCAGTCAAGTTTGCAAAGGAACTATAGGTCAAATCACCTTCAACGCCAGTGGCACGTTCGATACCACCCAATGGTTGTACCTTGAACTTTCTGAAAACAACAACCAGTTTTTTTCTCCAAAAACCCTAGACAGCACAAGGGCAAAACCCGTCACCAACGGTCAATTTTCCCTAAACGCTTCCCTTTTGCCAGGAGGAAATCACTTCTTAAGAATTAGAGAAAAAACTGGAAACGTAGTCAGTCAAGCAAGACCAATCAGTATTTTGACCCTTGACACCCCCGTTTTAGATTATTATGATGCTGCGGTACTGCTGGGCTTCGTTGCTAATCCTGTTGTAGGAATTATCGGTGGGGCAAAAGCCAACCACAGTTATTCTTGGACCTTCAACGGGACGCCAGTACCCGGTCCTTCCAATTTAGATTATGTTGACGTTGATTCCTTTGGCCATTACCAAGTTAGGGCGATGCACCAACAATGTCCCAACTTAGTGGTGAACTCTACGGTTTATGAATATACTCCGTTCGTTCCAACCTATTCAATAGGCAATCATGTTTGCTTGCCGTATTTTCAATGCATCAGCTTACCGTTAATTAGAAACAGGTTGTATTCAAACCAAACACAGACCCAATTCTATTTGCAACTCAGCGATTCTACAGGCAATTTCTCCGACTCCTCTACCGTCCTTTATACTGGTCGCTTAGTTAACAACGTTAACGCTCTTCTTTGGATTGGCCTCCCCAACAACTTAACCCCAAATGGCCAATATAGACTTAGAGGAAAAATCACTTCCCCTACTTATTACAGTCCTATCTATCCGCTTTTTACCGTAAGTAAATCCCCAAACACTCCCATTATCGTGAACAACAATGGAATTTTACGGGTTACAAATCCGAGTAGCCGCATCCGTTAGATTCGAAAGGGGGAAGGGGTAATTCCATTCGCTAACAGTGCTTCCTTTTTCCCACTTATTAGCGGCACCTATTACGCACAACAATACGACTCTAGCTGTTTTTCCGAGTTCTCGAATGAAATCACCATTGTATTTACTGGCATCAACGAACTAAACCATGCCCTCACCCTTGCTCCTAATCCGGCCAATGCTTTCGCGACTTTAGAAAGCACCCAAATTATTGAACCTGAGCAAATCATCCTCACCGAACTTAGTGGTAAGCGGGTAATTCCGGTAATATTTCAGGAGTCCGACACCAAACTAAGAATCGAAAGCACCGGACTTCCTAACGGCATTTACCTGCTTCAACATCAAAACCAACGCGTGAAATTGGTGGTACAGCATTAAGTAATTCGGCAGAAAGTCGGACATTCCGCACTTAACTTTGCGGCATGTCCGACTTTCTCTCCTCTGGTGCCATGCGTCGCCGTCCACGCCGTAACCGCCGCCTCCCCTTCCTCCGTGACCTCGTAGAGGAAACCAAACTGCACACCGACGACTTCATCCTCCCGCTGTTTCTACTCAATGGGCAAAACCAACGGGTAGAAGTCAGCTCCATGCCGGGAATCTTCCGCTTGAGCCTGGATCTGATGCTCAAAGAGATTGAAGAATGCCTAAACCTAGGCATTAAAGCCTTCGACCTCTTCCCCGTGATGCATGAGTTAGAGAAAGACAAACATGCCACCATCTCTTACGATCACCAGCGCAACCATTATCTCCACGCCATCAGGCAGATAAAAACAAAATTCCCTGAATGCCTGGTGATGACCGACGTTGCCATGGACCCTTACAGCTCCGACGGACATGACGGCATTGTGGACAAAGGGCAAATTGTGAATGATCCAACGCTCAAAGTACTGGGAAAGATGGCGGTAGCACAAGCACAAGCAGGAGCCGACATTATCGGTCCATCGGATATGATGGATGGACGCGTGGGCTACATCCGAGAAGCCCTGGACAACGCAGGATTCAGCGATGTAGCCATCATGAGTTATACCGCCAAGTACGCCTCCGGATTCTATGGACCCTTCCGCGATGCTTTAGATTCTGCTCCCAAGTTTGGTGATAAAAAAACCTATCAGATGAACCCTGCTAACCGCAGAGAAGCCTTAATTGAAGCCCAATTGGATTTGGAAGAAGGCGCCGATATGCTAATGGTTAAACCGGCACTTGCCTACCTCGACGTTATTCGTTTATTGAAAGACAACAGTCCACTACCCATTACCGCCTACAACGTCTCCGGAGAATACGCCATGATTAAAGCCGCTGCCCAAAAAGGCTGGCTCGACGGCGATCGGGTAATGATGGAAAGTCTCCTCAGCATCAAACGCGCCGGTGCCGACATCATCCTCACCTACTTCGCCAAAGAAGCCGCGATGTTGATGAAGCGGTAGTTTTCCATGAGTTTCACCCATGGTTATTGATGTTCAACCCCTTCG
>JAIXUI010000119.1 GCA_027484125.1 Bacteroidota bacterium | reverse complement strand
CAATCCCTGCATTGAGCCTGGTTGGAGGTATCATTTGGGGAGCCTATCGCTACACCATCAGAAGGGTACTGATTCAGCATGAGGCTATACCCCAAGCATTAGAAGGACTGAAAATTATTCAACTTTCAGACATACATACAGGCAGTTTTCAAAACAAAGAGGCTGTCAATCGTGGAATCGATTTAGTGTTAGCAGAAAAGCCTGATTTAATTGTATTTACCGGCGATTTGGTCAACAATCAATCGAAAGAAGTTCTGCCTTGGATCAGCAGCTTTAGTCGATTAAAAGCGCCATTGGGGGTTTATTCCATTTTAGGAAACCACGACTACGGCGACTATCACCGTTGGGATACTGTAGAAGATAAGCAGGCTAATATGGACTTAATGTACGAAGCACATCGAAAAATGGGGTGGCGTCTTTTATTAAACGAACATGAATCTATATCCTACAAGGAGGCGAAATTCAATCTTATTGGGGTGGAAAATTGGGGGAAAAGAGGTTTTGCTCGTTATGGCCAATTAGATCAGGCGATGAAAGGCGTTTCTAATGACTTTAATATCTTACTTTCTCATGATCCTTCTCATTGGGATGGAGAAATCAGGAAAAAATACAAGAATATACAACTTACCCTTTCAGGACACACCCACGGAATGCAGTTTGGGGTAGAAATTCCGGGATGGATCAAATGGAGTCCTGTAAAATGGGTATATAAGCAATGGGCAGGCTTGTACCAAGAGGACAAGCAATATCTCTATGTAAATAGGGGATTTGGATTCATAGGATATCCTGGCAGGGTTGGAATTCTACCGGAGATAACGGTATTGGAATTTAAAAGCAAGGTTTAGCTGGCGCCAACCCGTTCAATTTTCCACGCTTTCACTTCTGTGTACCAGCGCTCATTATAAAGTCTGCTTTCAAGATTGATGAATATTTTGACTAAATCTCCGATTTGAAACGACTTGATTGTCTCCATACGATCTCCCCAAAAGGAAACTGCAACAATCCTTGGGATTCTTTCAAGGGTCTCTACCAATACAATTTGCTTGTGCCAACTTCCCTTCTCATTTTCACCAGATACAGGCGACAGTATTTCCTTTATTCTTACTGTAAAGTCCATATTAATTGTGTTCAAATATAGAGTTTAGCAATACCCGTTGGAATGCCATTTATGAATTTCTAACATAAATCATAGAAATTTTTAATACCGGGCTGTCTAGTGAAGATAAAACCTTCGCCGACTGGCACTTGAATGATACGTCCGAAGTCTCGATCTCTTGAAATCTTATGTAAAAGAAAATCCTTTGAAGAAATAGGGGTTTCAGGTTCTTCACTTTCAGGATCGTAAAACTGACTTGAAAATGCCTTAATGGATGCTAATTTTTGATCATGAAATTCCGTAACATCTACTATAAAATCAGGTGTCAGATGTCGGTCTTGGATGTAATGGAAAACGTGTAAGGGTCTCCAAGGGGTTTGCAATTCACCTTGATGATGGGTTACAATTTTGCTAAGTCCGGAATAAAAGCAAGCGTCTTTCACCAGTTGCGCGGCTCTTCCATGGTCAGGATGACGGTCGCTAGGCGCATTGGCGAGCACAACATCTGGTTGAAAAAAACGAATAGCTTCTATCAGTTTTAATTGGCTTTCTCTATCGTTTTGAAAAAAACCATCGGGTAGTCCAAGGTTCCAGCGAGCGCTAAGACCCAATATTTTACTTGCACGTTCAGCTTCCGCTTTTCGGAGCTCAGGTGTTCCTCTTGTGCCTAATTCACCTTCTGTAAGATCCACAATACCAATGGTATATCCCATAGCACGGTGTTTCAAAAGTGTTCCCGAACATGACAATTCAACATCGTCAGGGTGTGCGCCAAAGGCTAAAATCTGAACTTTCATTTAGTACTTTCCCGATTCTATGATTTTGATAATTTCTTCAATCTGGGCATCATCCCGTTCAGGGTCGTACTCAGATTTGAGGTCTGCGCCAAACAATGAAGCAAAACTTTGCCACAAAAATGCCTGAAAACTACCTCTAAACCGCTTAACTAACTGATAAGAAGTCTCATTTGTTTCACGGTCGATTAGTTTGATTAGGATTTTCCCTTGGGTGTAGGTTAACTTTTTTAATACAGGTGTAAACTCTTTTTTAAGATGCTGTTCATACATCTTGGTGTAATAATCCTTCACCTCCGGATCTTGGATTTTCTTCAACTCACCTTCCACAAACGCCAGCCTTTTATTGGCCTCTTTGGCGATAGGGTAAACCTTTAAAACATGATAAAAAAGCCTGGTGTACTGTCGTTTTTGTTGCACTTGTTTCCAGTCACCTTTTTCTATCACCCAAATTGGAGCCAAGTAAACAATGGGGATAGTATCTCCATTCTCGATTCGCGCAGGCAACAATTGCCCCCCGCCGTCCTGTGCAGATGCACTGAGAATCAGGCATTTCATAAAAACCACTGTAAAAAGCAGTTTGGAGAAAGAATAAAAAAAGCAGAGATTCCTCATTCGATGCAAAGATAACCCGTAGCAATAACTAATTTTGAGCACTAATGTTGTCAGACCCCCTGTTGGCGGTGGCTCCTGCGGACGGAAGATACGTGAATACCTGCAGTGAGCTCCGGCAATTCTTTTCTGAATTTGCCCTGATTAGATTCCGCCTGATTATTGAAATAGAGTATTTTCTCCATTTGTTCAAATTAAATCTTCCTCAATTTCCTTTTTCTAATCACTTTCCTCAGGAAAAAATCAGGCAAATTGCCACTGATTTTTCCATTGAAGATGCCCAAAGAATCAAAGAAATTGAATCGGTAACCAACCACGACGTAAAAGCTGTAGAGTACTTTCTCAAGGAAAAAATGGCTGCAATGGGTCTTGAAAAATGGTCTGAATGGATTCACTTCGGCCTCACCAGTCAGGACATCAATAACACTGCGGTTCCTCTTTCCATTAAGGAATGTTTGCAACGGGTGATGTATCCACAGCTTGAAAACATTCAAGCTTTAATCCATGAAAAGGCCGAAAATTGGAATAACATCCCAATGCTTGCCAGAACACATGGTCAAGCGGCTTCGCCCACTCGGCTTGGTAAAGAAATGGCTGTTTTTGCTGAAAGACTTTCGCTCCAACTCGCATCGCTCAAACAAATTCCAATTGCATGCAAATTCGGCGGGGCCACAGGCAACTTCAACGCCCATCATGTTGCCTTTCCCAATATCAATTGGGCTGAATTTGGGGATTCTCTTGCAATGGATCTTGGCCTAATCCGCTATCAAACCACCACGCAAATAGAACATTACGACTACCTGGCGGCTTTGTTCGATAATCTCAAGCGACTGAATGTCATCCTCATCGATTTTTGCAAAGACATCTGGTCTTACGTCTCTATGGACTATTTCAAGCAAAAAATCAAAAGCAATGAAGTAGGTTCCTCTGCCATGCCACACAAAGTCAATCCTATTGATTTTGAAAACGCCGAAGGCAACCTCCTGCTTAGCAATGCTTTGTTTGCTTTCTTCTCCGAGAAACTACCCATTAGCAGACTACAAAGAGACCTTACCGATTCTACTGTTTCCCGAAACTTCGGTCTCGCATTCGCACATCAACTTATTGCCTTAAAAGCCATCGAAAAAGGCATTGGAAAATTACTTGTTAATGAATCTGCTATCGAAAATGATTTGAACCGCCATTACCTGGTGATTGCAGAAGCAATTCAAACCGTTTTACGGCGAGAAGGGGTTCATGGGGCTTATGAATTGTTAAAAGCATTTTCTCGCAATCATACCAACCCGGGAAAAGAAGAATTCGACACATTTATTCAGGAACTCCCCGTTTCAAAAGAGATTCAGCAAGAACTGCTCAAAATCACTCCCTTCAATTACACGGGAATTTAACCATGAAAGAGGGGGTTGACTATTATATCAATGATAAAGGACTCTACATTTTCACTGAGTCCTACCTCCTTAAACGTGGTTATTGCTGTAAAACGGGTTGTTTGCACTGCCCATTTGGATTTAAAAAATCCATAAAAATTTCCAATGTGGTTAGAAACGATGAAAACTCATCAACTTCCACCACCGACACCAACCAAGAACAGACCTGACCAACATGAGTGAATCAAATCCGGAATTACCGCTCTATAATCCTTTCACTTTCAATCACTTTAATTTCGAACATTGTTTCTTTACCGGAATACCGGTTCAACAAGGACAGGATTTCGTTAGGCTTTTTCCAGATTGGTTAATTGAAAGCTTTGGATTGCAGAACAAATCCATTCAATTGCTTTCAGGTAAGAAAATTCCTTATTCAGACCTTACGCTCCCAGCAAGTCCACTTGCCAGACAATACGGATTAGACTACCTGCTTCGTCAAGCTTCTGATTTAATACCTGCCGGACTGCAAGGCGTTAAATGGATTAAGCCAGAAAAACTCTATCAATGGTTACTGCTTCTGTGGTTTGGCGTTTTGTATCAGGAAATTCGTGAAGCTCAAGCCAATGAGGAGGGAAACAATGCTTTTTTAAACCAAAAGGATAAGCTTGTACGCTATCATTTGCTTCATTATCTCCTGCAAGGAATCGTCAAAAAAGTAGAGTTCGAAAACTTCGATCCTGGTTCGGTATTCATCTTGGAATGTCACGCTTATGAAGGCCCGCAAGCGTTCGATTTTAAGGTGAGCATCAATGCCATGACCATTCAACTGAGAACCGGAGAATTGGGCATTATGGCCTGTTTACTCGACCATGGTGTTCAAATGCATCATTTCAAATCTTACTTCGAACGATTTGATGGTCAACAACTCCACCCTATTCAGTTCGATGAATTATATGCCAAGTTGAGCTACAAATCATGGTTAATGAACCATGTATTTGAGTACGGAGTTGCTTTACCAGATGAGGAAAATGACTCTTTATTGATCTCATGCCGCATTGATGAGCGCCACAAAGACCTTCCCATCTTCCGTGATTGGGATTCAGAGCAGTATCTCTCCGTTTTAGCTTCCTACGTAAGCAAATATGGCATTCCTGCCAGTGAATTGAAAAATGAAGCAGGTATTGTACTTACTTTTCTTGACGACGAAGAGGGTAATCCGGTAAGTATGAACGAAGATGGAGAACGAATAGCGCCTTCTGTTTAAACAAGGAGGCTTATCATGCTGTTCGTATTAACGTGCGAAAAACAGCTATTATCTGCCTCCAACAACATTGGCGATTAGACGACCAACCGCTATTGAAAGCTGCAGCCAATTTCGATGAGTTGCTGTTGGTTTACCCCTTTGAAAATGAGGAAATTCCTTTTTTTCCTCTTTCTATCAAACGTATCGGCCCCTTCCGAATTAGAAAAATCAAGGAAGCCATCACCGACTTCAATATGCGCCTCAAACCATTTAACCAGCAACTTTGGTTGGCAAAGGGTAACACGGTTGAAGTCATGAGTGAGCTCCTGCTTAGCATTCCAAATGCGGTGGCTTTTCTTCCGGATGAACCGGCATACGACGAACAAAAAGCGATTGAATCGTTGACTAAATCCTTTGGAAAAGAGCGAGTAAAAACCTCCGACATTGGAAGCTTATTCAAAGCGCGTTCAGGGGTGTTGAATCCAGCAGATTGTCCGGAAATGTTTACTCAATTTCGCAAAGCGGTAGAAGCGCGGTTTAAGCCGGCAATGCCGGAAGACGAGCCCTTACGATTACCTCCAAGACCACTATCGCTTCCAGAAAACTTATGGAACATTCAGGATTTTCCTGATTTCCTGCCAGAACACATGATGGAACCGGATTCAAGAGGAGGAAAAACCATTTCAGGTGGGGAGAAAAGCGCCTTAAAACGATTGAATTATTATTTAGAAGGAAAACAACTTGCACTTCAGTATAAAGAAACAAGAAATGGTTTAGTCGGAACCGATTATTCCACGCGTTTCTCCCCTTTTCTGGCATTGGGAACTTTGTCGCCTAGGCGCATCATGGAGCAATTGCATTACTTTGAATCCGAATTTGAAGCGAATGAATCTACCTATTGGATTTACTTTGAACTTCTTTGGAGAGAGTATTTCAGGGTGATTGCAAGAAAACATGGGAAACATGTTTTTCTCTATCGAGGGATGCAATCTAAAAATCCCGGGTTGAAAGGCAATACCCATGCGTTTTTAAATTGGTGCGAAGGCCAAACGGGGCAACCATTCATTGATGCTTGTATGAAGGAGTTGAAACTCACCGGTTGGCTTAGCAATAGAGGCCGTCAGAATGTGGCTTCTTACCTGGTTCACCATCTTAAGTTAGATTGGCGATGGGGAGCATGGTGGTTTGAACACTGCCTTATCGATTTCGACCCGGCTTCAAATTGGTGCAATTGGCAATATGTTGCGGGAATTGGTCAAGATCCAAGAGGCGATCGAGTTTTCGATCCAATCCGACAGTCGAACATGTACGACCAAGACGGACGATACAGAAAACTATGGAATAGTTAGGCTTCAACAGCGCTACCAAATCGCGATTAACCCACCTCCGGCAGCGGCCACCAGATGCGCTGGTGATAGCTTGTGGTGGTCGTTGTTTTCGTAAAGGATGGTGGTTGAAATGTGTAAAAATGAACCGGTAGCTAAGGCAGTCAGAATATCAAAAACATGATGCAAACTGCTGTCGGTTTGTCCCTCTTGCAACCATGAACCTAAGAGCGCTCCAAGCGGGTTCATGCAGGCAAAAAACAACAAAAGAGCCCATAGCATCCCTTTTTTCATACCAGTTTGATGCAACACTGTCACCAGTGCAAAAGCAGAAGGCAGTTTGTGCATCAGCACACCAGCTAATAACGGATTGTGTCCATGATTGTTAAACTCGAAGTGCCCACCCAGCGGTACCCCTTCCATCAAACTATGGATTGATAAACTGGCCAACATGCCCAAAGATAAAGTCCACGTTTTACCATGATAATGGCTGTGATCATGATGATGATCGTGGCCATGGGGTGCATCGAGGTGCAAATGTCCGTGCTCGATTCCCTCTGAAAATTTTTCTAACACAATCTGTAGAAAAAAGCCCAACACAATGAACAACTTCATAGGTGAATGTTCATGATGAAGATTCTCCGGAATGAGATGGAGGATACAGGTCACGAATAGAAAGCCCCCACCGAAAACCAGCCCAATCTTCATAAGGTTATTATACTTTTTCCCTAGGGAAAAGGCTAGTATTCCACCTAAAACTGGGCTTAAAAACAACAACAAATACTCGATTAAGGTCATATTCTAAGAGATAAAAGCAATTTTCTTATGTATTAGATGGTACAAAGCTAAAGCTGTAAGGGTTCCGAGTAATGCTCCACCGATCACATCAATAGGATAATGCAACCCTACGTAAACTTGAGCATAGGCTACTACAATTGCCCATAAAAGCAAGAGTGGTTTCACCCACCATGCAAGCCTACCAATTAGCAGCATCAACATTACACTGATGCCAAAGTGGTTGCTTGCGTGATTCGAAGTAAAACTATAGCCACTTCCGCATGGTACTAATTGTCGGACATATTCGGCTAAATAGGAATCATTGCATGGCCGTACTCTTTCCAACCAAGGCTTGATCACATGCCCACTTAGCTGGTCGGTTACGATGAAGCACAATACCACCATACCAATGGTTATCCAACCTTGTTTTTTAAAATTTATAACTAAAAAAAGAAGTAAAAAAGCATAAACCGGAATCCATGTAAGAGGATTCCTGGCAGGAACAAGTAGCCAGTCTAGAAAAGGTGAAACCCAATCTCGATTAATAACTAAAAAGGTTTCTTCGTCCCAGCTCAATAATTTATCAAGCATGTTTCAAAATCATAATTAAGCGGTTACTAGTAGAAGGCTGGAAAGGTGCCAGGGTATAGTCTCCAAATATTTGAACCAACGTTAGTCCACTTGCTTGAAACATTCGTTCGAAGTCGGCTAAGCGATAAGCTCGAACACGTTCCTCGAAATCATAAACACCAGTTGGAGTATGAACCGCAATAGATTTCACAATTACTTGATCTTCAGTCACAGCGCGTTGAATGCTAAAGCTAATGTCACCTCTAATCTGCTCTTCTTCTGCTACTAGCTGTTGAATTGTCCTTTCTGCATTCATAAAATCAATTACCGCTGTACCGGATGATTCAAGCATTTGAGCCATAGATTTCATGACTTGCAAATCCTCATCGATGGTATCAAAATAACCTAGGCTTGTAAAGAGGTTAAAAATGTAATCGAACTTACTATTAAGAGGTTGACGCATATCATGAACCATGAATTGCAATCCATGGGTTGCAGATAAAGAAGCTTCAGCAATCGATGACGGTGACAAATCGACACCTGTTACAAGCAAACCAGCTTGATGCAACGTAATAGAATGCCGGCCTTTCCCACAAGCCAAGTCAAGAGCTGAGGCACCGGCATGAGGTTTTAGCTCTTGGATAAGCGCGTGAATAAACCTAGCGGCTTCCTCATAGGACCTGTTTTGATAAAGTAAATGATACCAAGGCGTATCGAACCAACTGGCAAACCAAGACTTTTCGGTCATGGCTTTTTCCTTAAAACTTGAATACTTACGGGGAAATGATCTGAATAACCGCCCATGTACTTATTTCCCACATAGGTTCTCTTGGGAGCCCCTTTGTATTTTCCATCTTGTTCGGTCATAAAACTAAATCGATGAACCCTGGCTGAGCCTGGCACAAAGGAGAAATGCTTGCCATTTTCAAGTTGCTTGGAGCATATAATTTGGTCCAGCATGCTGTATTCGCCACGATAAAAATGAGTTCCTTCGCCTTGTTCTGCCAAAGAAAAGAAGGAGTTAAAGCCCCAACTTTTTTCTTTGCCTTCTAAGAGGACCAATCGAATGGAGGTATCCTGGGGAGTGTCGTTGAAGTCGCCCATCATCACCAATGGGGCTTGTGGAAACTTCTTTCCTAAAGAATCCACAATACTCAAAGCAGCGCGCGCCGCAGCCATACGCTTCGCTGAAGAGCTTTCTCCCCCTCTTCTGCTAGGCCAATGGTTGGCAGTGAAAAAGAAATCATGCTTACCGGATTTAACTTGAAGTACCAAAATATCACGAGTTGGGAAGCTGTTCGGACCTAGATCGACCCCTTTTCCCACCACATTTACCGGCTTTCCAAATTGCTTTCTCACCAAAAAAGCCACATCAATACCGCGACCATCCGGGCTGTTTCTATGCACAATTTGATAATCTAATTTCGCAAGTTTGGGCTGCTTAAGTAAGTCTTCCAGCACCCGCATATTTTCAACTTCACATAAGCTAATGACATCCGGAAAACCCAGAGCCTCAAACACTTCTTCTATTTTACCTAACTTTATACTATAACGTTCGGGCGTCCATTCTAGCTTAGAAGAAGGTAAAAATTCTGCATCATCAATGGCAGGGTCGTCTTCTGTATCGAAGAGATTTTCTGTGTTAAAATGAGCAAACCTAAGGGTATCCTGTTGTTGGGCACAAACGCTAGTCACACCCATCAACAAAACCCAGATAATCCCGAGCATTCTATTCATGTTGCGAAGTTAGTTGTTGAAAAGTGTGGAAATACACAACTATTTATTAACAACATTACTGAAACACTCTTTTATTTTTGTGTAATCCATGAAGAAGCTATTGATTCTCCGCCATGCCAAAGCTGCCTTTGAATCGGCTACCGGAGAAGATGTGGACCGGCCGCTCACCGAGGCCGGAAAACAACAAGCTCAAAAGTTAGGATTTAAACTAAAAGGACGGAACATCCATTTAGATGTTGCATGGGTTTCACACGCTCTTAGAACACAGCAAACCTGTTTCTTTTTGTTTGCGACAGCCGGAATTTCCATTGAATTAGCAGAAGAAGCCAGCTGGATTTACCAAGCCGACTATCGCACCATCATTCAAAACATCAAAGCCACCAATGACGAACTGGACAGCTTGCTCATCATTGGCCATAATCCAACCATGACTCAGGTAGTTAATTTCCTCATTGAAGCCTTGCAACTAGATAATTTACCTACTTGTGGCCTAATGGAAATTGGATTCGACGTTACAAAATGGGAAGAAATATCAAGTTCAAATGCGGAGTTGATCTGGCATGACTTCCCCAAAGTGGAGAACTCTTTTCTCTAAATCAATAGCATGCCTTCAGGCGATTATATTTTCAAAACCAAACGGAAAGGAGAAAAATTCGAGCTCCTCAACCGCGAAATTAGCTGGCTCGCTTTCAATGACCGTGTCCTTCAGGAAGCGGCCGCTGATGACGTTCCTTTATTAGAACGCATTAAATTCCTAGCTATCTTTTCCTCCAACCTCGACGAGTTCTTCAGAATTCGTGTTCCTTCTCTTCGAAAGCTTAATTCTTTATCGAAGGTGGACCGGGAAAAACTCAACTTTAATCCTGAGCTTATTCTTCAACTTATTCAGGATGTTGTAATTAGGCAGCAAAACAGATTTGAAAGGCTCTTTGAACAAGCCATTCTTCCTGCTTTAAGCGAAAACGGCATCAGGTTAGTCAATGAAAAAGAACTGAGTACTGCCCAGCAAGAAGAAGTAAGGCTCATTTTCAAGCAGCAAATTCTTCCATACACCACCCCTATTATGCTGACCGGAACTTCTGTGACGCCTCACTTGAAAGACCGGTACATCTATCTGGCGGTGAAAATGTATAATCATTCGAAAGGGAAAGAAGCGGGTTATGGCTTAGTAGAATTACCGACCAAATTTATCCCTCGCTTTTTTCAATTAAACACCCAATCGGGAAACACCCATGACATCATCCTTTTAGACGATGTAGTTCGGTTCAACCTCAACTACCTTTTCGGAGTCTTTAGCTACGATACGCTCGAATCATTTACCATCAAACTTACTAGAAATCAAGAACTCGATGTGGACAATGATATTTACGAGTCGGTACTGGATAAGCTAAATAAAAGCTTGAAAGCCAGAAAAAAAGGGGAACCTGTTCGATTTATACACGATGCTCGCATTCCGACTGACTTGTTGAATCTTATCATCCGCAAGTTTAAATTAGAAAAAGCCAACATCATTCCGGGAGGCCGATATCATAACTTTTCGGATTTCATGAACTTCCCGGATACGGGAAATTCCGAGTTAAAATATCCTGGTTTAGAACAGCTTCCGCACCAGCTGCTCGATCATTACGTAAGCATGTTCGATGCTATTCGAACCCAGGATGTAATGGTGCATCATCCCTATCAAAGCTTCGATTATGTGCTCCGATTTCTTAGAGAAGCCGCTATTGACCCAACAGTTACAGAGATAAAAATCACTTTGTACCGCATTGCGAGGCTCTCTCAAGTAGCCAATAGCCTAGTAACTGCTGCTATGAATGGCAAAAAAGTTACTGCTATCATTGAGTTGAAAGCGCGATTCGATGAAGAGACCAATATGTATTGGGCAGAAAAACTGGACGAAGCAGGGGTGAAAGTCATTTATGGATTCCACAACCTGAAAGTGCATTGCAAAATGTGTTTGATAAGCCGCAATGAAAAAGGAAGAATAGTTCAATATGCCCATTTCTCAACTGGCAATTACAATGGCCAATCAGCGCGTATTTATTCTGATTTTGGTTTGTTTACCCATGATAATCGCCTGATTAAGGACGCCGATAAGCTTTTCAGATGGCTTGAAAACAGCGCCCGCAACTATGAGTATGAACATTTGTTGGTTGCTCCCAACCACTTAAGAGAAGGTTTTGTTCAACTTATTCAAAAAGAAATAGCCAATGCTAAAGCAGGTAAGTCTGCATGGATGAAACTGAAAATGAATAGCTTGGTGGATGAAGGCATGATAGAACTGCTTTATGAAGCCAGTCGTGCAGGGGTCAAAATTGAACTTATTGTACGAGGTATGTGCAGTTTGGTTCCGGGAGTTAAGCAGATGTCCGAAAATATCCGTGTAATCTCCATCATCGACCGTTTTCTGGAACATGGTAGGTTATACATATTCGCTAATGGAGAAAATGGACGTGAAAAAGTGTTTCTTTCCTCGGCAGATTGGATGAATCGAAACCTCTCAAACCGAGTTGAAATCGCTTTCCCAATCTACGATAAAAACATTCGAAAAAACTTGATCCAAATTTTTGACCTTCAATGGTCGGATAACTGTAGGGCACGAATTATTGATGCTACACTCAAAAACGAAAGAGTATTGCCAGAAGAACACAACATGGTAGTTCGGTCACAGTGGCAAATAAGCGACTTGCTAAATGTCAGCCAACCTTCTATAAAGGTGAAGAAAAAAGCCATTAAAAAGCAGGAAATCCAAGAATCATGATACTAGCTGCCATTGATATAGGCTCCAATGCTGCCAGGCTTTACATCTGTAGCATGCACATGGAGCAAGGATTTCCTAAACATAAAGTGATTGAATTTATCCGAGTCCCCTTGCGATTGGGTGACTATGTATTTATCAATAAGTCAATTCCTGAGAAAAAAGCTTCTGACCTCATGGATATGATGAAGTCTTTCGCCTTACTCATGAAATTGTTTCGTACTGAAAAATTCAGAGCTTGTGCAACTTCAGCCCTCAGAGAAGCTGAAAATGGTCCAGAAATAGTCAAGGCCATAGAAAAAGAAACAGGAATAAGTATTGAAATTATCTCAGGTCAGGAAGAAGCCGATCTCATTTGGCGGGCACAGATGAATCTCTTAGATATGCACCAAAACAGCTTGTTTGTAGATGTGGGTGGCGGAAGTACAGAAATTAGTTTACTGAGCGGTAAAGAAAAAATCGCCTCCCGCTCTTTTAACTTAGGAACAGTTAGAATTTTAGACAATCAAGATGATGATGGCGTTTGGAAAGAGCTTACCCATTGGCTTAAAACAACCATCAAACCACGCATTCCCAGCCTCATTTTAGGTTCGGGCGGTAACATCAATAAAGCATTTGACCTACTAAAAATCAAAAACGGTAAAACAGCCTCATACAAAAATCTGAAAGAGCTTTACAATTACCTTCAACGATATAGTTTAAAGGAAAGAGTACAGGTTCTCGGACTAAATCCAGACCGCGCTGATGTAATCATTCCTGCATTAGAAATATACCTGCATGTCATGGAAGTAACCGAAATCAGAAAGATTGCCGTTACTGGTATGGGATTAAAGGAAGGTATTGTTTTTGACCTTTTTTATCAGCTTACACAAACTAGGCCGGTTGGCTTTGATTCATCAGCCAGATTCTCGATCATTTAAAATCAGTTTAAAGCTGGATCTATTGGCGCACTAGCCAAGAATTTGAATGGGCTACCTAGCTCGGTAACAAGCGCTTTCCACATGAGATGTTCTTCATAGCGCATCACATTCACCGGGTTTCGGTTGCTTATCAACCAACTTTGTTCTTTTATTTCCTCGTCCAACTGACGCTCTGTCCAGCCTGAGTAGCCAATGAAAAACCTAATTTGAGATTGAGCAACTTCACCCGCCTCAACCAAATCTTTCAAATGATCGAAATCGCCTCCCCAATACAAATCTTGGGTGATGGGCATTGAACTATCCTTTAAAGCGGATATCTGATGCATATAATGCAAGGTGTTTTGAGACACCGGCCCACCCACATAAACGGGATATGAGCTCACTGGAAATCCTTCTACTAGCTCGTTCACCAGCCAATCTGTTAATTGGTTAAGCATAAATCCGATGCTGCCTTCTTCATCATGACGAACCATCAAAACCACCTTTCTCATGAAATTAATGTCCTTCATAAAGGGTTCGCTCAAGAGCAGAGTACCCGGTTGAATAGCGGAAGGATGAAATGGAAATTGATTACCTTGTTCCATACTGAAGGCGTTTATAAAGTTTAAAGATAATATCCGACAACTATATCCTTAATTAATTTTAAGTAAATTTGTTTACTCATTTCAATCAATCCATGTCGAATATACAACAGCATTTACACGCCATCCGCCAAGAATACAGCCAGGCAGCCCTTGACGAATCTCATGCAACTGCAAACCCATTAGAGCTTTTAGAGAAGTGGCTGCATGAAGCACTTCAATCTCAAGTTGCCGAACCTAATGCGATGCATTTAAGCACCGTAAGTGCTGAAGGAAGACCCTCAGGTAGAATAGTGCTCTTAAGAGGTTTGGATGAAAATGGACTGCGTTTTTTCACCAATTACAACAGCAGAAAAGGGCGCGAATTATCCGAAAACCCTTTTGCCGGACTCACCTTTTTTTGGGCTGAATTGGAACGTCAGATTCGAATTGAAGGCAAAGTGGAACAAACCACCCCTCATGAAAGTGATGAATACTTTCACTCTCGTCCACGCGGCAATCGTTTAGGTGCATGGGCTTCGCCACAAAGTGAAGAAATTGAAAACCGCCAAGCTTTAGAGCGCATACTTCAGGTATTTGAAGCCAAGTTTGGCCACGATAACCCAATTCCAAGACCCGAAAATTGGGGTGGATTCCGCTTAATCCCTGATTCTATTGAGTTTTGGCAAGGAAGACCTAGCAGGTTACATGATCGACTTCGATATACCCTTCAGCAAGATGGTGCTTGGAAGTTGTCTCGTTTAGCGCCATAAATGCGTTAAACTTCCTGAACATGTCAAAAGATTCTTATTTCTATTTTAAGGATTTTAAGGTAAAACAGCGCCCGGGTGTTTTTAAAATCGGAACTGATGGGGTGATTGCTGGATTGCTTGCTGAATGTGAAAGTAATCAACGAATACTCGAAGTTGGCACTGGTACAGGACTGATTAGCTTGTTATTAGCGAATCGATTTCCTGATATTTCAATTGTTGCCATTGACTTGCAAAAGGAAGCCGCTGACCTTGCGGGAGAAAATTTCGCCGATTCCCCTTTTGCCTCTAGGCTTACTGCCCTTCAAGCTGATTTTCTGGAGTTTCAATCAATAGAACCGTTTGATTTGATCATTAGCAATCCGCCTTACTTTTTACCGAACCAGCAAACGCCAGATAAAAAGCGACAAATAGCACGGCAAACCACTCATTTAAGTGCAGAACATCTCTTGAACAAAGCACCATTGTTGTTAACAGAAAGCGGAAGACTTTCGATTATCGCGCCAAACCTCCCGGTCAATCCAGCAATGAAACTGATCAAACAAACCTTCATTCGGTCGTTTCCTAACTCTCCAACCATTCGAATGTTTGGCACATATGGTATGGAACACGCTCCACTTGAAAAGGAAACGGATATACTTACACTTTATGAACCGGATCAATCCAGATCAGCTCAATATCAGCACTTAAGCCAAAACTTCTACCTCAAATAAAAAAAAATTCGTCCCCAAATTCTCAAGCACAGGTTTCGAGCAAGTGAGTAATGGTTAGATTAGCAGTATGCCTAATCACTCTTATCGGCTTCTTTTTACCCTACTGTTGTGCTTTTTCGTATTCATCGCCAAGGCAACTACCCAGTTAAGTCCGGACACCATTGTTTATCATAGTCTGCATGACCTGGTTATTGACAAAGTTTCTAAAAAGAAATCAACTGATTTTGGCATCAAATTCTCGTTAAGCAGCACTTCCGTTTCCATCAACAAGTTTTGGAGATTTAAACCTGGAGATAGCATTCAATGGAAGAATAGCGCTTATTCGGATCAACATTGGAGCACATTCGCAGAATTTGCAGCCCAAAATATCCCGGTAGCTAAACCCATCAACTCCAATGATTCAGAGATTAATGATGAAGAAGAGGATAGCAAACCCAAAAGAAAACGAAAAAAGGATCCTCAGTTGATTGCATTTGAGAAAAAATGGCTTTTCAGACAAGGATACTTTAAAGAGATATATGCAAAAAATCCAATAGGCTGGTTTAGGACTCATATCAAAATCCCGGAAGCACTCATTGGAAAACCACTTGCACTTGAAGTTCGGCAAAGCGGAGCAAGTGAAATTTATCTGGACGGTAAAAAAATTGTTGAGTATGGAAAAGTAAGCAGCAAGGCTTCCGAAGAAATTAGGCATAACCCTCATGAGTTACCGGTTCCATTTAGCTTGATGGATACCGGGCTTCATGTGTTATCCATCAGGTACTCTGATCATAGTACCATTCAAGAAGGATTCAAAATCAGCATAGATGAAATGAACGAATCAGTGGCAAGTTATACCACCTATACAAAATTTGTAATGGGGTTTCCGGTAGCCTTGTTTGGTTTCTTCGCTGCTTTGTTTCTCGTTCACTTGCTTATTTATCTGTTTGAAAGATCTAAGACCTTCAATTTATTCTACAGCTTTTTTGTGGGCTCCATGGCCTTAATCTTTCTTTTACCTGTTGTTTATTTCAACATTCACAATCCCGATATATCCGATAAAATCCACTTTTATTCAGACTTCATTCTTCCAGTTTATTTAATCACACTAATCTCCTTGCTGTATGTGCTTTTTAAAGACATGAAAAGCAAGTTTTATCTATTTCAAGTGCTTATCTCAATCCTAGTTACGCTGCTGATCATATTTGAAAATGACTATCAGAGTAGCCTAACAGGAATACTTGCCTTACTGGTTTACATAGACTCCTTCCGATTGTCGCTTAAAGCATTAAATAGAAAACAAGAAGGTGCACGATACGTAGGTGCCGGAGTGCTGGGTTCAACTGTTTTCTTTTTCCTTGGATTTATATGGTTAGTCTTCGGGGCATTTTGGGCAAGTAGCAGTGCTGAAGAAGCTGGAGTGGTGATCTTGCTTATCGGCTTTTTCACTTTTATTGCTTTGGCCATTATGAGCCTTCCGCTTTCGGTGACAATCTATTTGGCTTATGATTTCTCGAAAACCAACCAAGGTTTAATCAAACAGATAGAAAATGTGAAAGAGCTTTCAAGGCAGAACCTTGAAAAAGAACAAGAGAAGCAACAAATTTTAGCAGACCAAAAGTCTGAATTAGAGACGCAAGTTGCTCATCGAACCGCAGAAGTAGTTGAACAAAACAGAATTATATCTATTAAGAATCAGGAGGTTAAAGAAAGTTTGCAATACGCCAGCAGAATTCAATCGGCCATATTGCCATCATTAGAAAAGCTGAGGTTAACCATTCCCGATTGCGACTGTTTGCTGAAACCTAAAGAGGTAGTGAGTGGCGATTTCTACTTCGTACACCAGTTTGAAGACAAAGTGCTGTTTGCCGTTATCGATTGTACCGGACATGGCGTTCCTGGCGCATTGATGAGCATGATTGGCTCCATGATGCTCAATCAGATTGTAGTAGAAAGAGAAATCAATTCACCTGCTGAAATTCTCGCTGAAATGAATCGGTGGATTCATGAAACCTTAAAACAGAACCTTCATGGTTTAGGCACTCAAGATGGTATGGATGCTGCAATTGCCGTATTTGAACCACAATCAAGAACTTTGACCTATGCAGGAGCCATGCGCCCCCTTTACCTCATTCAAAATATTCAGCAAGAGGCCGAATTAAATGAAATTAAGGGAACCAAAAAATCAATTGGAGGTGATCATCTAGACAGAAAAATCCACTTTTCTGAAGTAACCTTAACACTGAATCAGGGAGATGTTATTTACTTATTTTCAGATGGTTATGCAGATCAATTTGGCGGAAGCATGGGAAAAAAACTGATGCTAAAGAATTTTAAAAACATGCTCCTTGGCATGGCACAACTGCCGATGGATAAGCAAATATTGCTTTTAGAAGAAAGATTTGAAGAATGGAGAGGAAACCATGAGCAAATTGATGATGTATGCGTAATGGGACTAAGAATTCCTTGAGAGATTTTAAAGTAGTAGTGAGAATTTAAACAACTCTTACATCTTTGTAACTAATTGAAAAAAATCGTCCACAATATGAAAAAACTCTCTTTTGTGCCAGTGCTTCTGGTCATGGCATTCGGACTTTTCTCTTGCGGTAACAATGAGAAAAGCACCACCGATGCAGCAGCCGCTGCAGACACCATTAACGAGGTTGATGATTATCGCTTCTGGAAAATTTTAGCAGACATTCCGGCACCCTACGCGCTGGTAGATGCCATGAAAGAAGCAGGTATCAAGCTGGACAAAAACATGCTAAACAATCCAGCAAACGCAGCCAATTATACCACAAGTGCTCAAAAAGGATTGAATTTTGGAGTCTATGGATTCGATTTAATCGCCCTCTCTGCCTTCGAAAAAGGTGCAGAAGCAGGCCCTTACATGGAAGCTGTTCGCCAATTGGCCACCGAACTGGATGCTGCTCAAGGTTTCGAAAAATTTACTGCTGAGTACATCAATTCGGTGATAGACAATAAAGATTCTATGCGTCATATTACTAATGAGATTTTTACAGAAACTTCTAAGTATTTGACCAACAACTCTAGACTCGAAACCGCAACTTTCGTTGCAATAGGTACTTATGTAGAAAGCCAATACCTGGCTACTCAAACTCTAAAAAACCTGCCTCGTAACGCCAAAACAGACTTCCTGTTTAATAAGATATACGAGTCTCGCCTAGAACTTGAAAACATCCTCAAGCTGCTCGAAGGCATGAAAGACAAGCCAGAGTTTGCTGAAGTAACCAAAGCCCTGCAAGACATTAACGCTGCAATGGCTGAGGTAAAAGACAGTACCATGCTGGATAACAAAGCATTAGCAAACCTTGCAAGTGTTCTTGAGAGCGCTCGGAAGGTAGTTGTGAAATAATTTACCACTCAATCTCGCCTAACTCTACGGAAACGTGAGCGAAAGCATACTACGTGCCCTGATGCAGCTATTTGCTATAGTAGCTAGCGTTCAGGGCATTTCTGCGTCCGGGCGTGATATAGTGCGCAGTTTCCTTCGGTTACAGCTCAACCAAGAGCAGGTGGTTAGTTACCTCCGGCTTTTCGATCAGTATCTCGAGGAAATTCTCAGTTCCGCTAAATCTTCCAGATCAGAAAAAAGGCTTTCTGTTAGCTCAGTCAAAATCCTTCGCATCTGCACCCAAATCAATGCCGAACTCAATCAAAGCCAAAAGCTTGTGGTATTGGTTCGGCTGCTGGAGTTTATTCATTCTGACTTTGAGATACTCCATGAAGAATTAGACTTTGTAAAAACGGTTGGCGACACCTTCAACTTTAGCCAAGACGATTTCGACGAGCTCTTTCATTTTGTTACCTCAGAGTTTAAGGCAGTAAAAGACTCCCCTCGCTTACTTCTGGTTACTTCTTCACCACCACCGGAATTCAAGGAAGCCAAAATTCTTCCAATTCCTGTGGATGGTGAACTCCACTTCTGCTGGCAAAAAGCGCATGGTGTGCTTTTGATGCGACACCAGTGCGGAAGTGAAATCTTCCTCAATGGTCAATTAACCTCCAGATCTAAAGTTTATTTTCTTAGTTCCGGAGCAGCTTTGAGAGGTCCGCGAATTGGCACCTTGTATTTCTCGGATCTTCAATCCACCTTCTTAGCTAACGAGGATTCGTCTAAACTTCAATTCGAAGTCAACGATTTATCCCTTGTTTTTCCTGGAGGCAAACAAGCCATACATCCGCTCTCCTTTGCGGAAGAATCAGGCAGAATGGTGGCCATTATGGGGGGAAGTGGGGCCGGAAAATCAACCCTGCTTAGCATCCTTAATGGCACCCAAAAACCTGATAATGGTCAAGTTTTGATTAACGGCATCAACCTTCATGCTGATAATCCAGCCATGAAAGGGGTCATTGGCTATGTATCTCAAGACGATTTGCTGTTAGAAGACCTCAGCGTCTTCGACAATCTTTATTACAACGGTAAGTTGTGCTTGAGCCAACTTACCGAGCAAGAGCTGAAAACACGCATAGAAGAACTTCTTCAAGCCATTGGACTCTGGGAAGTACGCAAACTGAAAGTAGGAAATCCACTAGATAAAACCTTGAGTGGAGGCCAACGTAAACGTCTCAACATTGGCTTGGAATTGCTGCGCGAACCTCCTGTTCTATTTGTTGATGAACCCACTTCCGGACTTTCCTCCAGAGATTCTGAGATGATTATGGATTTGTTGAAGGAAGTGGCTCTTCGTGGTAAGCTCGTCTTTGTGGTCATTCATCAGCCTTCATCAGAAATCTTCAAACTCTTCGACAGACTCCTCATTCTCGACCAAGGAGGCTTCCTCATTTATGACGGCAATCCGGTTGATGCATTGGTTTATTTTAAAACGATTGTTAACCATGTAAATGCCACTGAAAGTGCTTGTCTGCACTGTGGGCATGTCAATCCGGAACAGATTTTCAACATCATTGAAAACAAAGTGGTCGATGAATATGGAAGAGAAACCCCCACAAGACGTATCTCACCGGCCGAATGGCATGATTTCTTTCAGGATCAACAAAAGCAAGAAACATTAAAAACACAACAGCTAAACCATAACTGGAAAAATCAATTTCATGCTCCGAACTGGTTTGGTCAGTGGTCCGTTTTTAGCCTTAGAGATGTATATTCAAAATGGCAAAACAAGCCTTATATCTGGCTGAACGTACTCGAAGCACCATTGTTAGCCCTCCTTCTTGCAGGATTGTTTCGTTATCAGCCTTCCGGAGAAGACTATCATTTTGGTACTAACACCAATATTCCCGCATTCTTCTTCGTAAGTGTTTTAGTGGCGTTTTTCATGGGGCTGATGGTGAGCGCTGAAGAAATTCTAAAAGACCGTAAAATCCTGAAGCGTGAACGGTTCCTGCATTTAAGCCAACCTGCTTACCTCTTTTCCAAACTAGGCATTTTAGCAGGTATATCAGCCTTTCAAACAGGGCTCTTTGTATTGATCTCACATGCTATCCTTGAAATTCCAGGAAGTTACCTCAGCAGCTGGTGGGTCATGTTCAGCACGGCAGTAGTTGCCAACTTAATCGGACTCAATCTGTCAGCAGGGTTGAAGTCTGCAGTTACCGTTTATATAATGATTCCATTCCTCATCATTCCGCAAATGATACTGAGTGGTGCAATTATTCGCTTCGATGAGTTAAACCCCTCGTTTTCAGGCAAGTCAGCCGTTCCTGTTGTAGGAGATATGATGGTTAGCAGATGGTCATTCGAAGCCTTGATAACGCATCAATTCAGGGAAAATGACTATGAGCAATCGCTTTTTCCTATCCAAAGATTGCTTGCGGAAGCTGGTTATAAAAAGAGCGCTTGGCTGCCTAAAGTGGAAGAATTAGCGAATAGTAAAAATCCCGAAGAACAACTTTTGGCTATTCGCACCTTAACGCAAGAAGCTTTGGCTTTAGGATTACCAATTGATACGGAAAAACTGAAGAATCAACCCACTTATAGGACCGCCATTTTGGATCAAGTAGGAACAAAATACCGGAAACTCTACCAACAACAATTAAAGTTAAAAGACGAAAAAATCAACACTTTATCGGTTAAGTTAGGCGGTTCAGAAGCATTGGGGCAATTACGAAAAGAGCAAGTCAATCAAAAACTTCAAGAAATGATGACATTCTCTTTAACGCCTCTGATCTTTGAAGAAGGTGAATTAATAAGGTTGAAGGACCGTGCTTACATCGATCCTTTTCAACAAAACGCTTTGAATGCTTCTTTTTTGGTGGTAGATAAACGAATCGGTTCGGCGATATTCAGCACTTATGCTTTCAACTTATTAATCATTTGGCTGATGAGCACCTTGCTATTCTTGTCGCTATTGCTGGATTTACCAGCCCGTTTAGGACACGTTTTAAGCAAGAAGAAGAACTAACTCAAACAGATTAGTTTTCCAATGCAATTAATGAAATAGGCACCTTAAGGAGGGCTTGATAATCTTCGCCCACTTCTTTCATATCCTCGTCTTCTTCGTCATAATACCAACGGATAGCAACATTGCCCGACGAGTTAAGCATTTCTAATTTCCTGAAAACGTCCAGCAAGCATTTAGAGCTGGATGTATTAAAATATTCTAAGCTTAGTTCAAGAATGGTTTCTGAGGCCGGACTGCCGGCATATTGATCCAACCATTCCAAGATGGGTCTATAAAATTCTACAGAGTTTTCAGGTATCGACTTGCCTTCAAGCCTGAGAATTCCGGAGGCTGCATCCAAGGAGACCAAGGGTGTTTTGGCGGTGGCTTCGAGAAGAAAGGTGTTCATGAATTTTAAAGATTAGCCAATGGTAACTTCGAGGCTAAAAAAGGAGAAATTATTATCTATTTCCTTGAAATCGTAATTAATTTTTTGCTCAGACTTTCTGGCAATGTCAATAATTCCGAGTCCTCCTCCGCCTTTGGCAGAGAGCTCCTCATTGTGGAGGATTTCGCGGTAATATTCCCTCAATTCCTCTTTGCTCATGCTTTTGATACGCTCCAATTTCTCATTAAGGGTGGTAACATCCTCATTTCTAATGTAATTCCCTGTAGAAATAAAGAAATGCTCGCCTTGCTTTGCAATGAGAAACAGAGCCTGGCCTTTGTTTAGCTTTACTAATGTTTGGTCAGGATCTGCATCGGCCATGTGATGATACAAGTTTTGAAGGCACTCTACCATGATGTTATAAACCTTCTTCTTAATCTTTGGGTCTTCATCAATCTCATTGAGCTTGTTTTCTACTATCTGAAAGATAGAAGTCATCAGCTCAGAGGTGATTTCGCCTTTGAAGGATAACAACACATCGTGTCCTTCCATCAAAGCATATAAATCATAGGCTTTTATCTTCATGGTCAATGGCCTTACATTCGCAAATTAATAGGTTATCATGAGCTATTCTTATTTTTATAGGTTTCCCAAGAGATAAAATTTAGTCACCTCAGGAAACAAACTGTTTCATCCATTCAGAGAGCGCTTTCACTCTAAACAGTCCATCTGATTTTCCGGAAGAAATCATCTTGGAAGCAAGTATTTTTAATTTAGCAACATCCAGTATGTCAGACATTTGAGGATGTAATTCGCTCAGCCATTGCGGATAATTGTTTTTCACCCAATGGTGCTGTGGACTTCCATAAGCCGACTTTGCTTGATTCCAAACCACCTCATCCGGTAATACTCCTTGTGCCATTCTCCTTAATGCCAACTTCGACCATCCATGGTCAATTAAATCACTGGCAGCCAGACTAAATGCCACTTCCTGCAATTGAATACTATCGGCTAGTGGAAACCTACTCTCTATGCCATAGGCCATTCCACTGCGGTCAGCCCAACGAAACAGGTTTTTCAAAGACTGTCCATAAGCCTCATGTTGTAACAGCTCCTTCAATGAACGCTCATGCCGGTACGTGGAAATGGGGAGTCCTGGAGGCAAATTACCTTTCCAACATTGACTCAAAGGATGTCGATAAAAGCGATAAGATGAACTTAATTGAAGAATAAAATCTTCTAATAAACTCATAATCAAATACTTAAAAGATTGATTATAAACTTTAGCATGATGGGAATAGCCCGCAAACAACTCATCTCCTCCTTGACCATCCAGCATAACTTTTATCCCATAAGCAGAAGCTGTTTCCATGACCTTTCCTTGCGCTATTGTGCTGGTGTGAATTAATGGAAATCCCTGAAAACGAGTTACTTCAGACCAATATTCTTCCAGCTTTTGAGTCTCTAAGGGCACTTCAACCCATTTCACACCAATAAAATCAGCGGCTATTTTCGCCAATCTGGCTTCATTTTCCGGTTGGCCTGGCCATGTAGCTGTAAATGCCAATATGTTTTGGTTGGGCAAATGTTTTTTAGCCAAGGCTGTAACCAAACCAGAATCTAATCCTCCCGACAAACTGCATCCAACCGGCACATCACTTCTAAGCCTCAAACTTACACTTTGGTTGAGGGTATCTTTTAACCTTCTCCTGGCTTCTACCGGTGGAAAAACTTCCAGAAGTGATGCGTTGAACCATTTTTTCAACTCAAAATATCCATCCTTTAGGCTGTAACACAGCTGATAACCCGGCAGTAATTCTTTAACTGGCTCCCAGAAACCGGGGCCTTCATACGCTACAATTCCGCGGGTTAAATATTCTGCAAGGAGTGATAGATTAGGATTAGGATTTTGTTGAAGCAAACAATGAAGAGTCGTGGGTTCTGAAGCAAATGCAAAAAAATCAGGGGTGTCTAAATAATACAGCGGCTTCACTCCCATCCTATCTCTCACTAAGGTAAGTTGCATAGAAGTAGGCGAAAGCCAAGCCAATGCAAACATTCCATCGAGTTTGGAAAGCTTCTGCAATCCACCCCTCTCAAGAAACTCTACCAATACTGCAGTATCTGAATCTGAGTTGGGATGAAAATCCGGAAGCAACGATGGGTAGTTGTAAATTTCTCCATTGAAAGTTAGCCAGGAATGACGACTACTTGGATAAGGCTGATGAGCCAATACCGACAAATCCATAATGGAAAGCCTTCTGTGAACCAGACCTCCAATCCATGAACTCATCAGTGCTTCTGAAATTGGGCGATGCTGTGCGGATAGTTCAAACCAGTCTGGGTGAGTGTCCAAACTTCCAAATTGGCGAGGTTCATAGTCTGCATTGTAAAGTACGAAACCCTCATCATCAGGGCCTCGGTGCTTCATCGCCTGACTGAATGTTTGCAACACCTCCGGAACAGGCCGTGATGGGGTGTTTTTAAGAAAAAAGCCGCCTATTCCGCACATATTGTAGCAAGGTTAAAAACGTTTGGGAGTTAGGAATCCAAACTCTCCACGACATCCGATATTGCCTATTGAACCAAGCAATGGTAAGGATAGAAAGAATTGAATAAGCGAAAGAGGCTACCAAAGCGGCACCTACCAAACCACTCTGCTTGTCCATGAGCCACGAACTAAGCATTAAACTCACAACTAAAGCTACCAATACTACTGTTAAGTTCACCCGATATCTTCCCATTCCTGAATAAGCGTGAAGTATAACGGTGGCCAATGACATCAGTGCAATTCCCGGACTCAAAATCCTGAGCAAACCACCTAATGGCCGATAGGCTTCCCCTAACACTTGAGCCCACCAGTCTCCGGGTACCAGCACCACCAACAACAAAGCCATCGATGTAATCAACAGCGATATTTTAGCTATAAAAGTGGTTTGTTCCTTCATCTGATGTTCCTGATTATGATGCGCCACTTGATTCATAAGTACAGCAGCCAAAGAAGAAGCAGCGAGTAACAAGGCTTCAACTGCTGCAATGGCTACAGAAAACACCCCGGTGGTAGCCAGATTGCCCACTTGTTCCAACCTGAAAAACAACCAGCGAGTCATGCTTAGATAAAGCAAATTTCCACCTTGAACTTCCATTCCATGTCCTAAATATTTCCGGATGGATTTCCAGTCCATTTCGGGTAGCGCTCGATCTCGACTTTTTACTGCTTTTATATAAAGAATCACACTAAGCGTTAGGCTCAAGCAATAAGAAATACCAAACGACAAAGCAAAATGAAGCCATCCGGTTAAGTTTGAGTACAAATAAATGGCAGCAAACAGCAAAAGTTGACTGATTCCTTGCAAAACGTTGACGGCTGCATCTTCCTCCATTCGGTTGAAAGCCAACAAAAAATACCGAAACAAGTGCGTGAGGTGATGAAGTAAACCTAATGCGCCATACCAAGGACCCATTATCAGCCCTAACAACAACGAAGTGGCTAATTGAACGCCTAGTCCAAGCTTAAACACCCGATGATGCCCATACTTCGGCATCCAATACACCAAAGCGATACCAGACGAAACCTGGGCTATAAGTCCGCTGATAGAAACTGTTGCAAGAAAAAGACTGACCTCTCCCCTTCCGCTAGCGCCAAGCCAACGAGCTGTAAGCAAAATCATCAAGCCGTTGGAGGCAAATAGGCCAAACCGGCTAAGTAAAATACTAAGGATGCGGGGCATTGATTGATTCAAGGATACGAACTAATTGTTGCCCAACAGCAGACGAAGCGTATTGGCCAACTGCTAATTCATGAATCAGCAGACGGTTGAAGCTAATTGCTTGTTTGCTGATTTTTTGTATCACCTCATACAAACCTTGAGCATCTCCGGAAGACAGCAAAACGCCTAGTTCCGGGGACAAAACCTCTGGAATTCCGCCAACTGCAGTGGCAATTACCGGCAATCCGGTGCACCAAGCTTCTAACATGACACAAGGAAGCCCTTCAAACAAGCTAAATAGTACCAAAGCAACAGCCTTTTGCATGTATTCGGCCACTTGCTCAGGTGTTAACCTTCCGGTAAACACCAATTGACCAGATTCAATACGGTGTGCAAACTTCTTTCTCACTAGTTCCGCCTCCGGGCCGTCGCCACTTAATATCAATCGGTGTGCTAGTCCTTCGGACCAACATTGTTCAAAGACCGCCACCAATTCAGGCACTTGCTTTTCCCTAACAAAGTTAGAAATATGATAGAAGTATAAATCACTATAATTCTGATATTCAGGCTTATATGAAAAAATTGTATCGTCCACTGAATTGGGTAAAATGAAGTGCCTTTTCATTTCTAGCCCATGTCGATTCACCATGTTATCGCGCATTTGCTGAGAAATAGTGATAACAGATTCCGCCTCTCGAAAAATTCTTTCAGTAGCCTTCTTCATCCATTTTCCTTGATAACGACCATCTTCCGGTAAATAACCAGACCAATGTTCAATCAGTGAAAATGGGATTCCTCGGGTGTATTTCAGCCATAAAGCCAACAATCCGGCACGCATGGCTACATTCACCATCACATGTTCCGGCTTTCCATGCACCTGAATAACTTGTTGAATGAGCGAACTATAATGATGCAAATAATCAAAAGTTCGAAGTGCTTGTCCTAGCAGGCTTGGTTGCGAATTCTTTGGATAAAACACCAAGTGTTCATGCAACAACCCTTCTTGCCTGACTTGATATTGCGTTTTATTGACTCCTTCAACCCCATTAAACACCCAAGCCACAACTACTTTTTTGCCTTGTCGGGAAAGGTCACGAGCATGACGTTGTACAAAGATGCCAAAGGTGAAATCGTCGGGATGGGGATACCACGCCGACAAAAACAAAACATAAGAGGAAGAATTTGCAGCACTCACTTGATGCAAATCTGCCTAATTTTGGCCTTCTCTGCATGAAACGTTCTCTTCTCTGCCTATTTTTTTATTTCCTGCTGGCCGAAATCCAACTGGTAACAGCCCAGGATAAGGTAGAAATCAAGCAGGCTGCCGAGCTTACTTACGATAAACTTAGTGGAATTCCGGCAAGAAGGCTGATCGGAAACGTTATTCTAGCTCAGAAAGATGTGTTGCTTTATTGTGATTCAGCATGGTTATTTGAAGAAACCAATCGGGCTGAATGCTATGGTTTCGTGAGAATTACCCAAGGCGAAAAGTTCAGTGGCACTTGCGGTTTTCTCTCCTATGATGGAAACAGTCGGCAAGCCATCATGGATTCTAACGTCAATTTAGTGGATGGAGAAACTACCCTCACTACCAATCGGTTAGAATACAATACCGCGACTAAAATTGGTTACTACAACTCCGGAGCGGTAATCAAACGTCCCGATGGAACGCTGACCAGCAAAAGAGGCACCTATAACAGCCCTCTAAAAACATTCTTCTTTAGGGAAAAGGTAACCATCGATAATGCAGAGTTAGCCCTCAGAAGCGATAGTCTGAATTATCAAACCGATACAAAAAGAGCAGACTTGCTCAGTTTCACCACCATTGTAACGCCGGATAGTAGAATAAAAACCGAACGAGGTTGGTATAACACCAAGTCTAAGGACATGTACCTCTACCAAAATCCGGAGGTCTTATTTGATAGCACCCAGTTTATCCGAGCAGACACCCTTTTCTACCAAAAAGAAACCGATCGCGGATATGGAAAATGCTTCGTACATGTATTCGACAGCGTCCAAAAATTGGCCGTTTGGGCTGATGACATCCGATTTAATCGAAAATCAGGTAGAATTTTAGCGAGCCAGTCGCCTTATATGGCATTTCCTGGAGAAGAAGATACCCTTTGGCTCCAAGCCGACACCCTCTGGCGCGAACAAAACCCCAAAGACAGTAGTACCGTTCTGAGAGCTTGGAACAAGGTGAACGGCTTCCAAGAAAAACTGATTTTCTCTTGTGATTCTTTGACTTATGTAGAGAAAGATTCTGTTTTCAAGTTTTACACAGAACCCATCATTTTCTCAGATGAGTATCAGATTACCGGCAAATTCATGGAGCTTTTTACACGAAATAAAGAACTCGACAAATTGCTTGTTCATGAAGAAGCCTTTATGCTGAAAACAGAAGACAGTCTACGGTATAGTCAGGTGAAAGGACGAGAAGCCACTGCCAGAATTGAAAACAAGAAAATGAAAAACATCTTGATGGAAGGCAATGCGGAAAGCATCTATTGGCTGAAGGATGAACAGAAAAAATACATTGGAGCCAACACCCTTCAATGCGCAGAAATATTAGTGGAGATGAAGGAAGGGCAAGCCGATCAACTCCATTTTTTCAAGAAACCCGATGGTAAGCTCATCCCTTTTAAAAAGACTGACCCTGAATCTTTGAAGCTCAAAGGAATGAAGGCAGAAAGTAATCGAAAAACGTTAGCGCTTAAACAGTTTAGTCATGTGGGAGATTGGCTAAAAAAACCTGTGCTGATAGAGAAAAAGAATGAATTAACGCCTGTTAAGCCTGTAAAACCCAATAAACCAACTTCCAAAAAGAAAAAGAGGTGAACTGATTATGCTTTTAACATTTGTATCAACTCATCCTTTTTTTGCTTGAGCCAACCATCGAAATTTAATTGATTCATCCAATACTTCCATTTGTCAACCGGATGATTTCCGATGGTAATTCTGCATCTCAATTCAACTTTATTTCCAGATTCATCGGGAGAAAGCTGTATCTCACACTCAAGGTTTTCTATTGATAAGTTATGAGGCTGAAACTGAAAAGCAATGTATTGAAATGGATAGGCCTTCGTGATGTTGAAGTGAAAAACAGAATCTGACTGCCCTTCAGAAGCCTTTCCTTGTTTAAAATCACCGATAAATAAGTTAGCCAATGTACCAGTGTCTGTCAGCGCTGTGTAAATCTTTTCTGCAGTTAGTCCACTGTTGAAGGCTACTGAGTTGTGATCATTAGATGGAAGAAACAACCCAATCAACCAAATCGAGCCTGAAAACATCAGGAAGATTCTGAGCACCATGGGCCATCCTACCTTGCTCATTCGAGTTTAGCGGTTAAACAAATCCTTGACTTTATCACAAATGAATCGGGCTAAATCAAGGTCAAGTTGAGTTATACCTCCGGTTTCGTGCGTGCAAAGCCTGATAGTCAATTTATTATAAACATTTCTCCAATCAGGATGGTGATTCATCTCTTCCGCTTTAAAGGCAACTTGAGACATAAACACCCATGCTTCAATAAAATTCCTACCAACAAACTCATAACACAGCTCTTCACCATCCAACTTCCAGCCGGGTAAAGAGGTCAGTTTACTAATTATGTTTTCTTTAGAAATATTTTCCATCTTATGAGGTCCTAAATTATGGGGGGTTTGGCAAAAATCATCAACTTTGTGTGGCCTTGCAAATAGAACTTTAGAAAGATAATGTTGTTAATCTAAAGTAACGATTCTTTACAAGTTGATTTAACCCCCACAATATGTCCCAATTCGCGGAACTCAAATACGGCGACAAAATCTACCAGCTCCCTGTTCTGGTTGGCTCGGAAAACGAGGTAGCGCTCGACATTTCCAAACTTCGTGACGACACTGGTCTAATCACGCTGGATATCGGTTATAAAAATACCGGAGCCACAAAAAGCGCTATTACTTTTATTGATGGTGAAACCGGAATCCTCCGATACAGAGGTTATCCCATTGAGCAGTTAGCTGAACACTCCAACTTTATGGAGGTTAGCTATCTCTTGATTTATGGAGAACTTCCCACTGAGTCCCAGTTAGAGGCATTTACCAACTCCATCACCCGCAGAACCTTGGTACATGAGAACATCAAGAAGTTTCTTGATGCTTATCCTTCTGATGTTCATCCGATGGGCGTATTGCTAGCAGTGGTATCTTCTCTTTCCTCTTTCTATCCCAATTCCCTCAATCCGAACAGAAAGCCGGAAGAAGTAGATAGAACCATTCATCGCCTCATCGCTAAAACCGCCACCATTGCAGCTTGGACTTACAAAAAGTCGATGGGGCATCCTTATATGTATCCGAACAATAAGTTGGATTATGTTTCCAACTTTCTCAACATGATGTTTGGTATGCGTACTGAGGATTATCAAACTGATCCAGTAGTGGTAGATGCACTCAATAAGTTGCTCATTCTCCACGCTGACCATGAGCAAAACTGCTCAGCATCAACGGTTCGTATCGTGGGTTCTTCAAAAGCCAACATCTACTCAGCAGTTGCTTCCGGTATTGCAGCTCTTTGGGGACCTCTCCACGGAGGTGCTAACCAAGAAGTTATCGAAATGCTTGAGTTAATTAAGGCAGATGGTGGAAATACTAAGAAGTATATTGAGAAGGCAAAAGATAAAAACGACAACTTCCGATTAATGGGCTTCGGTCACCGCGTTTACAAAAACTTTGACCCTCGCGCTAAAATCATTAAAACCGCTTGTGATTCTGTATTGAACAAGCTCGGCATCCACGATGAAGTATTAGACATCGCTAAAGAATTGGAAGAAGCCGCCTTGAATGATCCATACTTCATCGAGCGTAAACTTTATCCAAACGTTGACTTCTACTCCGGAATCATCTACCGTGCTATTGGAATCCCTACCAATATGTTCACTGTAATGTTTGCCTTGGGACGCCTTCCAGGTTGGATTGCACAGTGGAAAGAAATGCGTGAATCCAATGAACCAATCGGTCGCCCTCGTCAGCTTTATGTGGGTGAACCCCTCAGAGATTACGTTTCAATCGCTAAGCGTTAATTCATTTAACATCAAAAAGGGGCCATAAGGCCCCTTTTTTATTGAAAATGCTGCAATCATGAATATTACTAAGAAAAAATCGGGAAGTCGCTTGTATGTTTAACCGACGAAGTCCATATTTGCAGCCGCAATGGGGGATTAGCTCAGCTGGCTAGAGCGCTTGCATGGCATGCAAGAGGCCACCGGTTCGAATCCGGTATTCTCCACCAAAGCCGCTTTTAGCGGCTTTTTTTATGGGCAATAACAACCGCATTGGCTGACGAATTGTCACCTTTGCATCAATGGCAGGAAACTTGAAATTCTGGAACAGAAAGCGCGATAACATGCAATCACAGGAAGAAAACTCGACTAAAAATCAAGAGCAGGAAGAAGTCAATTTACAAGCAGAAGACAATATGTCCGATAATTCTGCCACCTCTTCCACAGATACCGAATTATCAGAAACCGAACAATTACGTGCAGAGGTCGCAGAACTCAACGATAAACTGTTGAGAACTTTCTCGGAGTTTGAAAACTCGAAGAGAAGAATGGCTCGCGAGCGCCTTGAACTCATCAACAGCGCTTCCAAAAACATCATTCTCGAACTGCTTCCCGTAATCGACGACTTAGAACGCGCCTTAACCTCTGCCCAGGATAAACCGGAACTTGATGCATTCGCTGAAGGCATTAAGCTGGTTCATAATAAGTTCCTAGGTATTCTATCTAAACAAGGGCTCGAAGCAATCTCTTCCGTTGGAGAAAACTTTGACCTCGACTTGCATGAAGCTGTAAGTAAAATGCCTGCGCCTTCTGATGACCAAAAAAACAAGGTGATGTTTGAAGTGGAAAAAGGCTACAAACTCAAAGAAAATGTCATTCGCTTCTCCAAAGTGATTGTGGGAGTTTAAAACCATGAGCCAAAAACGAGATTATTACGAAGTCCTTGGTGTAGCCAAAGGCGCCTCTGAGGAAGAAATCAAGAAGGCTTATCGTAAGATGGCCATCAAGTATCACCCAGATAAAAACCCGGGAGATAAAGAAGCCGAAGAAAAATTCAAAGAAGCTGCTGAGGCTTATGAAGTACTAAGCAATTCAGATAAACGAGCTCAATACGATCGTTTTGGCCACAATGCTCCAGGAGGTTTTGGCGGTGGTGGTGGCTTCAGCATGGACGATATCTTCAGCCAGTTTGGCGATATCTTTGGCGACGGTAGTCCGTTCGGTGACTTCTTCGGTGGTGGTCAACGTGGTGGTGGCGGAAGAAGGGCCGTTCAAAAAGGTGCCAACATCCGCGTTAAAGTAAAACTCAACCTCGAAGACATCGCCAAAGGCGTTGAAAAGAAAATCAAGGTAAAAAAGTACGTAGCCTGCGACCGATGCAATGGCTCAGGTGCTAAAGACAGCAGTTCATTCAGTACTTGTAAAACCTGTAACGGCGCCGGTGCTGTAAGAAGAGTGCAACAAACCATTTTAGGCCAGATGGCCACCACTTCTACTTGCCCAACTTGTCAAGGTGAAGGAAGAACCATTACCAACCGTTGCGACAGTTGCGTAGGCGAAGGAAGAGTGAATGGAGAAGAAACCATTTCTCTCAATATTCCGGCTGGGGTTTCCCATGATATGCAACTCAGCGTTTCCGGTAAAGGTCATGCTGCACCACGAGGCGGAATCAATGGAGACTTAATTGTTCAAATTGATGAAGAAGAACACGAGGACCTTAAACGTGACGGGCAAAACCTGATTTACGACTTGCTCATCTCCTACCCCGAAGCGGTAGAAGGTAATTCAGTAGAAGTTCCCACCATCGACGGCAAAGCTCGCATCAAAATTGACCCGGGAACTCAACCGGGTAAACTCCTACGCCTCAAAGGAAAAGGGCTGCCCTCTATCAATAGCTACGGAAAAGGCGACTTGATTATCCATGTCAACATTTTCGTTCCGGAAAAAATAAGCAAAGAAGAACAAAGCCTCATCGATAAAATGAAAGACCTGCCAGGTTTCAAACCCGGGCATGACCAGAAAGGCAAGGGTTTCTTTGAAAGAATGAAAGACATGTTTCATGGTTCTTAAATTGCAACATGAAACCAAGTGAATTAAAAGCCTGGCACCCTAAAAAGGTCAGGCTTTTTCTTGTTCTAGGTGCATTCTTTGTTGCGAATGCACTTGTGGCCGAGTTTATCGGAGTCAAAATTTTCTCAGCAGAATCAACCTTGGGATTAGAGCCTTTTCGTCTCGCATTCTTTGGCATCACCGAATTGTCGTTTAATATGACTGCTGGGGTTTTACTCTGGCCATTTGTGTTTGTCATGACCGACTTAATCAACGAATACTTCGGAGAAAAAGGGGTTAAGTTCTTCTCTTGGCTGGCAGTTATTCTGATTAGTTATGCCTTTATTATGGTGCTAGCTGCCATTCATACCACACCGGCAGAGTTCTGGAAATCAAAAAGTACTGATTCCGGCAACTTGGATATGCAATTGGCCTATAGCCAAATCTTTGGACAGGGTTTGTGGATCATCATCGGCAGCTTAGTAGCTTTTCTCATTGGCCAGTTGGTAGATGTGCTTGTCTTCCATAAAGTGAAAGCTTGGACAGGTGAAAAATACATCTGGTTGAGAAGTACAGGCTCAACTGTTGTTTCTCAGCTGATTGACAGCTTCGTTGTGCTCTTCATTGCCTTTTATCTCGGGGCAGGCTGGTCTTTCAAGCAAGTACTCGCCATTGCCCTCGTCAACTACCTCTACAAATTTGTAATGGCTCTACTCATGACTCCGGTCATCTACCTCGTTCATTACCTTATTGAAAAATACCTTGGCCAATCTCTCGCCACTGAAATGAGGCAAGAAGCGATTAATGAGTAAGGACAGCTCCTCAGGAACGTCACCTATAGCCCTGTCTCGCTTCTACGAAGCCACTTAAAAATGGCTCCTGCATTGGCTATGTCTCGTCCTAAAATAGGTTTACACTAAAAAAGTGTAAAATGAACAGAAAGAGTAAAGCGATTTCAGGACTAAGCATATTGATGTTCAACCCCTCCGGGGTTGGTTACGGGTGGGTTGCATTTTTCCATGAGTTTTACCCATGGTTATTCATGTTCAACCCCATTCGGGGTTGGTTGCGGGTATGTTGCATTTGTGGTCCATGAGTTTCACCCATGGTTATTGATGTTCAACCCCTTCGGGGTTGGTTACGGGTGGGTTGCATTTTTCCATGAGTTTTACCCATGGTTATTCATGTTCAACCCCATTCGGGGT